>NZ_JBHXRD010000003.1:0-324501 GCF_042717325.1 Streptomyces sp. NPDC058637 | reverse complement strand
CTCCAGTTGCTGTACATGTTGGCCAAGGTTTTCTGCCTCGCCTGCGTGGTCGGCGCCCCTGGTGGACCCTTTGCGCATTTCGCCGCCCCTGGCCCTGGTCGCCGCCGGGTCTGTGCGTGTCGGCGACGAGGGCCGCTCGCGTTGTGCGCCCGAGTACCCCGGCGAACCCGAGGCGCTGATTTCCGGAGCCGGCAGCAGTCCGAGTTGACCGTTTCCTTTCTTGTTCATGCACTTTTGATGGAAGAAAGTAAAAATTCGAACGCGCCGATCCCGTGCCCTCTCTTTGCGCGCGGGTTCGCCTTCTCCGCGTTCGCCGACTTGACGAAGTAGCGCGGACTTGCCGCCCGAATGAGGGGCGTGCCGTCACCGGCCCCGAGCCCGCCCTGAACCGCCTGAACAGCCGGAACGCCGGGCTCTCCGGTCCTGACGCAATTCGGCCGGCGGGTCGGCGGGGTGCCCGGGCGCTCTTGTTGACGTCGGAAAACTGCCAGAAGGTGTCTCCTGTCCCTGCTGCAATAGTGCTCACAATCATTTGTGAGGCCCCACAACAGGACGGGATTCGTGTCCACAGCAACGACTACTTCCATCGACCCCGCTGAACTGCCGGCCAGGTCGCCACTCGTCTCGTGGCTGGCCGTGATCTCGGTGATGCTGGGAATTTTCTCGATCGTCACCACCGAAATCCTGCCGATCGGATTGCTTACCTCCATCGGGTCGAGTTTCACCATCTCCGATGGAATGGCCGGCCTGATGATGACCATGCCGGGCTTCCTGGCGGCCATCTCGGCACCTCTGGTCACCGTGGCCACGGGGCGCATCGACCGGCGTCTCATGCTGGGGGCGTTCATCCTCCTGCTGGCGCTGGCGAACTTCCTGGCGGCCGCCGCGTCCAGCTACTGGCTGGTCCTGGTCTCCCGGGTGATGGTCGGCATCACCATCGGAGGGTTCTGGTCGATCGGGGCGGGACTGGCCGGCCGGCTGGTGCCCCCGGAGTCGGTCGGCCGCGCCACCGCGGTGATCTTCTCCGCGGTACCGCTCGGATCCGTGCTCGGCGTGCCGATGGGCACGTTCATCGGGGACGTCGCGGGGTGGCGTACAGCCTTCCTGGTGATGGGAGTCCTGACCCTCGCCGTATTCGTCCTGCTGATCCTGGTGGTCCCGTCCCTGCCCGCGGAGGAGCCCACACGCCTGCGCGTGCTCACCGGCATGCTGAAGAGCGTCAACACCCGGTTCGCGCTGGTGATCACCTTCCTGGTCGTGCTCGCCCACTTCGGGGCCTACACCTACGTCACCCCGTTCCTGGAACAGGTGACACAGGTGGGCGCCGGGCTCATCACCGTGTTCCTCCTCATCTACGGGGCAGCCGGCATCGCCGGGAACTTCCTGGGCGGATCACTCGTGGCGCGTTACCCGAGGGCCACCTTCGCGGCAGCCGCCGCGATGATCGGCGGGGCGACCCTGCTGCTCCCGGTGCTCGGCGGCAGCCGGCTCGGGGCGGTGAGCCTGCTGATCCTGTGGGGCGTCGCGTACGGGGCCGTTCCGGTCTGCTCCCAGACCTGGTTCGCCAAGGCCTGTCCCGATTCCCCCGAGGCATCCTCGGTGCTCTTCACGGCATCGTTCCAAGCCACCATCTCGATGGGCGCCCTGGCCGGAGGCGTGGTGGTCGACCGATCCTCCCCGTCCATGGTCATGGCACTCGCCGGTACGGCCGCGGTCCTCACCGTGGTGGCCATCGGCGTCCACCACGCCCGAAAGGTCACCTGGCCCGAGCCGGCTCACCAGCCGTAGGGCCACCGCTCCTCACCCGGGGCTCCTGCCCGACGTCCGGTCCGCCGCAGCCACCCCGCTGCGACGGGCCGGACCGGTGGCCTGCACACACATCCCTTGTCCCAGGGACACGGGCGTCCGCACCAGGCAGGCGTCCGCCGTTCTTCCGTTCTTCGACCGAAGGAGTACGTCGCTTATGTGCGGCATCGCGGGCTGGGTAGATTTCACGCGCGACTTAGGACAGGAGCGCGCCGTCGTCGACGCCATGACACGGACGATGGCGTGCCGCGGCCCGGACGACGAAGGGGTGTGGATCGACCGGCACGCCGCGATCGGCCACCGCAGGCTTTCCGTCATCGACCTGGAAGGCGGCCGTCAGCCCATGACGGCCGAGGAGAACGGACGCACGCTCGCCGTCCTCACCTTCAGCGGCGAGATATACAACTACCGTGAACTCCGGTCCGACCTCGCCTCCCGGGGGCACCACTTCCGTACCCGCAGCGACACCGAAGTGGTGCTGCGCGGCTATCTGGAATGGGGGGAGGGGCTCGTCGACAAGCTCAACGGCATGTTCGCGTTCGCCGTCTGGGACGTCCGCAGCCAGGAACTCCTCCTCGTGCGGGACCGGATGGGCGTCAAGCCGCTGTACTACTACCCGACGGCCGACGGGGTCCTGTTCGGCTCCGAACCCAAGACGATCCTCGCGCACCCGGGCATCCCGCGCCGGATCAACACCGACGGCCTGCGTGAACTCCTCGACATGGTCAAGACCCCCGAGCACGCCATCTTCACCGGCATGCACGAGGTCCGGCCCGGCCACACCGTCCGGGTCCGCCGGGAGGGGCTGGTCAAGCGCTGCTACTGGGCGCTGGAGGCCAAGGAGCACACGGACACGCTGAAGCAGACCATCGACACGGTCCGCGGCCTGCTCGAGGACACCGTGAGCCGGCAGCTCATCTCCGACGTGCCCCTGTGCAGCCTGCTCTCCGGCGGACTGGACTCCTCCGCGATCACCGCCCTGGCCGCCAAGGCGCTGGCCGCCGAGGGGGCGGGTCCGGTCCGCTCCTTCTCCGTCGACTTCGTCGGAGCGGAGGAGAACTTCGTCCCCGACCCCCTGCGCAGTACGCCCGACGCGCCCTTCGTACGGGACCTCGTCCAGCACGTGGCCGCCGAGCACAAGGAGATCCTCCTCAACAGCGACGACCTGAGCGACCCGGGGGTCCGGGCGGCCGTCCTCGCCGCCACCGACCTGCCCCCCATGTGGTACGGAGACCTGTGGCCCTCCCTCTACCTCCTCTTCCAGGCGGTACGGGAACGCTCCACGGTCGCACTGTCCGGGGAGTCCGCCGACGAACTCTTCGGCGGCTACAGCTGGTTCCACGACCCCGAGGTCCTCACCGCCGAAACGTTCCCCTGGCTGACCACGACTCCGGGACCGTTCTACGACGGCACACCGCTGTTCGACGGCGGCCTGCTGGGAACCCTCGACATTCCCGCATACCGGCGCTCCAGCTACGGCGACGCCATCGCCGAAGTCCCGGTCCTGGCAGGTGAGACCGGCCTGGAGAAGCGCATGAGGGAGATCAGCTACCTCAACCTCACCCGCTTCCTCAACACCCTCCTGGACCGCAAGGACAGGATGAGCATGGCCGTCGGACTGGAGGTGCGCGTCCCGTTCTGCGACCACCGTCTCGTCGAGTACGTCTTCAACGCCCCCTGGGCCATGAAGACCTTCGACGGCCGTGAGAAGAGCCTGCTGCGCGCCGCGACCCGCGACGTGCTTCCCGAGTCCATCGCCCAGCGCGTGAAGGCGCCCTACCCCAGCACCCAGGACTCGGGCTACGAGAAGAAGCTCCGGGACAGGCTCGCCGAGGTCATCGGCCAGGGCAACGCGCCGATCCTGCCGCTCCTCGATCTGCAACGGACCCGCGGCCGCCTCGACGGAAGCATCAGCACGGCCAGCACGCAGATCACCCGCATCGACCTGGAAGTACCGCTCTGGCTCAACGCCTGGCTGGAGTCGTACGACGTCACGATCGACGTCTAGCACCGCCGAGCAGTCCAGCACCTCTGGTACCGCCGAGTACCGCTCGTACCGCGCTCCTGTCCGTGACCGGTCCCGAAGGCCGCGGACACCCGTACCCCCGGCGGCCCTCTCATCCCCCGAAGGGCCGCCGGGTTCTCCCCTGCCCGCACCGCCTCGCGTAAGGAACCCTCGATGGCTTCCTCGTACGGTCCGCCCGCGGCACCACAGGAACCCGCGCCCGAGGCCGGCTGGACCGACCGGGTGTCGGAACTGGCCGGTTGGCTCGACGGCATCCTGGCCGGGCTGCAGGGGCTCGACCTCGAAGGCGTGGCCCCGTCCTCGGCGTACAGCGCCGCAGGCGCCGAGGACGGAACGTCCCGTGCTGCCCTGTGAGTTGACGGTCGAAGAGGCCGCCGCAGCCGTCGGCGGGCGCGAGTTGTCGCCCGTCGAGCTCGTCGAGTCCGTCCTGGCCCGCTGCGAGGCGAGCGAAGGACGGCTCAACGCCTATGCCACCGTGGACGCGGACCGTGCGAGGGAAGCCGCCGCACAGGCGGAGCGCGAGATCCGCGAGGGTGACTACCGTGGCCCGCTGCACGGCATCCCCTACGGACTCAAAGACGTGATCGACACCGCCGGGATACCCACCACGGCCGGGTCGCGGGCGTGGGCAGGCCGCGTACCGGGCCAGGACAGCACGGTGGCCGCCCGGCTCGCGCGGGCCGGTGCCGTCCTGGTGGGCAAGACCCAGACACATGAGTTCGCCTACGGCCTGCTCACCCCGCAGACGTTCAACCCCTGGCGCGCGGAGCGCACGGCCGGTGGTTCCAGCGGGGGATCGGCGGTCGCGGTGGCCGCCGGTTCCGCCCTCTTCGCCCTCGGCACGGACACGGGGGGCTCCGTACGGGTTCCGGCGGCGCTGAACGGCGTCGTCGGCCTCAAGCCCACCTTCGGGCTCGTCCCCTGCGCCGGTGTCGCCCCCTTGTCATGGTCCCTGGACACCGTCGGCACGCTGACCCGTACGGCCGAGGACGCCGGCCTCGTGCTGCGGGCCCTCACGGACCAGGGCCCCGGGACACCGCGCCGGTCCCCCGGGACGCGCGGTGACCTGCTGGGCCTGCGCGTCGGCGTCCCGGCCGCCTTCTTCTTCGACCACGTCGATCCGCAGGTGGAAGCGGCGGTCCGGCAGGCCATCGAAGACCTCCGGGCGCTGGGCGCCACGACCGTACCCGTGGTCCCGCCCCTCACGGAACACATGGAGGCCACCCACTGGGGGCTGATGGCTCCGGAGGCGTCAGCCGTCCACGAGCGCGGACTGCGGGAGGTGCCCCACCTCTACGGGCCGGACGTACGTCTCCTGCTGGAGGCGGGAGCGCACATCCTGGCCCAGGACCATCTCCGCGCCCAGCGCTCCCGCACGCTGATGCGTCAGGCCTGGCTCGGCCTGTTCGACGGGGCCGACGTGATCGCCGCCCCCACCGTGCCGCTGACCGCGGTGCCACGGGACCAGGACACCGTCAACTGGCCGGACGGCTACACCGAGTCGGTCACCTCCGCGTACGTACGGCTCTCCGCGCCCGGCAACGTCACGGGGTTCCCCACGCTCTCCCTGCCCGTCGCGCGGGACTCGGACGGCATGCCCATCGGCATGCAGCTGATGGCCCGCCCGTTCGACGAGTCCACCCTCCTGCGCACCGGTTCCGTCTTCGAGGGGTCCCGGAACGCCACGGGACGGCCCGCCCCCGCGAACGGGACGCGTCGCTGACAACCGCGTACGCATCGCTGACAACCGCGTACGCATCGCGCACGACACACCGCATACTGCCGCTACGCCCTCGCCCGAATGGGCACCGAGCACCGAAAGGGACCCCGCATGAACACCGGACCGTCGCCCCTGCCCGCCACGACGGCGGACGCCTTCTACCACGACCTGGGCGATGGCCGCTTCGCGAGCACACCGGCCACGGCGGGACCCTGGAGCGCCAAGACCCAGCACGGCGGTCCGCCCTCCGCACTCATGGGCCGAGCCATGGAACAGCACGCCCCCCGGCCCGGGATGCGCATCGCCCGCGTCACCGTGGAACTGCTGCGCCCCGTGCCCGTCGCGGATCTGGAGATCAAGGTGCGGACCGTCCGCTCCGGCGGCCGCACGGAGATCCTGGAGGGCGAGATGACGTCGGGGGGAGCCCCGGTGCTGGTGGCACGCGCCTGGCGGCTGGTCGCCAGCCCGCCCGAGACGCCGTCACTGTGCCCCGCGCCGGCCGCGCCGCAACGGCCGGGCCCACAGGCACCGCACACCATGGCCGACGCCCACCTCGACGGTTATGTCTCGGCCATGGAGTGGCGCTTCGAGCCCGGCAAGGGTTTCGACTCGCTCGGTCCCGGGACCGCCTGGGCGCGCCAGCGCATCCGGCTCGTCGAGGGCGCACAGGACACGCCGTTGACCCGGGCGCTCACCTTGGCCGACAGCAGCTGGGCCGTCGCGTTCGAACTCGACCACCACGCGGGACTCGTCATCAACACGGACATCACTCTCGCCCTGCACCGCGACCCGGTGGGCGAGTGGCTGTGCCTGCGTTCGGACACCGCGGCGAGTCCCGCCGGTTCGGGCCTGGCCCTCGGGCAGCTCGACGACGCCATCGGCGACTGCGGCCGGGTCCTGCAGACCCTGCTGGTCACCGAACGCGGAACCCGAACCTGAACAGGTGGCACCTCGACGCGGCCGGCTGCGGGACAGGGCCCGCGACCGGCCGCGTCGACCGGCCGTGTCTCAGCCGGGCCAGTCGACGAGCAGACTCCGGGGCCCGCGGAACGAGACGTTGGCCGGGAAGTCGAAGTCCTGGTCCGCCACCATCCGTACGTCCGGGGCACGCTGAGCGAGCAGGTCGAGCGCGATCCGCGCCTCCATCCGCGCCAACGGGGCACCGATGCAGTAGTGGATGCCCTTCCCGAAGGCGAGATGGCGTCGGGCGTCGCCCCGGGTGATGTCGAAGCTCTCCGGTTCCTCGAAGTGCTTCGGGTCCCGGTTGGCCGCTCCGAGGAGGATCAGGACCTTGGCCTCGGCGGGGACCCGCACGCCGCCGACGTCGACCGCGCGAGTGGTGATCCGCCGCCACGCGGGAATGCTGCTGTCGTAGCGCAGCAGCTCCTCGATCGCCTTGGGGATGAGCGAGCGGTCCGCGCATATCGCGGCCCACTGCTCCGGGTTGGACAGCAGCTGGCGTATCGCGTTGCCGGTGAAGCTCGTCGTGGTCTCATGGCCGGCGAAGCTCAGGCCGTACGCGACGTTGGTGATGTCGGCCAGCGACAGCGCGTCGGGGTCGGCCAGGTGGATCCGGACCAGATCGCTGGTGAAGTCGTCCACCGGCTCCGCCGCCCTCCGGGCGACGAAGTCCTCGCAGTACTTCCAGTAGTGCGTCATGTTCGTCGCGATCTCACGCTGCTCGTCGGCGCTCGGACGGCCCCAGCTGAACGCGATGCGATTGCCGCACCAGCCCTTCAGCATGTCCATGTCCTCGTCGGGGAACCCGATGAAGGTGAAGATCATGTATGCGGGCAACGGGTAGGTCAGCGCCGCGACCAGGTCCACCTGACCGGGCTCGACGGCATCCACCAGCTCGGTCGCCTTCGCCCAGACCTTCGGTTCCAGGGTGGCGATGCGACGGGGGGAGAAGCCCGTCATGTTGTGCTTCCGGATGCGCGTGTGGCGGGGCGGGTCGCAGTCGGACATCACCGGATAGGCGTGGAAACCCTCCTTGAGGATGCCCTGCGCCTCCTCCGACATCGGAAATACCGGGCGCTGCCCCACAGCCGCGGAGAACGTCCCCGGATCCTTGAGGACCGCCTCGATGTCGTCGTACCGAGTGATCACCCACATGTCGATCGCCGCGGCGTAGAAGGCCGGAGCCTCTTCACGTACAGCGGAATGAATCGGATAGGGGTCGGCGATATACGGTTCGCCCAGCGGGTCGAAACTGTGATGTACCGGGCACGACGCCGCCGTGTTGGTCGATGTCATTGCACAACCTCCTGGACTCGGTCATCCAATTGTCTTGTTTTTTACCGGACTTGAAAACGTCATAATGGTGAACCCCGTTATAGAATTTACTCATGACCGACAGAATCAGTCTGCGTCAGCTGCACTACTTCGTGGCCTGCGCGGAAGCCGGGACCATGACCGGAGCGGCCCGCCATCTGTACGTGTCCCAGGGCGCCGTGTCCGTCGCCATCGCACAGCTGGAAACCCGGATCGGCGTACAGCTGCTGCTTCGCTCCAAGGCCAAAGGGCTGGCACTCACCGAAGCCGGGAGGCATCTCCTCCCGGAAGCACGCGCGCTGCTCGCCCGCACCGACGAACTCCAGTCCGGCATGCGGGACATCGGTCAGGCGCCGGCCGGGCGGCTGGTGATCGGCTGCTTCACCACGATCGCGCCGTTCCTGGTCCCCGGGCTCCTGGAGGAGTTCCAGGCCGCCCACGCGCGGGTGACGCTCGACTTCGTGGAGGGCTCCCTCACG
This sequence comes from Streptomyces sp. NPDC058637, assembly GCF_042717325.1. NCBI lineage: Bacteria > Bacillati > Actinomycetota > Actinomycetes > Kitasatosporales > Streptomycetaceae > Streptomyces > Streptomyces sp. NPDC058637. The sequence continues at coordinate 316,196 of NZ_JBHXRD010000003.1, read as the reverse complement.
GACCTGCAGGGCCTCCTGCGCGAAGGACGGTGCGAACTGGCCGTGCTGTACGGCGTGGACATCCAGCCCGGGGTCGACTTCGACACGCTCTACGAAACGCGGCCCCACGTGCTGCTTCCGTCCGGACACCCCCTGGCGGAACAGGAGGAGATCCAGCTCGCGGACCTCGCCGGCCTCGACATGATCGCGCTCGACGTCCCGCCCAGCCTGAGCTACTTCACCGACGTACTCGCCTCGGCCGGCGTCACCCCGCTCGTGCGGCACCGTACGGAGAGCTTCGAGATGGTCCGCAGTCTCGTCGCCCGGGGCGTCGGCTACTCCCTGCTGATCCAGCATCCCAGGCCCGACGTCAGCTACGAAGGGCGCGCGCTGGTGGTCCGGCGCATCAAGGACACCGTGCGCCCGCTGCCCGTCGTGCTGGCCCGCCCGACGGGCAGCAGGCTCACCCGCCGGGCCGCCGCCTTCGCGGCGTTCTGTCATGCAAACGCCTCTGCCTACGCGGCGGCCGTCTGAGAAGGTAAACGCATGGCACGGTTGTTCTTTCCGGAATCCCCTTCCGGTGACTTCTCAAGCGGGAGCTTGAAGAGGCTCGGCCTCGACCACCGCGTGATCCCTGGGCAGGGTGTCGTGTTCGCGTGCACCGCCAGGAGATCCCAGTACGTCGAAGACCTCGCGGTCGGCGACACGGTAGGAATGCATTTCCGCGGGAAGATCGTCCTCGTAGAAGACGGCCTCCACAGGGCAGACCGGCTCGCACGCCCCGCAGTCGACGCATTCGTCGGGGTGGATGTACATCTTGCGGGGACCCTCGTAAATGCAGTCGACAGGGCATTCCTCGATGCACGCCTTGTCCTTGATGTCGACGCACGGCTGGGCAATCACATAGGTCATGACTCGCTCCGGATTCGATGGACCGGTCGGCTGACGGGCCGGCCGGTGATTCAGGGTCCAGGTGTCGCCGCGGGACGCAGGCCGACGGAGGCGTCCCACACCTCGGCGAGCGTGCCCTCCCGGAGCACCACGAGGTGGCGCCCGGCGGAGGCGGAACCGTCCAGCGGCACCGGTAGGCCGTACGCGCGCTCCAGCGGCACGGTCGTCACCAGGGCCAGACCGACGTCCGCGCTCCGGGTGAACTCCGGGCCGTCCGTGCCGACGATCAGAAGACCGCCGACGGTCGCCAGCTCGACGGGAAACGCGCCGTCCAGCCGGATACGGGTGTCACAGCGGGTGCCCAGAGCCGTCTCGTACAGGGCGACGGCCGCCGGGAACGCCGAGGCACTCACCGCCCTGCGGACGAGCAGGAGCGGCTCCGCACCGGGGACCGCCGGGCGGGGGGAGGGACGCGGACGCTCGCCCGGCTGCGGCCGGTGCTCGACCAGCTCGGCGACGGTTCCGTCGGTGTAACGCACCCGGGCACGGCTGCCGGGGAGGATCGTCTCGGGCGGCTCGAGGACCGTGGCCCCGGCATCACGAAGGCGCTCCAACTGCGGTGTCAGCGCGGGCACGATGACGGAGTGCGCGGTCCGCCGCTGGATGTCGGTGAACGGCCTGACGCTCGCGATCAACAGCATGTTCCCCACCGCCGCGAGTTCCAGGCCGCCGAAATCCGGGATGGGCATACGAAGATCCGCGGTCGTCCCGGTCAGCTCCTCGTAGAAGCCGATCCGCTCGTCGAGATCGGCGAGGTGGATGAGGGAACGGGCCAACAGGCGGGGGCGGGACAGCACGGCGGAGTCCGGGGTCGCCCGGAACCACCGGTCAGGCAGGGAAGTGGTCTTGGGTGCTGCCGACATGGACCGGTACCTTCTCTCTTCGGTCGGACTGGGCGGACCGCAGGGTGGTAGGTATGGGGGGACCGGCGGAGCCGCAGCCCCGTGCAGCGCCCGGCAGGCCCGTGCGCGACCCCCCAAGGGCTGTTCCGTAGTCCCCGGGGGATCAGCGCGCGGCGTCGGATGCGGTGCGTCGCAAGGCGGAAGGGCGTCCGCATACTGGATGTAAGCGGGCGTAGCGACAGCGCGGCGAGGTGCCGTAGCTGTCGTCGTGCGCCCGCCAGGGGTTACGGGACAGCCCTTAGGCGTCCCGCGCGTGCGGGGTCGGTCCGGCGCCCCACCACCGGTCCGCACGCAGCCCCCAGGCGGACAGTTCCTCGCCCACCAGGCGGGCCAGGGAGGAGCCGTCACCGAAGTGGTCCGGCATGCCGGTGACGGTCACCGCCATCCTGTCGCCGGTACGGACCAGACACAGCGACGCGCGGATGCGGGCCCGGTCGGCCACCACACCGGGCACGTTCATGGTCCGTACGGCGACGCCGTCCGCCGGCCGCCCGGTGAAACGGGCCACCGCGTCGGGCGTCCGGCCGAAGTTGGAGGCGACGACATCGGTCTGCTGCGCCCCCGGCCGCAACAGACGGTGAGCCCGCCCGGCGGGGAGCAGATGCCACAGGGCCTCCGGCACCAGCGTGCTGCCGCGCCCTCCGGTGCGGCTCAGCAATTCCCTGGTCGCGTCCCGGGTACGTCGGAGGCCGGAGTGCCGCGGGGGGCCGCCCCGGACCGTCAACGGCAGGACGACCAGGGCATTGGCCCGCCCGTCGTCCTCCGATTCCCGCAGGGTCATCGGCAGCCCCACCTCGATCGGGGTGGGGCTGCCCGTGCGGACGGCGGCCCGCACCAGATTGGCGGCGATCTCGATGAACAGGCTGTTCGCCGTCCCACCCCGCGCGCGGGCCTTCTCCTCCCACGCGATCGCGTCCGTCTCGACGATCAGCGACGTGAAGAAGCGCGGTTCACCCGCGACCGGCGGACCCGCCGGAGGCCGGCGCAGTGCCGCGGCGAGTCCGGCCCGTTCGGCGGGGCTGCCCAGGAGACGCGGCAGCCACCGAACGGTATCGACGCCGGCACGTGCGGCCTGCCGCAGGACGTCGACCGCGTCACCCAGCGGGCCTGAAGCGTCCGGCACCGAACGGTCCGGCGGGCCGCCGGAGGCGACGGCTGCTTCAGGCACGGTCCGGTCGGGCCGACCGCCCGAGGCGATGGCGTCGAAGATGCCCAGTCCGTCGCAGCGGAAGTGCGGCACGGTCAACGAGACGACGCTGCCGCTGCCGTACGGTGCGGCGGCCAGCCGCCACAGCGCGTTCGATCCGGGCGGCAGCGGCACCCTCACCTCCCGGTCGGCCCACTCCATCAGCGTGTCGGCCGTCACCGGTCGCGCGGTGGTGTCCAGCCCCTCCGTGTTGTGGGCGCGCACCCAGGTGCGCCGCGCTCCCGGGACCCGTGAGGGGGCCGCCCGGCGACTGAGACGGCCCTGGTCCAGGCGCTGCCACTCCGCTTCGAGCGTGTGACGGGGCACCGGACGGTCGAAGGACCACAGGACCTGCACGATCCGGATGGAGCCGAGCCTGTCGGCCGCGGCGTGGAGCATTTCGTCGGTGGGGTTGAGACGTACGGTGCCGGGCATCAGGCCATCGCCTCCCGCAGCAGTCCGGCGGCGCGCTCGCCGACCGCGGGCGCCAGTTTGAAGCCGCCGCCGTTCCAGCCCGTCGCGGTGACCAGGCCGTCCACCTCGGGCGGCACGCCCACCGAAGCGGGCCCCCGCGGAGACATCGCGTCGTAGGCCGCCACGCCGCCCACGGCCGGGGCTCCGGTCAGTTGGGGGAGACGCGGAATCAGGATGTCGCGGACCCGCTCCACCTCCTGGTGCGGAACGTCGCCGCGCACCGTGGCGGGCACACCCGTCAGCGGCGAGAAGGCACCCGCCAGCACGACGGACGCGTCGTCCCACGGGCGCAGCCACGCACCGGTGGCCCGGTCGACGACGGCCGGCAGCGCGAGGGGCGCGGCCCCGTCCAGAAGCCGGAAGAGGCAGTAGCCCACCGCCCGGGTGTGCAGCGGCAGATGGACGCCCACGCCCGCAGCCAGGGGAGTGCTGCCGGTGCCGGCGGCGAGCAGGACGGCCCGTGCCCCGACCGGGCCGGTGTCCGTCCCCACTCCGACCACGCGGGAACCCGAGGTGAGCAGGTGCGTGGCACGTGCCCGCAGTAGGCGCAGGCGCGGTCCGGCGTCCTGGACCATGGCGGCGGCCACGTCGTGCACCGGCAACCAGCCGGCGTCGGGCTCGTATACGGCGTACTCGTCCGGGGCCGTGCGCAGCCCGGGGAAGCGTGCGCCGATCTCGTCGGCGGCGAGGATCTCCGCCCTGTGCCCCGCTTCCAGGAGCGATGCGACCCGGGGGAGCGCCGCCGCACGCTCGCCGGGTGCGAGGAAGGTGAGGCTGCCCCGGCCCCGTACGGCGGGCCAGCTGCCGCGCCATCCCCGCTTCCGGTAGACGGCCAGTCCGGCGGACGCGAAGTCCTCGTCGCCGTCGGACGGGGCGAAGGCGCGGACGAGACCGCCGGAGACACCTGTGGCGCCTCCGGCGATACCGGCCTCGTCGACCACGGCCACGCTGAGGCCGGCGGCGGTCAGCCGCTCGGCCGTGGCCAGACCGATGATGCCCCCGCCGACGACGGCGACGTCCGCGGTGACGGTGGGGTGGCTCACGGGGAGGTCCCGGAGGCCACTAGTTCCTCGTGGTCGCGCACCAGGTCACGCTGGAGCGAGTCGGCGATGTCCGTCGCCCGGACGGACAGCATGGCCAGGGCACCGGCGTCACCCATGCCGTGGCTCGCCTCGCAGAGCCCGTTCAGATAGACCCGGAGCGGTTGCGGGCTGTCCGCCGGGGACTTGAGCTCGATCGAGTAGTCCCGTGCGACCACGGGGACGCCGTCCTCGTCGAGCGGCAACCGGTGGGCGATGCCTTCCAGGAGCGGGTGGTACGGCTCGTCGCCCTGCTCACTGCCGAAGTCCCGGAAGCCGGTGGCCAGGACGACCACATCGGCGTCGAGGGTCTCCTCGGTGAGGTGGTTGACGTCCCGCAGCACCAGACGCTGCCCCTGCCCCTCGGGGCGGCTGACGACCACCTCGGAGAAGGGCTTCATCAACAGCCGTTCGGAACCGGTCAGTTCGTACTCCCGCTGCACTCCGGCCAGACGGTCGATGACGTCCTGGTCGCAGGCGGCGTAGTTGACGGAACGCAGCTCGTCGCGCAGCCGGCGCTTCTTCGCGTTGGACAGAGGATGGAAGTAGTCGACGAACTCGGGCAGGAACACCCGTCGGCTGTACGGGCTGGTGTCCTTGAGGCGGAACCCGATGGTGCGGTGGACGGAGACGACCTGCCGTACCTGAGGGCGCGCCAGCAGATCGAGGATGATCTCGATCGCGCTCTGGCTCGCACCGACCACCACGACACGAAGGGGTCTGTCGCCCAGTTGCCCGAGGGACGAGAGGTATCGCGTGGAGTGGAAGACGCGCGGCCCGAGACTGCGCTGGAAGGCGGGCGGGACGCGGGGTGACCGGCCGGTCCCGACGGACACCGTACGGCCGAGGTACTCGCCGCCGTCGTCCGTCTCCACGCGGAACACCTCCCCGCCGTCGTCCCCCTGGACGAGGGAGAGACCGACGGCCGAGCGTCCGTAGTCCACCTGCTTGCGGAAGGCGCCGGCGACCCAGGTGAGGTAGTCGGCGTACTCGCGGCGCAAGGGGAACTTCGCGTTCAGGTGCAGATAATCCGTCAGTGAGCCCTGGGACGCCAGGTATTTGATGAAGGTGTGCGGGCTGGCCGGATTACGTGGCATCGCCAGATCGCGGAAGGGATTGTTCTGGATGTCCGCCCCGGACAGCAGCTGCTCGCGCTGCCACTGGAAGTCGGTGGACCGTTCGATGAAGTGGGCGGTCCCGGCGCGGTCGCGCTCCTCGAGCGCGACCGCCAGCGAGAGGTTGGCGGGCCCGAACCCCACTCCCAGTACCGGATGGATCGTTTGGCTTGTCACGGTTCACGCATCCTCGACTTGTCGTGTATGCAGGAACGTCGTACGGCATCGGTGAAATGCGCCGGTCAGGTGCTCAGGAGCGCCGTCTCGGTGATGAGGTTGGTGCCGTCCACGTGGACGACCCGGGACTTGTGGTCGGCGACCTCGTCCGGGGTGAGCTGGGCGTAGCTGATGATGATGACCTTGTCGCCGGTCTCGACGAGGCGGGCGGCTGCCCCGTTGACGACGACCTCGTTGGCGGAAGGCCGGCCGAGGATCGTGTAGGTCTCGAAGCGGGCGCCGTTGTTGATGTTGACGACGTGGACGAGCTCGTGGATCCCGATGCCGGCCGCGTCGAGCAGTTCGGGGGAGATGGTGATGGAGCCGACGTAGTTGAGATTGCTGTCGGTGACGGTGGCGCGGTGGATCTTCGAGTTCATGAAGGTGCGCAGCATGGTGGAACTCCTGTCGGTGGAAGAAGGGTCGGTGCGAGAGGTGTGCGGTGTGGCCGATCGGGAGAGGGCCGCTCAGGCGGTGGCCGGCTCCGCGGCCGGGGTGTCGGCGGTGGTGGGGGCGGGCGGCACGGTCAGGCCACGGAACGCGCCCACCGGCGGTGTGGCGAGGTCGGAGAGGAGGGGCGGCTTGCCGATGGTGGACTCGGCCGAGAAGGCCGTGGAGATGTGTTCGCTCAGGTCGGGGGTGACCGGCCAGCCCAGGGTGCGCAGCGTCCAGAGGAACTGCAGCGCTCCTGACACGTCGCCCTCGTCGTCGGGCCGGATCCCGTCGCAGCGCAGTGCCAGTACCTCCAGGTGCAGGGCCACGGCCTCCGCCGCCCGTCGCACGCTGAAGGTCTCCAGCCGGTAGGCGTCCTCGAACCGGCCGCGCGACGCCTCGGCCGCGGCGGCCCACCAGGGTGAGGGGGCCGCGTCGATACGCCGGCCGGTCAAGGGCCGGAGCGCGTCGACGATAGCGCGTAGCGGGGCGTCGTAGCGGGCCTCGATCGTCGCGGCGGCGATGGGTTCGCTGAATTCGGCCTGCTGGAGCTCCGGGCTCGTGAGGCCGAGCACGAAGCGGGCACGGTCCCGCCCGACGGTCTCGAGGTAGTCCTTCGCCCACCGCACGTCGCCCTTGCTGGTGGAGAACTTGCGGCCCTCCAGCATGTAGTACTGGTTCGTGACGGTCCGCGTCCTGGGCAGCGAGACCGACATGCCGTGGCGTGCGGCGAGCATCGCGAGGGTCACGTACACGAAGGCGTTGTAGAAGCCGTTGTCGATGCCGATGAACTGCACGAGTTCGTCGCACGGGGCGAACGGGTCCATGCGGGCCTGCTGCAGCCAGTACACGTGCCCGACGTAGATCTCCGGCCAGGCGTTGATGGCCTGCGGCTGTACGTCGGGCCCGTCCCAGTCCACCGTGATGCCCCAGGCGCTGGGGTAGGTGAGCGGGATGTAGGGAAGGCGGCTCGCGAGGGTGTCGGAGACGACCTTCGCCAGGTCGGGGCGGAGCTTGACGTCCGTCGTGCGGTACCAGTTGGTGATCATCGACCGGTAGCGTTCGAGGTCCAGGACCCAGACGGAGACGGCCTTGGTGGGCAGCGCGGAGGCCGTGTCCGCGACGGGGAGCAGGGCTCCGGGCAGGTTGTAGAGGCCGCAGGCCTCGCACACTCCGGCGCGGGCGTGGGCCAGGCAGGTGGGGCAGCGGCCGGTGACGAACGCCTCGGCCTTGTACTCGCCGGTCTCCGCGTCGTACGGCAGCTCGATCTCACGCAGGTCGAAGGCGCCGTGCTCCCACAGGGAGGTGAAGAAGCCGCGTACGAAGGCGGTGTACTCGGCGTCCGGCCGTTCGAAGAGGTCGACATCCACGCCGGCGAGATCGAGGGACCGGGTGACGCTGTCCAGCGCGTGCTGGATGAGGGCCTCGGGGATCACGCCGAGCCGCTCGGCCGTGGTGACGACATAGGTCTGGTTGTCGTCGGTGCTCGTCGCGAAGGCCACGTCGTGCCCCAAAACCTTCTGGGACCGGGCGCAGACGTCGCTGTTCAGCACGGGCCCTGCCAGATGGCCCAGGTGCAGGTCCCCGTTGGGTGTCGGGGGAGAGAAGGTGACGTTGACGCGCCGCTGCGGGGACGGGGCGCCGTCGGAGGGGTCGGTCATCGCGCGTCCTGCTTCTCGTCCGCGGGCTGGAGCCAGTAGATGCTGACGAACGACAGCGGCTCGGAGCCGCTGGTGTTCGTGACCACGTGGTCGGTGCCGTGCGGGATGTAGACGACGTCTCCGGGCGTGATCGTCCGTTCCTCGGCGCCGACCCGCAGGTTCCCCTCGCCGCTGATGAAGATGAACGTCTCGTCGGTGGCGTGGCCGTGCGGCGTGCTGGACTCGGTGGGGCGGATCGAGCACAGGGTGCTGTTCCAGGGCGGCGTGACGACGTCGTTCCAGGGATAGAGCTCGCGGATGTCGCAGCCGTTCTTGCGGATGCGCAGGTCGTCGGCATCGGTCTTGACGTGCATGAGTGATTGCCTTCCTTGTCGGTACGGCGGCACAGCGGTGCGTGCGGGTGCCCGTGGGTGTTCCGGGGCGGATTGCGGGGCGGACTACTTCAGCGCGAAGAGCCGCTGAATGGTCGCGGGTGCGAACGATTCGTCGGGGACGCCGAAGGCCCCCTGGAAGGTGGCGAGGCGGGAGCCGGCCAGAACCGGGTCGGTGGGCCAGGCCTTGGCGTACGTCTTGCGGCGGGCCGCGCCTTCGGGGCCGAACGTCATGTACATCGTGGTCCTGACCGCTCCGGAGATACGCAGACGGCGCATGCGCTCCTCGCGTTCCTCCCGGTACGGGGCCAGTGTCCCGGGCGACCAGACGGTGTCGGAGCGCAGGGCGTCCCGTACCTGGCGGGCGTCCCGCAGCGCGATGGACAGCCCCTGTCCCACGACCGGATCGCTCCACCCGGCCGCGTCACCGATCAGGACGCCACCGGGCACCACGGGAGAGTCGGTCCAGGCGTCGTTCATCGGGTAGAAGGCGCAGGACTCGGAAGGGGTCGCCGCAGCGAACATCCCGCTGCCGGGTATGCAGCGGAACCGGAAGGCCTCCAGGAAGTCGGCCTGGCGGTTCGGACCGGAGAAGCGGCCCCTCTGCGCGACGTCGTGCAGCAGGTACAGCCGCGCCCGCGCACCTTCACGGGGGAAGACGAAGTAGAGGAGGTCCCCCTCGGTGCCGATCGAGGTGACGTTGACGGGCCAGTCGTGAAGGTCCTCGACGAGCATGCCGCCGCCGAGCGAGTTCGGCGGTGTCTGGGTCAGGGAGACACCGAGCTGGCGCCGCACGGTCGAGGTACGGCCGTCCGCGCCCACGATCATCCGGCACGGTACGTCGTACTCGACGTCGTTGTACTCGTAGCGGACGACGGGATTCGCGCCGCCCGTCACGGTGACGTCCCCGATTCCGCGCACGACCGTGGCTCCCGCTTCGGCCGCGGCGGTCGCAAGGGCCTCGCAGGCCTCGGGGTGGCCCACGTCGAGCACTCCGCGGATACCGGGAATCATCTGGTCCAACGGGATGGCGTTGGCCTGTGCGACCTCCGGGTCGACGATCTCGTCGTAGCCGACGAAGCGGTCGACGTAGGTGCCACCGGCCTTCAGGAGGCATTCCTCCAGGCCGAGTTGGAGGAGCTCCACGACACCCCAGCAGTTGATCACCTCGCCGCGGACCTTGTCCCGGTAGACGGTCTGCCGCTCCAGCAGCAGCACCTGGTACCCGTCTCCCGCCAGTGCCGCCGCGAGGGCGGAACCGGCGATACCGCCTCCGACCACCACCACGTCCATACGTTCGGCTGTCGCCATGGAACCCTCCACAGAAGACTTTTCAAGGCGTGACTGCGCGGGCTGCCCCGAAGGCGGGCAGCCGGAAATCCGAGCTGGTGGAACCGGTGGGGCTGTCCCGGGCGAGGCCGTGACGGAGCGTGGCGCGAGGGCTGCGTCGGGCGGCCTGCCCTGCGGTACGGGCACGGGCAAGCGGTGGACCAGCGGTGGGGAGACCCTGGTCCCGTTACGGGAAGGCGGCTGTCAGCTCGGCCCGGAAGAGCCGCGCGGCTGCTTCCCGGCCTCCCCCGCACCGCCGGTGGGAGTGGATCCGCGGCGGGGGCCGCGGGGGCTGCGACGGCGGACCGTGTCCGGTGAAGTCCTGCTCGTAGGATCCGTCGCCACCACGCTCACTCCTCGAAGGTGTGTCGTTTGCGGTGTCCACAATCCGGGGTGCGGTCCGGGGCGGCAATGCCGACTTGCCTAAATCGTCCACCGGTTTCGCACTGCGATACGAACGGCTCGCATCTTTGATCGATCAGGGTCCGGCGGCCGGAGGGCGACAGATGCCGTACTGGATCATGTCCCAGACCTGCTTGAGCTCCTCGGCCGTGCTCGGTTCGCGGTCCCTGGCCGGCGGGTCCTCGTGTTCGGCGCGCGCTCTGCACTCGACCCCGATCGTGAGGTACGTCGACAGCGACACCAGTGACGCGGGACGCACTCCCGCGTTCAACTGGCCCTGCAGGTAAGCGTCTTCGAACAGATCTTGCGCAAAGATCATCCAGGAGGCCGTCCATGACAGGTTCTGCTCCGGGCGCTCCCGGCTCAGCCGGGCCGCGGAGCGCACGGTCGACTCCGCCTCCAGCAACCGGGCGAGTTCGAGCATGAGGTCGATGGCGCGGTGAAGGGCGGGAGCAGGGCGGGCCGGCATGCTGTCCAGCGCCGCCCGGGTGATGATCTGCCCCTGCGACTGAACGGCGTCCGCCAGCTCCGCCTTGGTCGAGAAGTGGAAGGTCAGGGCGCCGATGGTGATTCCGGCGGCACGGCAGACGCGGTTGAGCGAGGTTCCCTCGTAACCGTGCCGGTCGAACTCCTCCGCGGCGGCGTCCAACAGCGCCTGCCGGGTGCGTACGGCACGTTCCTGCTTCACCATGCGTGTCTCCGCCTGTGCTTGTCGGCCATGGGAAAGAGGTCGCCGCCTTCCGTCGCCACCCGATGCGCGGCGACGCGCCGCGGGTGGCGCGCCACCGTGTTCCGCGAGGCGGGCCGAGTCCGGCCGGTGCTGTCCCGTGGTGCACGGCTGCGAAGCCGCCCGTGGGAGGGCCGCACCGGTGGAGTCCGTCGCACGGACCGCGACTATGGGCCGATCCCGGTGTCCGGTTGTCGTGGCGGACAGTGTGCAGCCGCAGGTCAGCCACATCAAGGGAGGTGATTCGGGTTGGCTGGTTCGGTACATGGTGTGGGGTAGAGGCGGCGCCGGGTGGTCGTGCCGTCGGGGTTGGCTGGATCAATGCGATAAAAGAATAGCGAACTCTATTATTCTTTGGTCGCGTTGAGCCGTCAAAGAAGGGAACACCATGACCGGCCCCGTATACGAGTCAGATCACACATCCGTCCTCGCAGCCGGACGACAGGTCACCCAGTTCGCCGATCAGGTCTTCACGCACCTGCCCAGAGCCGATCAACGCCGCTGGGCCGCCGCCTACTTACTCGGCCTGCTCGCCGTGTCGGGCAGGAAATCCGTACGCAGCCTCGCGGCCGCGGTGACCGACTCGCCCACCGCCTCCCAGTCGATGCACCGGTTCGTCAACTCCAGCCCGTGGGAATGGCAGCCCGCCCGCGCCGAGTTGACCCGCTGGACCGAGCGGCGGCTGAGGCCGACGGCCTGGACGGTCGGCACCGCTGTCGTGCCCAAGCGCGGAAATCAGTCATGCGGCGTGCACCGCCGCTTCGACCCCGTGGCGGGACGCTCCGTCAACTGCCAGGTAGCCACAGGGCTGTTCCTGGCGGCCGGGCGTGTGCAGATCCCCGTCGACTGGCGCCTGCACCTGCCCCGCGAGTGGTCCGACGAACGCCTGCGCCGCCGCGCGCGCATCCCGGAGTCGGTCCAGCCGGTCCCCGAGTGGGTGCACGTCCTCGACCTGGCGGACACCCTGGCCTCCGCCCTCCCCACCCCGCTGCCCCTGGTGGCGGACCTGCGGGCGTACGAGCAGCCTGACCGGTTGCTGCACGGACTGCGGCAGCGCGGCCATGACCTCGTCGTGACCGTCCCCGACACGCTGCCGGTGGTGCTTCCGCCGGTGAACCAGGGCGCGCGCGGGATCGATGCCGCCCCCCTGGTGAGCGCCCGCCGCTTCCTCGATGCCCACGGCGAGGTCCTGCGCACCGTCATGGCCTCCCCGCACGGCGGCGCGGCAGGAGCGAAACGCATCGTGACCGCCGTGGCCAGTCTGCCGCGCGGGCCCCGTGCCCAGCGCTTCTGCCGACTGTTCGCCGAATACCGGGCCGACGGCCGGGGAGCGCCCGCGCTCTGGATGACCACCCTGGTGCACCGGCCCGTGGAAGAGCTGATGGAGCTGGCCGGAGCACATGCCTGGACTCCGGGCGCGCTGCGCCGCATGGAAGGAAGCTTCGGCCTCCAGGATTTCGAGGGCAGGTCGTTCCCGGGCTGGCATCGCAACGTGACGCTGGTGTCCGCGGCCTGCGCCTACAGCAGGCTGGCCGAGGCCGAGCCGGTACCGACGGCCCCCGCCGGACCGAAGGCGTCCTGGCTCCACGACGGGCCCCTCGCCCCGTCGCCCGGACTGCCGCAACCGGTACGCGCGGGCGCCCTGTCCGCACCGGGACGGAGGTCGTGAGCGGCATCGCGGAACCCCGCTCCCCGGCCTCGAAGCCTCGGTCGGCGGTCACACGGCGCTCCAGCCCCCGTCGACCGGAACGGCGCCGCCGGTGACGAACGAGGCGCGGTCGCTGCAGAGCCACGCGGCGACCTGCGCGACCTCGTACGGGTCGGCGAGCCGCTTCTGTATCGCCCTCCGGGTCATCCCCGCCTCGACTTCGGGGGCGTTCGCGATGTAGGGCTCCAGCAGATCGGTACGGGTGCTGCCCGCCATGAGCGCGTTCACCCGTACCCCCCTGTCGCCGTACTCGGCGGCTGCCGCCCGGGTGAGCCCGAGGACCGCGTGCTTGGCCGCTATGTAGGGTGCGCTCGCCCCGGTCGCGGAGTGTCCGGCGACGCTCGACATGTTGACGACGGCACCGCCGTCCTTCTGGCCGAGCATGACGGGAATCTGCTCACGCATGCAGTTCCAGACCCCCCGTACGTTCACGTCCATCGCCATGTCGTAGGCGTTGTCGTCCAGTTCGTGAAGAACGGCGCCCACCGAACCCCAGCCGGCGTTGTTGAACGCGGCGTCGAGGCCGCCGAACTCCTCCACGGCCCGCGCGACCGCCCGAGCCACGTCGTCAGGTCTTCGTACGTCCCCGGGGACCGATGTCGCGCGGCCCCCTGCGGCGTTGATCTCCTCGGCCAGGGTCTCCAGCCGGTCCTTGCGGCGCGCCATCAGGACGACGGAGGCGCCCTCGTCGGCGAAGAGCCGGGCGGCGGCCGCCCCGATGCCCCCCGAGGCACCCGTGATCATGACTGTCCTGCCCGGTAACATCCCAGAAACGTTATCCATGGGCAGATTCAACCGTACGGGGGCTCTTGGCGGACTCCCGCGAACAAGCCGGAATCAGCGGCTGCGCGCGTTCACCGCACGGTCATGTGCCGGACGGCCGCAGAGGTTCGGCGACGTGCACGGTGCTCTTCCCGGTCGCGATCAGCGGCAGCAGGAACTGCCACATCTCCCTGACCCTGTCCGGGAGATGACGTCGCCCGGTGGAAAGCTGTTCGTTCATCTGGAGACCGGTCGCCGCGTTGACCACGAGCCGCGCCAGCGCCTCCGGGGCCACCTCGTCCCTCAGGTCGCCGTTCTCGGCGGCCTCGCGCAGGAACGGAAGCAACACGTCCACCCACTGCTGGTACGAATTGAGCTCGTGCGGATCGACGAAGTACTCCTGATCCATCACCAGCCGGGCTCCCGCGAGCAGTACGGGATCCTCCAGGAGCCGGGTGGCCCACAGGACCGAGGTGTCGACCGCCGCCTGGAGGCCGCGTGCGTCGGGAGCCACCGGGACCTGGGTCGGCTGGGCGCGCACGATCTCCCGGGCCAGCTCCTCCTTCGACTGGAAGTGGAAGTAGAGCGCGCCCAGGGTGAGGTCGGCGCGGCGCGCGATACCGCTGACGCTCGCACCCGCGAAACCCGCCTCGGCGAACACCTCGGCGCCGGCCCTGAGGATGGCGGCGCGGGTACGCGCGCTGCGCTCCTGCTTCAACTCGCGTGGTGCCACCAGGTCTCCACTACCCCTCGACAATGAAAATAGTAATCTCTATGTTACTTCATGCGATGACTCGAACGAGTGCGTTGTAGCTGACCGCCCAACGACCGTACGGCTTCCGGGGGGAACCCGAATGACAGTCACGACTGGCTCAATCATGCCCACCGTCAGTATCCAGCCGGTGTCAACACATTTGGCACGCAAGGCACTTACCGACCAGGTGTTCCTCACCGGCTGGGGCAGTCACGGCGACGGTGTGTCCCATACCGTTCTCGCCGCATGGCCCTCGCACCACGCCTTATACACCTCGCACCGCGACGTCTATCACCCGTTACTCCTCGCCGAAACGATCCGTCAGGCGCTGACGATGCTGTCCCACACGGTCCACGGGGTGCCGCTGGACCACCGCCTGGGGTGGGAGACCTTCGACACCTCCGTCGTCACCGCGGCACTGGACGCACGCCAGGGCCCGGGCACCGTCCGCCTCACGATCACTCACACGGAGGTGGAGCGACGCCGCCGTGGCTCCGCGAGACTCACCGCGCAGATCATGGTCACGCGCGACGACGAGCCCCTCGGGATAGCGAGGGTCCGCTACATCGCGCATCCTCCGGCCATCTACGACCGGCTGAGAGGAACACACGCCGACGCCAGGACCGCGACCCTCCACGCCCTGCCTCTCGGCCCGGCTCTCGACCCCGTCGTACGCGGCGAGCAGACCCCGCTCGACTTCGCGGCCCTGACTCCGCTCGCCGAACCCCATCGGTGGCAGCTGAGGGTCGACGTGACGAACCGCGTCTTCTTCGACCACGATCACGACCACGTCCCGGGCTTCCTCCTGCTTGAGGCGGCCGCGCAGGCCGCCCATGCCGAGTCGGGCGCCGCCGAGACGCTGCCGACCAGCTTCGACGCGCACTTCACGCGGTACGTCGAGCTGGACGCCCCGTGCTTCATCGAGTCCGTCCCCGTGCGCAGGAGGGAACTGGGCATCATCAGCACCCTGGTCACCGGTCGGCAGAACGGGCAGGAGGTCTTCTCCGTCCGCGTCACCGCGGCCGAGCGCAGCTGACCCCGCCCGGCGCCGCCGCCGCAGGCCTGGCCTGATCGAGTGCGGTCGCGGACCGGAGGGTCATGAAGCGTCCGTGTGCGGATCATGGCCGGAACAGGACGGAACGGAGCACCGGCATCGGAGGCCGAAGTCCGGCCCTCGGTGCCGGTGCTCCGTTCCCGCCGGTTCCCCTGTGCGCGGTCGGCCGGGAGATCAGGCCGACAGCACCCGCAGCACGAGCGCGGCGGCTGCCAGCAGGGTCAGGATCGCCGGTGCCGCTATGTCGTAGTCCTTCGCGCGTACGTGGGTGACGACGGCTCCGACGAAGTAGAGGATCACGCCGACCGCGGCGGCCGACCCGATCCAGGGCACCGCCAGGCCGACGACGAGCCCCACGGCACCCGCGGCCTTGAGTGCGGCCAGTCCCGGGAACCAGGAATCGGGCACGCCCACCTTGGTCATCGAGGTCGTGACCGTCTCATTGCGTGTGAACGTCAATACGGCCGAGGCGCTGAGGATCAGGGCGAGGAGGATGCCGACTGCTGTGTACGCGACGAACATGATGTACCCCGGTCTTCGATGATGGATGCCTTGATATCGTTGAAGGGTATCAACGATCTGATCCATTCCACAATGGATACTTTGCTATGGTATGGGCATGGCAGATCAGGGCAGGGTCACCCAGCAACCGGCGGGGTCATCCGCGTCCCCGGACACGCGACTCGGCTTCCTGCTCGCCTATCACGGCGGCATCACCGAGACCGTGATCCGCAAAGCCCTCGCCACCACCGGTCTCACGCCTCGGCACACGATGACGCTCCTGCAGCTCGCGGGCGGCCCGGTGACACAGAAGGCGCTCATCGAGAAGCTGGACGTCGACCCGAGCGTCCTCGTCTCCCTGCTGAACGACCTCGAGGGGGACGCTCTCGTGCAGCGCAGGCGCGATCCGGCGGACAGGCGCCGGCACATCGTGGAGATCACGCCCGAGGGGACGTCGCGGCTCCGGAAGTCGGACGTGGCACTCGACACCGTGGAGCGGGAGCTGTTCGCGGATCTGGGCGAGCGTGACCTCGCCACCCTGCGCGGACTTCTGGGCAGGCTGCGGACGTCACCGGAGGACTTCAGCTGCACGGAGGGGTGACACCACACCCTCCGGTGGGGGAGCCACCGGCAGCTCCGGCCCGCCCGGTCCGGACGCGTGTCCAGGTCGCGTCGCCCGGGAGGCCCCAGGGAGCGGCTGTCCGGCCACTTCCGTTCCCGGAGGCAGCTGTACGGCCACGTCCGCCCTTGCCCCGGAGCCGGCCGACTCGACCAGGGGCGACCGGATCGCCTCCACCGCGTGCATGGCAGGGGAGAGCGGGACGCCCAGGAGTGGCCGGGCGCCGATCCGCGCGAAGTGGACGGCGCCGACCGCTCGGAGGGCGCGGCCGAGCTTTCGCGGAAGACGGCAACGTCCGTGCGGCTAGGGGACGTTCACCCAGTCGAGTGTGCGCTCCACCGCCTTCTTCCAACCCGCGTAGCCCTCCGCGCGCCTTTCCTCGGACCACTGGGGGGACCACCGCTTGGACTCGTCCCAGTGGGCGCGCAGTTCGTCGGTGTTCTGCCAGAAGCCCGTGGCGAGTCCCGCCGCGTAGGCGGCGCCGAGCGCGGTCGTCTCCGCGACGACGGGACGGCTGACCGGGACGCCGAGGACGTCCGCCTGGATCTGCATGCAGAGGTCGTTGGCGGTGACACCGCCGTCGACCTTGAGCACGTCGAGGTGGACACCGGAGTCCTGCTCCATCGCCTCGACCACGTCGCGGCTCTGGTAACAGATCGCTTCCAGGGTCGCCCGTGCCAGGTGGGCGTCGTCGTTGTACCTGGCCAGGCCGACGATCGCCCCCCGGGCGTCGGAACGCCAGTACGGCGCGAACAGACCGGAGAAGGCGGGCACGAAGTACATCCCGCCGTTGTCCTCGACCGTACGGGCGAGCTCCTCGCTCTCGGCCGCGGACTTGATGACCTTCATCTGGTCGCGCAGCCACTGCACCGCGGAGCCGGTCACGGCGATGGAGCCCTCCAGCGCGTAGACCACCGGGCTGTCGCCGAACTGGTACGCCACGGTGGTGAGCAGACCGTGCTGGGAACGGACCGGTTCCGTACCGGTGTTGAGCACCAGGAAGTTGCCCGTGCCGTAGGTGTTCTTGGCCTCGCCGGGCGAGAAGCAGACCTGCCCGACCGTGGCCGCCTGCTGGTCGCCGAGGACGCCACCGATGGGGATGGCGGCCCGTAGTGGCCGTGAGGTCCGGGTCGATCCGTAGGCCTCCGGGTGCGACGAGGGGTTGATCTTGGGGAGCATGGCCC
Source organism: Streptomyces sp. NPDC058637 (assembly GCF_042717325.1). Taxonomy (NCBI): domain Bacteria; kingdom Bacillati; phylum Actinomycetota; class Actinomycetes; order Kitasatosporales; family Streptomycetaceae; genus Streptomyces; species Streptomyces sp. NPDC058637. The sequence continues at coordinate 298,790 of NZ_JBHXRD010000003.1, read as the reverse complement.
GGGGGATGCGGAAGAAGCCCAGGAGTTCCTCGTCCCAGTCGAGGGTCTCCAGGCTCATCAGCATGGTGCGGCTCGCGTTGGTCACGTCGGTGGCGTGGATGCCGCCGTCGGGACCACCGGTGAGGTTCCACAGGACCCAGGAGTCCGTGTTGCCGAAGAGGGCGTGGCCGTCCTCCGCCGCTTCCCGTACGCCGTCGACGTTCTCCAGGATCCACTGGATCTTGCCGGCGGAGAAGTAGGTCGCCGGCGGCAGCCCGGCCTTGCGGCGGATGACGTCGCCCTTGCCCGTGCGTTCGAGGTTCGCCGCGATGGCGTCGGTCCGGGTGTCCTGCCACACGATGGCGTTGTAGTAGGGCCGGCCGTTGCGCGGGTCCCAGACGACCGTGGTCTCGCGCTGGTTGGTGATGCCGATCGCCGCCAGGTCGGTCGCCGACAGACCGCCGTACCGGAGGGCGTTCTGCATCACCGAGTTGGTGCGCTCCCAGATCTCCACCGGGTCGTGCTCCACCCAGCCGGAACGCGGGAGGATCTGCGCGTGCTCCAGCTGGTGCTTGGCGACCTCGTTGCCGCCGTGGTCGAAGATCATGAATCGGGTGCTGGTGGTCCCTTGGTCCACCGCGCCGATGAAGTCCGCCATGATGTGTCACCTCTCCGGCCGGTGTGGTCAGTCGTTGGGGGCGGGGACGCGTCCCGGCGGTTCGGACGCCGCGGAAGGCAGGAACCGGCCGATCATGGCCTTGTACAGACCCGCGCCGAGCAGACCGCCGATCAGCGGGGCCGCGATGGGTACCCAGAAGTAGAGGTTCCCGTACTGGTCCCGCCACGCTCCGCCGTACCCGGTGATGAAGCTCGCCAGCCGGGGGCCGAAGTCCCGGGCCGGGTTGATTGCGTAGCCGGCGTTGGTTCCCCAGGCCATCCCGATCGCCACGACGACCAGGCCGATGACGAAGGGGGCCAGATTGGCGCCGGGCGGCGTGTTCAGCATGTCGGTGATGGCCATGATCAACAAGAGCAGGATTGCGGTGCCGATGACCTGGTCGCGGAAGGCGCCCCATTCGTGGACCGGCAGGGCGGGGTTGCCGTTGGCGGGGAGCGTCGAGAACACCGTCTGGGTCTTGACGGTGTGCCCCGGGTCGGCCCTGGCCAGCGCCTCGCTGTAGTTCCAGCGGATGAGGAGGGCGGCCACGAACGCCCCGGCCGTCTGGGCGAGTGCGTACGGAGCCACCTTGCTCCACGCGAACCCCTTGAACGCGGCGAGCGCGACGGTCACCGCGGGATTGAGATGCGCGCCACTCAGCCGTGCCGCCACGTAGACGCCCAGGGTGACACCCAGCCCCCACGCCCAGGCGATGCTGTCGTGGTCGCCGAGCCCGCCGGGCGGATCCGTCAGCGCTCCGCCCGCGGCCACCTGGGCCACCACACCGCACCCGAAGAGGATGAGGATCATCGTGCCCGCGAACTCGGCCGACAACTCGCCCAGCAATCCGGACCCCGCGCGCCGCCCAGCCATGGAAGCCCGCCCTCCGCCGGCAGGACCGGCTGTCGACTACCCGAGCAATACGAGCAGGCTAGGACGTTTCGCATAAGTGTGCATATCAGGGTGATCTACTTCCGGCGGTGGCTGGACCGCATCGCCGAGCCCTCGAAGACACCCCTGATCGCCGTCCTTGAGCCGCCCCGGACGCGGTGCTCGCCGCCGGCCGCACACGACGGGCGGACGACCGCTCGGTATCGGCGGACCTGCCGCCGTGGCTGCCGGGAACCGTACGGCGGCAGGTCCGCACGCCTACCGAGGCTGTGTCGCGATCTGGATCAGGTTGCCGCAGGTGTCGTCGAACACGGCGGTGGTGACGGGGCCCATCTCCAGGGGTTCCTGGGTGAAGCGGACGCCGAGGTCGCGCAGGCGTTCGTACTCCGCGGCCACGTCGTCGACGGCGAACTGGGCGAGCGGGATGCCGTCGCCGACGAGGGTGTCCCGGTAGGTCTTGACGGCCGGGTGGCCGGCGGGCTCCAGGAGGAGTTCGGTGCCGCCGGGCTCGTCGGGCGAGACGACGGTGAGCCATCGGTCCTTCTCGCCCACCGGCACGTCGTACTTCTTCACGAAGCCGAGGATCTCGGTGTAGAAGTGCAGGGCCTTGGCCTGGTCGTCGACGAAGACGCTGGTCAGGTGAATCCTCATGGGGTGTTCTCCTTCGGTCCGGAAGCGCCGCGCGCGGGCCATCGCTCGGCGATCCGCCGCAGTGGGGCCGTGTTCAGGTCGTGGAACTTGTAACGGCCCTCCCGCCTGGTCTCGACGAGCCCGGCGGCCTCCAGCACGGCCAGGTGCTGGGAGACCCCCTGGCGCGAGATGCCGAGCTGGTGCTTCACGCTCAGTCGCGCGCAGATCTCGAACAGTGTCTGTCCGGACCTCTCGCTGAGCTCGTCGAGGATGGTGCGGCGGGTGGGGTCGGCCAAGGCTTTGAAGAGGTCGTCGGCCACGGCCACAGGATAGGCAACTCTTCACTTGCCTATCAAGTCGGGGTCGGACGGACGGCGGGGGTGCCCGCGGGGTGGGGGTGCCTGTCTCGGCCCGGGTGCTGGTCCAGGTCCAGATCCTGACGGCTCCGGTCGTGCTGTTCGCTCGCTTGGGTCGGTCACGCGTGAGCCCGGTCGTACCGAGCCGGGCTGACGGCCTGCTCGAACGGAAGAACCCGGCCGGTCGGCCTCTCCGTAACTTACTCTCGGGTAATTATTGGGGCCGACAGATCGAAGGTGATCCATGTCCCGGACCGCGGGCTCCCCTCTCCTCCTCGCCGGGCTGATGGCCGGCGCCGGACTGCTGCACCTCACAATTCCCAGGGCGTTCGACCCGATGGTGCCCAGGGTCCTGCCCGGTGCGCCGCGTGTGTGGACGTACGCGAGTGGAGTGGTCGAGTGCGCGCTTGCCGCCGGAATCGTCCATCCCCGGACCCGGCGTGTGGCGGCCCGCGCGACCGCCGGTTTCCTCATCGGCGTGTTTCCCGCGAACGTTCAGATGGCCGTCGACCGGCGTCGAGGCCCGGCAGTTCCGCGGGCCGTGGTCCTCGGCCGGCTGCCCTTGCAGATTCCCCTGGTCCTGTGGGCCCGCAAGGTCGCCCGCGCGGAGGGTGCCGCGCGTGGCTGACGCGCCTCGGGCGCTCGCCGGTCACCCGGAGCGGGTCGACGTCATGCCGGGGGTGCGTGTGAGGCGGCGCGGGGCGGCGCACGGCTGCACGGCGGCGGTGCGGTCACGGTGTCGGGTGGCTCGGCCCGGCTTGGCGCCACCCTGGCGTCATTTCGGGGATGTCTGTGCGCCTGGCGGTGCTTGGTGCCACCTCTCATCTGTAGGCGTCACCGTGTTCGTGCAGGTCGCGAAGGTATCTCTGTGTGGCGGCCCGAAGTTCTCACCTGGCGGCTTGCATTGTGAGCCAATATGATGCCACCATGGCGTCATGGACCTCACGCCGTATATCGACACCCTCCGCCGCGAACTCGCGGTGGCCGCCGAAGCCGGCGGTGACGAAGCCCGCGAGCTGGCAGCGAGGCTGACCGCTCCGCTGGAGTCGGCGACCCGGCTGGCCATGCTCAACGTGCTTTCCGCCGCCGCGGACGAGATCACCCGCGAACTCGCCCCCGGCTCGGTCGACGTACGGCTGCGCGGGCTCGACCCCGACTTCGTGGTGACACCGCCGCCCACGGACGGTGGCGTCCCGGCGGCGCCGGTCGCGCCCGCCGAGCCGCTCAGGGCACCGGCCCCTGCCGACGGCGACGAGGGCGGCACCGCCCGCGTCAACCTTCGCCTGCCGGCCCACCTCAAGGTCCGCGCCGAGGAGGCCGCGGCCCGCGAGGGCCTGTCGGTCAACGCGTGGCTGGTGCGCGCGGTGGCGGGCGTGGTCGACGGCGGTACCCGACCGCGTACGACGGAGAAGGCGCAGACCGTCGGACAGAGCTTCACGGGCTGGGTGCGCTGACCGCGTACCACCCGCCCGCACCACTTCGCCCACACCACGTCCCACCAGCGGGGACGATCCGAAGACCCAAGAGGACGGGACAGCCATGCCTTCTTTCGACACCCCCGAACCGATCGCGGCCACGGCGCACGTGGAGGCCGGTTCCATCCAGTTCACGGCTGGCGACCGCCCCGACACCGTCGTCGAGGTGCGGCCCCGCGACCCGAAGAAGGACCAGGACGTACGGGCGGCCGACCAGACCGACGTCACGTACACGAGTGGCGCACTGACCGTCAGGACACCCAAGGCCGGTCTGCTCGGCCTCGGCCGTACCGGCACGGTCGACGTGACCGTCGAACTGCCCACGGGCTCGCGCGTCGACGTGACCGGCGCCTGGGCCCAGGTGCTCGGCGAGGGGCGGCTCGGCGAGGTCCGTGTGAAGACCTCGTCCGGCGACGTACGCTTCGACACGACCGGCCCGCTGAAGCTGACCGCCTCGCACGGCTCGATCACCGTGGACCGGGTCGAGGGCACGGCCGAGATCACCACCAGCTCCGGCAGTCTGCGCGTCGGCCTCGTCGACGGACCCGCGGTCCTGAAGAACTCGCACGGCACCACGACCATCGGCGCCGCGACCGGCGAACTGCGGGTGAGCGGGGCCAACGGTGACGTCGAGATCCGGCGCGCCGAGGACTCGGTCACCGCCACCACCGCCCACGGCGCCCTGCGTGTGTACGAAGTGGCCCGCGGCACCGTCCAACTGGAGACCAACTACGGCGCGATCGAGCTCGGCGTGCGTGAGGGCACGGCCGCCTGGCTCGACGTCAGCTCCGGATCGGGCCAGGTGCGTAACACGCTCACCGCGTCCGAGGGCCCGGAGAAGTCCGAGGACACCGTCAGGATCCGCGCTCGCACCCGGCACGGCAACATCGACATCCGCCGCGCCAAGGTCTGAGCGTCTTTCGGGCGGAGCGGCCCCGGCGCCGGCAGGTCGGGCCGGGAGGCCGGAGGTGTCCGGGCGTCGACCTGTCCACGTGAGTGGTCGAGGGCCGGGCCAGGCGGAATGGTCAGCCCCCGCCGCCTCGGGGCGGGGCGCCGAGGGGCAGTTCGCCGACGCGGGCCGGTGCGTGTCCGCCCGTGTCCGCACACCACCACACCACCGTGTCCCCGGCCTCGACGACGTGCATGCCCAAGCCGTGATCGGCGCACTTCGGCCACACGTGCCAGGTCCGCCGCAGCAGGTCCTCGTGGACGGCGCGCGCCACCGCCGCGACGGCACCGACCAAGTCGTCACCCGTGCACGGGTGCAGACTGCCGTCGCCGTCGAGCCGCCGCCCGTCAGCCAGTACCACCCCGGCCGCCACGGGGAAGACGTCCGCCCTGACCACCAGCCGTGGTTCGCCGACGATGCCCGCCGCGGGGAGGTCCCTGGCCACGATCCGCAACGCGAGGCGCAGCACGTCCAGTCGCTCGGGCGCCAGGTCGAAGCCGGGATCGAAACACGTCTCCGCCAGTATCCGCCCGGCCAGGTCGGCCGTCTCCTGTGCGGTCACGTGAGCGGGGTGCCGCTCCAGCACCTCTCGTACGGCGTCGAACTCGCGGCCCTGATCCACCAGTTCACACGACAGCTCGATCACGTCCCGCGCGGCGAGCCGTCCTTCGCGCAGGCCGACGTAGACGCGAGCGCTCAACCGGTCGACCAAGGACTCCGAATCCATCAGCTCGGTAGGCCTGGCCCGTCCGCCGGCCCCGCTCATCGGTCAAGGTCTGCGCGGACGAGCCGCAGCGCGGCCACCGGGTCCGCGGCACGGGTGACCGTCCGGCCCACGACGACATGTGAGGCACCGGCGGTGATGGCGGCACGCGGAGTTCCGGAGCGGGCGTGCCCGGCCGGGGACTCACCGGGAAGCGTGACTCCCGGTGTGACGATCAGGCTGTCGGGTCCCGGTACGCCACGCAGCCGCGCGGCTTCCTGCGGCGATGCGATCACCCCGTGGCATCCGGCGCCTTCCGCCAGCCGGGCCAGCCGCAGCACCTGCGCCTGGGGCGAGACCTCGACGCCGATGTCGGCGAGGTCGGAGCCGGTCATGCTGGTGACGACGGTCAGGGCCAGCACACGAAGGCGCGGGAAGTCGCGGGCCGTAGCCACGGCGGCAGCCATGATGCCGGTGCCACCCGTACTGTGCACCGTCACCATGGAGACGCCCAGGGCGCCGGCGGCACGGACCGCGCCGGCCACGGAGTTCGGGATCTCGAAGAGCTTCAGGTCGAGGAACACGTCCTTGCCCATGGCCACGAGCCGCTCGATCAGGTCAGGCCCTGCCGCGGTGAGCAGCTCCAGCCCGACTTTGTAGACACGGCACTCTTCACCGATCCGGTCGACGATCTCCTCGGCGGCCCGGCGGTTGTCGAAATCCAGAGCGACGATGATCCGACTGTTTGGTTCCACGGCGTCATTGTCGCCCCAGCGACAGCGGTCCTGTGGCCTGGCGCTGTAGTCGGCCGGTGTGACTGAGGAGGCCGCAGGGTGATGACGGGGGCAGTGGCCGGTGGCGGCTTCCGCGAAAGTGAGGCAAGAGCGCCCGGACCATCGCGCTCCCCTCGGCACGCCCGCTCACCCGCCAGCCGGCCGGTCGCTTCCCCGGGCTGCCCCCACACCGCTCATCTCGTGTACCCCTTCAGGTTTTTTCAGCAGCCCGAAGCTGCTCGCCGGCTGATCCGCCACGACCGCACAGGACCGGGATGCGGAAGGCACGGGCAAGCCGTCGATCGACCGGCCCCGGCAGCCCTGACGGGCGGCACCGGCCCACCGAAGGCGCTGACTACCGAGGCGGAGCGGGTGTGCGACCTGGGCCGCCCGGTCACAGGTGCATGTGACCGGGCGGCCCAGCCGCGCTCGGGAGCGAGACCCCTGCCGAACCGGCGGGTGTCTCCCTGCTGATGAGCCGACCGGATTCACCGAGCGCACCTGCCGCTCCCCGGCCGGCCAGATGCCCTGTGTCCGCTGCATGCACGTTCGGTTAGGCTGACCTTGCCTGGCTGGGGGCCCGGGCGCGCGGGTTTCCGGTGCCGCAGGTGGGCACCCAGCGGACAGAGCAGGCAGGGGCAGGCACAGGTGAGAAACGGTGACCGGGCTCGTGCGCGTCGTGCGCCCGGCGGGGCGGGACCGCCCATGCGGGTATCGGGGGACGCGGGTTTCGGCCCGGTGCCCGGGACGAGGCGTCGTGGATGAGATCGCGCTCACAGCCGGAGCCCTGTACGTCATCGTCCTGCTGCGCGCCGGAGGGACGTTCGCCGTCGGTCGGCTCGCCGGTGCCGGGGCCCGGCGCAGCAGGCTCGCCGGGAGGATCTCGTCGGCGAAGTTCCAACGCGCCGAGCGGGCGATCCAGCGGTGGGGCGCGCCGGTGGTGGCCGTCTCCTTCCTGACCGTCGGTTTCCAGACCGCCGCCAACTTTCTCGCCGGCAGCATGCGCATGCCGTTGCCGCGCTACCTCCCCGCCCTGTTCGTGGGCGGAGCGGCCTGGGCGCTGATGTACGCGACTGCGGGGCTCGGCGTGCTCGCGGTGCTGGGCAGGCTCTTCGCCGAGCGGACGACCTTCGGGGTGTCCGCCGTGGCCGTCATCCTCTTCGCGGTGTGCGGGGTGGTGGTGTACCGCAGAAGAAGGGCGGCCCCGTCCTCCGCCGGCACCGCGGCCGACGCTTCGTGAACCCCGTCCCGCGAGGACGGATTTCGCGCCGGGCGAGGTGTACGCGCGACCTCGGCTCCCCTCGGACGGATCCGTAGGGCGATGGCAGGCCCGAGCATCGGTCGCGGCGAAGAAGTCCGAGGGCCGCGACCTCGTGGGACTGCTCGACGTCATCGAGGCGGAGATGAAGGACGCCCCGGACCGCCTGCAGTGGGCGATGAGCCACTGCCTGGCCCGGACCGGGATCGAGCACGCCGAGTACCGCGCCCGTGCGATCGGTTTCGGTGCACGCCGTGAGGTGCTCAAGGACTGTCCGACCTCCCCGGGCTGCACCTCTCCGTTCGCGCCCACCTGGATCACCCAGATGGTGCGCCGACGGCACCACACGTAGGACAGCCCACGCCCACGTCCGACCCCTCCTGCTCCTGCTCCGGTTACGCGCTGGGAAGCCGGTCGGCCGGTGTGCCGGCGGGCCCCGTGTCCGTCGTCTTCCGCAGGCCTGTCGCGGCGGCGTGGGCCGTGCGGCGGCGCTGTGCGTCCTCGTCGGTCCTGGCGTCGTACGTCAGGAGCTTGGGCAGCACCGTGGCGAACAGGCCCACCGCGGCCACGCACGCGAGGCCGCCGGTCCAGACCGCCGGGCGGGCTCCGGTCCAGCCCGCCATCGCGCCGGCGCGCACCTGGCCGAGTTGCGGGCCCACGCTGTAGGAGAGGACCTCGATGCCGGCCAGCCGGCCGCGCAGCTCGTCGGGGATGGTCTGGTTCCAGATCGTCGAGCGGCCCAGACCGCTCAGCATGTCCCCCGCGCCGGCGAGACCCAGGCACACCAGCACCAGCCAGACGTTCGGGATCCAGCCGGCCGCCGCGATGGCCAGGCCCCAGCCCGCGGCGCCGAACACCACCAGCAGTCCGTGCCGCTGCATCCGGGACACCCAGCCGCTGGTCACGCTCACCAGCACCGAGCCGACCGAGCCGGCCGCGTACATCAGCCCCAACGACCAGTCGGCGTCCAGCTCGTCGGCGAGGAAGGGGAAGATCGTGTTCGGGAAGGCGAAGAACATCGCCGCCATGTCCACCGCGTAGGTGCCCAGCAGGACCGGGCGCGACCAGGCGTAGCGCGCGCCCTCCGCTATGCCGCGCAGCGACGGCTTGTCGGCGTTCTCGGCGGGGGGCACGGGCGCGAGCCGGAGGCACATCGCCACCGACACGGCGAAGCAGACCACCGTCGTCGCGTACGCGGGGACATTGCCGGCGTACGCCACGACCATTCCCGCCAGCGCGGGTCCGGCGATCGCGCCGGCCTGCCAGCGGAAGGCGTTCAGCGCCGCCGCCGCCGCGAGCTGGTCGTGCGGGACGATCCTGGCCAGCAGCGAGTCCAACGCCGGCCGTTGGAGCCCCGCCAGCGCGGCCACACCGGCGGCCACCACGTAGAGCGGCCACAGCATGGGTTCCGGCAGCATCGCGTTCACCAGCAGGACGCCCGCCAGCAGTCCGAGCCCGGCCTCGGTGAGCAGGATGACCTTGCGCCGGTCCACCGCGTCCGCGAGCGCCCCGCCGTACAGCCCGAAGACCACCAGCGGCACCAGCTCGACAGCGCCCATCGCGCCCACCGCGAGGGGCGAACCGGTCAGGTCCTTGATCTGGAGCGGCAGGGCGACAAGGGCCATGAAACTGCCGAAAGTCGTGATCAGCCCCTGTCCCCACAGGAGCCGGAAGTCACGGGAGGAGCGCCAGGGTGAGAGGTCGGGCAGCACCGCGGAGAGCTTCGAGTTCATGGCCTGTGACTCTCTGCCGGTGCGCATGCCGATGGCAAGCCGATTACGGACCGCGGCGACGGGGCGGCGGTCGGCGGCCACTGGGGGTGTCTACGCACGTCGAACTCCAGGTTCGCGGGTGTCGGAGGTGACGGTCCACGCCCGGGCACCCGGGAATCCACCGTGGAGTGTGTACACGACCTGCTGACGCTTAGGTATGCCTTACTTCTACGCGATGCAGTGTAGGAGAGCGCTCACCGGTGTCGCAATCGATGATTTGGGACACCTCGTGTAGCGAACGGGGCATCTGCGCACGGGGGCGGACCTTCACCTGCTCCGCTGGTGTGGGCGAGGGCGGCGAGGCCGACCAGGACCGCGAAGACCGGGCCGGCCTCGGCGCGCCTTCGTGCGGCCCCGCGGAGGCGGAGGTGCGGCCCCACGGAGGCGGCGGTCACCGTTCTTGTCCGGCGCAGGTTACGGGTAGGGCGGGGCGCGTAACCGGCGCATGGGAGCGCGTTGAAACCTCGGTGTGACATTGAGTCAGCGGGCGTGCTCCGGCGGCTATCCGGAATTGCACGGGTCGTATTCAACGATATGTGCACAATAGGGACATGGCGTGGCTGGATACTTTTGCGGAAGGTCGCTGGGCATATGTCCCGGGCGCATCTGTTCCTTTCTTGTTCGATTGAGTGTTCTCAGGGAATGGGCTGAAATTGCATCTTCGGCCGCTGAAGGTCCTCTAGTGTGATTGGTGTGAACGGGGAAGTCGGGGGAACCCGGCTCAAGTGACGGCGTAGCGCCGGTATCCGGAGGCGTAACGTATCTCCGATCCGTGTGGCCGATATTGCACCGCGAGGGGGCCCGGCGGTGTGGCTGCGGGGATGACGGGTGCGGCACGCCTGGAAACACATGATGAACATGCCGTGGGAAGAGTGAGAACACATGGGGGACGGTCGTGACCAATCCTTTCGATGATGAGTCGGGACGGTTCGTGGTGCTGGTGAACGGCGAGAATCAGTATTCGCTGTGGCCCGCGCACATTGATATCCCGGGCGGCTGGCGCGTGGACGGCCCGGAGGGGTCGCGTCAGCAATGCCTGGACGCGGTCGAGGCGGCCTGGACCGATATGAGGCCCGCCGGCCTGGTGCGGGCGATGGAGGCCGAGGCCGGATAGCCCGGCGACGGGTCGTCGAAGGTGCGACCGCAGGCCGGATGGCGTTCCGGTACTCCCGTCTGATCGAGTTCGCTCCCGTTCGGGCGGAATCGATCAGACGTGGACAACTGTCGGTCGCCTTTCGGTCGTACGTGCTCATGCCGCCTTCATGCGGCATGCATAAACCATCGATGGACTGCCTCGTAACTCGCCTTCGGCGCGCGAAGACAACGGGGATCCCTGTCGGGCGAGTGTGTCCGCAGGGCTCCGGTAGCGCCTGATGCCACGGGTACGGCGATGTTCTTCGTCGCTTTCCCCTGCCCTTGTAGGCGATCGATGATGCACCGGTGTGGTCGGCTTCGCCATGCCTTCTTCACCGTCCCCGAAAACTCTCCCCAAAGGTGTGAATCGGCATGCACGAAAAAGGCTCCGACGCTTCCGGTGCGGCTCCCGAAGAGTTCTTCGGGATGACCATGGCTCAGCAAGGTGTCCGGTACGGGCAGCTGGTCGATCCGGACAGTCCGAAATACAACATCGGCGAATGCTTCGAGATCCACGGAGACCTCGACGAGAGACTGTTCGCCGCGGCGCTCGACCGGGCCGCCGCCCTGTGCGACAGCCTGAACGTCGAGTTCGTCTCCAGCGGCGATACCGTCCGTCAGCGTGTCGTCCCTCGCCCGCCGGGCGAGTCCAGTCGGCTCCGCGTGTTCGACCTGTCCGGCGCCGACGATCCCGTCGCCACGGCCGAACGCTACCTGGCCGACGACATGGCCACCGTCGACAGGCTCGACGCCCCGCACCACCACTTCGCACTGCTGCGTCTCGGCCACCGGCTGCACTACTGGTACGTCCGCTTCCACCACATAGCCGTCGACGGACTCGGCGCCGCCGTCTTCGCACGCACCGTGGCCGACCTCTACGGGCGCGCCGTGCGCGGCGAGGACCTGGACGCCGTCGAGCCGCCGACCGCACCCCTGCGCGAACTCGTGGCCGACGAGACGGCCTACCTCGGCTCGGACCGCTACGAGGCCGACCGTGCCTACTGGACCGGCAAGTTCGCGGACCTGGCCGCCGGCCGGACGGGAGGCACGGGCGGGGACGGCACGGAGGCCTACGGCGGCAGGGCGCTCATCCGCCGGCGCACCGACGCCCCGTCGACGGCCGTAACCGAGGCGACGGACGTGCGGCTGCACACCGGCGAGAGCCTGCCCGCCGCCGTGTTCGACAGCCTGCGCGGACTCGCCGCCGCCCACCGCACGAGCTGGACCGCCGTCTTCGTGAGCGCGCTCGCCGCCTACGTCGGTCGGGTCACCGGCTCCCAGGACGTCGTCGTGGGCCTCGCCTCCAACGGCCGTCACGGAGGGCTGCGGCACATCGTCGGCATGACGGCCAACATCCTGCCGTTACGCCTGACCGTCACCGCCGACATGACGGTCGGCACCCTGGTCCGCGCCGTGGCCGCCGAGATGCGGGGCGCCCTGCGGCACCGCCGCTTCTCCCGCGAACAGCTCGCCCGCGAACTGAACATGGCCGACGGCGCGGCGCGCCTGACCGGTGTCGTCGTCAACATCATGGGCTACGACTTCGACCTCGACTTCGCGGGCAGCCCCGGCGCCTCCCGTGTGCTGTCCATCGGTCCCGTCGACGACGTTTCGCTCTTCGTCTCCGAACGGGCCGAGGGCAAGGGGCCGTTGATCGGCTTCGACGCCGACCCGGAGCTGTACCGTCCGGAGGACCTCCGGCTCCATCAGCAGGCCGTCGTCTCCTTCCTGTCCGCCCTGGCCGACGCGGACGCCGAACTGCCCCTGCGTGACCTCCCGTTCCTCGACGACGCGACCGCCGAGGCCCTGTTCGCGCACGGACGCGGCGCCGATCTGCCACCGGAGGCCGTCGCCGCCGGTCTGCCGGAGGCGTTCGCCGCGCAGGCGCGCCGGACACCGGACGCCCAGGCGGTGGTGGACGGTGCGGTCACCCTCTCGTACCGGGAGCTGGCCCGTACGGCGGAAGACCTCTCCGGAGCCCTGGCCGGCCGCGGCATCGGTGCCGAGGACGGTGTCGGCGTCCTCGTGGGCCGCTCGGCGGCCATGGTGTCCGCCACGCTCGGCGCGGTCGGCGCGGGAGCGGCGTACGTACCGATGGACGCCACCTGGCCGGACGAACGGCTCGGCCGCGTCGCGGAAGTCGCCCGCGTCCGTGCCCTGGTGGTCGACCAGGCAACCGCCGGCCTGTCCTGGGTGCGGAAGACGGCCGACACCCTGCCGGTGCTCGTCGTCGACGCTAAGGGCCGTGTCGTGGACGGCGCGCCGCCACGGCCGGGCCCGCTGCCGGGCGCGATCCGCGGCGACCGGCTCGCCTACGTGATGTTCACCTCCGGCTCCACCGGTCTGCCCAAGGGCGTCGGAGTCACCCACGCCGACGTCCGCGCGCTGGCAGCCGACAGCACCTGGACGGACGGGGTGTCCGACGCGGTGGTGCTGCACTCGGCCTACGTGTTCGACGCCGCCACGTTCGAGATCTGGGTACCCCTCCTGAACGGCGGCCGTGTGCTGGTCGCACCCGGCGGAGTCCTGGAGGCACAGGTCCTCCGGGACATGGTGGACCGGCACGGGGCGACCGGACTGTTCCTGACGACAGCCCTGTTCAACGTGATGGCCGAGGCGGGCGCCGAGGTGTTCGCCGGGCTGCGCCTGGTCGCCGCGGGTGGCGAGGCGGCGTCCCCGGACCTCATGCAGCGGGTGGCCGCCGCAGCGCCCGGCACGCGCCTCCTGCACGTGTACGGCCCCACGGAGACCACGACCTTCGCCGCCCGCCACCCGGTCGACGCAGCCGCGCCGGGCGTGCCGCCCATCGGCCGGCCCCTCGACGGGATGCGCCTCCACGTGCTCGACGGGCACCTCGGCATGGTGCCGCCAGGCGTCGTGGGCGAGCTGTACGTGAGCGGCCACGGCGTCGCTCGCGGATACCAGGGCCGCGCAGCCCTGACCGCGACCCAGTTCGTCGCCGACCCGCACGACTCCCACGGCGGCCGTATGTACCGCACCGGTGACCTCGTGCGCTGGACCGCGCGCGGAGACATCGAGTACGTCGGGCGCGCGGACGGCCAGATCAAACTCCGCGGGTTCCGCATCGAACCCGCCGAGATCGAGAACGTCCTGCTCACCGATCCGGCCCTGCGAGCCGCCTGCGTCCTGGTCCGCGAGGACGTCCCCGGTGACCGCCGGCTCGTCTCCTACGTCGTACCCGCCCCCGGCACCCGGCCCGACGAATCCGCTCTGGCCCGCCGTGTCGGGCGGGCCCTGCCCGCGTACATGGTTCCCTCCGTGTTCGTCGCCCTCGACGCCCTGCCCCTGAACCCCAACGGCAAGGTGGACCGCAACGCCCTGCCCGTGCCCCGCGCCGTCGCCGCCACGGGTCGCGCCCCGCGCACCCCGTACGAGGAGGTACTGGCCGGCCTGTTCGCCGACGTCCTGGGCGTGCCGGCGGTCGGCATCGACGACAACTTCTTCTCCCTGGGCGGCCACTCGCTGCTGGCCACCCGCCTCACCGGCCGGGTACGGGCGGCCCTGCGGGTCGAAGTCGGCCTGCGTACCCTCTTCGACCACCCCACCGTCGCCGCCCTGGCCGCCGCCCTCGACACCGCAGGGGCGGCACGGCCCGCCCTCGTCCCGCAGCGACGGCCCGAGGCGGTCCCGCTGTCCTTCGCGCAGCAGCGCCTCTGGTTCCTCAACCGGGCGGAGGGCCCCGGTGACACCTACAACGTCCCGCTCGTCCTCGAACTCGACGGTCCCCTGGACACGGACGCCCTGCGCGGCGGCCTGGCGGACGTGGTCGCCCGGCACGAGAGCCTGCGCACCGTCTTCGTCGAGCACGACGGCATCGCCCGCCAGGACATCCGCGACGCGGGCGACGCGGCCTCACTCGTCCCCTTGGCTCTCGAACTGCCCCCGGCCGAGGAGGCCGTCGACGGCTGGGCCGCGGAGACCGTGCGCCGCCTGACGGCCGCGCCCTTCGACCTCACCGGCGACACCGCCGTCCGCGCCCACCTGCTCCGCCTGGGCCCCGACCGCCACGTCCTGGTGCTCGTCCTCCATCACGTCGTCGCGGACGGCTGGTCCCTCGCCCCGCTCTGCCGTGACCTCGGCGCAGCCTACCGGGCCAGGACCGAGGACACGGGAACGTCCGAACGGGCCCCGCTGCCCGTGCAGTACGCCGACTACGCCCTCTGGCAGCGGCGGCTGCTCGGCGACGACGGCGACCCGGACAGTCTGGCCGCACGCCAGCTCGCCCACTGGGAGGAGGCGCTGCGCGGCGCCCCCGACCTGCTGGACATGCCCCTCGACCGGCCCCGCCCGGCCGTGCCCAGTCATCGGGGTGGCGCCGTCCCCTTCGAGCTGCCCGCTCCCGCGCACGCCGGGCTCATCCGGCTGGCCCGTGCCGCGGGCTGCACGCCCTTCATGGTGCTCCAGGCGGCCCTCGCCGTGACCTTGCACGCCCACGGCGCCGGTACGGACATCCCGCTGGGCACCGCGGTGGCCGGGCGGAGCGACGAGGTCCTGGACGATCTGGTCGGGTTCTTCGTCAACACCGTCGTCCTGCGGACGGACCTGTCCGGCGATCCGTCCTTCCGTGAACTGCTGGACCGGGTCAAGGAGTTCGACATCGCGGCCCTCAGTCACGGTGACGTCCCCTTCGAGCGGATCGTGGAGGCCCTCAACCCCGAGCGGTCCGGTGACCACCATCCGCTCTTCCAGACCATGCTGGTACTCCAGAACCAGGAGCGGGCCGAGCTCGACCTGCCGGGCGTCACCGTCCACGACCGGTCCCGGCACACGGGGATCAGCAAGTTCGACCTGACGTTCTCGCTGACCGAGCTGACCGAGCTGACCGAGCTGACCGAGCTGACCGAGCTGACCGAGCCGACCGAGCTGACCGAGCCGACCGGAGCCCCGGGGCCCACCGGGGCCGCAGGTCCCACCGGAGCCGCAGGATCCGCCGAGCCCGCCACCCCCGCCGGTATCGGTGGCTATCTGGAATACGCCACCGACCTCTTCGACGCCGCCACCGCCCGTGCCCTGTGCGCCCGCCTCGCCCGCGTCCTCACCCAGGCCGTGACCGACCCCGACCGGCCGGTCGGCGACCTCGACCCGCTCGCGCCCGGCGAGCGGGACCGCCTCCTCGCCCAGGGACGCGGCGCGGAACGGCCGCTGCCCACCCGCACCGTCCCCGAGGCGGTCCGGGAACAGGCCGCGCGCACCCCTCACGCCGTCGCCGTGCGCGACGCGCGCACCAGCCTCACCTACGCGGAGCTCGACGCACGCGCCGACGCCCTCGCCCATCTCCTGCGCGAGCGCGGCGCGGGCCGGGAGGGCAGGGTGGCCATCGCCGCGCCCCCGTCCGTGGACACCGCCGTCGCCATGCTGGCCGTGCTGCGGGCCGGAGCCGCCTACGTGCCCGTCGATCCGGAGTACCCGCCCGCCCGCATCCGGCACATGCTCGACGACGCCCGGCCCGCCCTGCTGCTCACCACCACGGCCGTCCATCCCGGTCTGCCCGACTGCGCCGTACCGTGGCTCGCCCTCGACGACCCGGCCGCCCGTCCCACCGGCCCCGTCGTGCCCCTCCGGCACGCCCCGCACCCGGCGGACCCCGCGTACGTCATCTACACGTCGGGCTCCACCGGCCGTCCGAAGGGCGTGGTCGTGCCGCACACCGCCCTGGCCCATCACATGGCCTGGATGGCGGGGCACCTGGCCGTCACCCCGGACGACCGGGTGCTGGCCCGCACCTCCACCAGCTTCGACGCCTCCGTGTGGGAGCTGTGGCTCCCGCTGATGAACGGTGCCGAGGTCTGTGTGCTGCCCCACGGCGTCAACCGCGAACCGCGCGCCCTGGTCTCCTGGATGAGCCGATTCGGCGTCACCGTCGCCCAGTTCGTGCCCTCGCACCTCGCCCTCGTCCTCACCGAGGCGGCACACGCCGCACCGCTCCCCGCCCTGCGCGCGGTCCTGTGCGGCGGCGAACCACTGCCGCGCGCCCTCGCCGACGACGTCGTCGACCTGTGGCAGGCCGAGGTGCACAACCTCTACGGGCCGACCGAGACGGCCATCGACGCGACCGCACACCGCGCCGCCCGCCCGGGGAACGGCGTACAGGACGGCTCCGGCACCCCGTCCGAGGCCGTCACCATCGGCCGCCCCGTCGACACCATGCGTGGCTACGTCCTCGACAGCCGGCTGCGCCCCGTACCGTCCGGTGTCACCGGGGAGCTGTACCTCTCGGGCCCCAACCTCGCCCGCGGCTACCTGGACCGCCCGGGCCTGACCGCCGCACGGTTCGTCGCCGACCCGTTCGACGCCACCGGCGCCCGCATGTACCGGACGGGCGACCTCGTACGGTGGAACGGGCAGGGTCTGCTCGACTACGTGGCCCGCGCCGACGACCAGGTCAAGCTCCGCGGCTTCCGCATCGAGCTGGGCGAGGTCGAGGCCGCACTCCTCGCATGCCCCGGTGTCACGGCCGCCCGCGCCGTCATCCGGGAGGACATACCCGGCCTGCGCCGCCTCGTCGCCTACGCCGTCACCGGCGACCCGGCCCCGCGCCCGGTCGCCCTGCGCGACGCACTCGCCGAGACCCTCCCGCACTACATGGTGCCCGGCGCCGTCGTCGTCCTGGACGACCTCCCGCTCCTGCCCAACGGCAAGGTGGACCTGCGCGCCCTTCCGGCGCCCGAGCCGGACACCGACTCCTCTGCCGGACAGGGGCCACGCACCCTTCAGGAGGACCTGCTCGCCGGCATCTTCGCCGACGTCCTGGGCCGGTCCCCGGTGGGCCCGCACGACAGCTTCTTCGACCTCGGCGGGCACTCGCTCCTCGCCATGCGCGTCGTCAGCCGCGTCCGCGCGGTCCTGGGCGTCGAGATCGCCGTACGCACACTCTTCGAGCAGCCGACCGTCGCCGGTCTGGCCCGCGCCCTCGACGCTCCTGGCCGGGCCCGTCCGCCGGTGGTGGCCGTGGCGCAGCGGCCCGATCCGCTGCCGCTGTCCTTCGCGCAGCAGCGCCTGTGGTTCCTCAACCGCCTCGAAGGCCCCAGCTCCGCCTACAACATCCCGCTCGTACTCGAACTCGAAGGCGCCCTGGACACGGACGCCCTGCGCTCCGCCCTGCGCGACGTCGTGGAACGGCACGAGGCACTGCGCACCCTGTTCCCCGAACGGGACGGCGTGCCCCGTCAGTCGGTTCTCGCCGCCGACACCGCCACGCCCCCGCTGCCCGTCGTGAGCATCGCTCCCGGCGGTCTGGAGGCGGCCGTGCTGGCCGCCGTGCGCGAGCCGTTCGACGTCGTCGTCGACCTGCCGCTGCGCGCCCTGCTCCTGCGCTCCGCACCCGGCCGTCACGTCCTGGTGCTCGTCCTGCACCACATCGCGGGCGACGGCTGGTCGCTCGCCCCGCTCACCCGCCACCTCGGCGACGCCTACCGGGCCCGGCTCGCGGGACGGGAGCCCGAACCGGCCGCCGGTACCCCGCTCCAGTACGCCGACTACACCCTCTGGCAGCACGCCGCCCTGGGCGACGACGCCATGCCGCAGAGCCTGATGCGGCAGCAGCTCGACCACTGGCACACCGCCCTCGCGGGCCTGCCGGGACTGATCGACCTGCCGCTGGACCGGCCGCGCCCCGCCGAGACCGATCCGAAAGGAGCGGTCCACACCTTCGACGTACCGGCCCCGCTGCACACCCGGCTCCTGCGCCTGGCGCGGGAGTCCGGCAGCAGCCTGTTCATGGTGCTCCAGGCGGCGGTGGCCACCCTGCTGCACCGGCACGGCGCGGGGGAGGACATTCCGCTCGGCTCACCCGTCGCCGGGCGCACGGACGAGGCACTGGAGGACCTGGTCGGGTTCTTCGTCAACACGCTCGTCCTGCGCACGGACCTGTCCGGCAATCCGACGTTCCGTGAACTGCTCGTACGTGTGCGGGAGTTCGACCTGGCCGCCTTCATGCACCAGGACGTGCCCTTCGAGCGTCTCGTCGAGAGTGTCAACCCCGTCCGGGCGCGCAACCACCACCCGCTGTTCCAGACCATGCTGGTCCTGCAGAACCAGGAGTCCGTCCGCCCCGAACTCCCGGGTCTCACCGTCGAGGACCGTCTCGTCCACAACGGCCTGAGCAAATTCGACCTCACCTTCGCCTTCGCGGAGGAGCGGGCGGAGGAGCGGACTCAGGACCGGGCCGGGGAGCAGCCGGCCGAGGGCGGTCTCACCGCCGGGATCGAGTACGCCACCGCCCTCTTCGACCGGACCACCGTCGAGACGCTCGCCGCCCGCCTGGTCCGCCTCCTGGAACAGGTGGCGGCCGACCCCGGCCTGCCCCTGGCGGGCTACGACCTGCTGACATCGGACGAGCACGCCCGCGTCACCCACTGGGGCACCGGCCGCGGTCTGCCCGCGGACGCCACGCTGCCCGCGCTGTTCGCCGCCCAGGCGCACCGCACCCCTGACGCCCCGGCCGTCACCGGCGACGGCACCACCCTCAGCTACGCGGGACTCGACCGGATCTCCGCGGACCTCGCCGCCGCCCTGGCGGGCCACGGCATCGGCCCCGAGTCCGGTGTCGGGGTCCTGCTCACGAGATCGCCCGCCGTCGTGTCCGTGTCCCTCGGCACGGTCCGCGCGGCCGGTGCGTACGTACCGCTGGACGCCCGCTGGCCCGAGCAACGGCTCGACCAGGTCGCCGGAGTGGCGGAGGTGCGCGTGCTCGTCGTCGACGAGGACGCCCTCCTGGCCCCCTGGGTGACCGCGGCCGCCCGCCGGATGCCCGTCCTGGTCGTGGACCGGCTCGGCCGGATCCTGCGCGGCGCACCCGAGCGGCCGGGCCGTCCGGCCGCCGTGCCCGGCTCCCAGGCCCTCGCCTACGTCATGTTCACCTCCGGCTCGACCGGCCTGCCCAAGGGCGTCGGGGTCACACACGCCGACGTGGTCGCGCTCACCGCCGACTCCGCCTGGGACGACGGCCGCGCCGACGCGGTGCTGATGCACTCGGCGTACGTCTTCGACGCCTCCACCTTCGAGATCTGGGCCCCGCTCCTGCGCGG
This sequence comes from Streptomyces sp. NPDC058637, assembly GCF_042717325.1. Classification (NCBI taxonomy): domain Bacteria; kingdom Bacillati; phylum Actinomycetota; class Actinomycetes; order Kitasatosporales; family Streptomycetaceae; genus Streptomyces; species Streptomyces sp. NPDC058637. The sequence continues at coordinate 279,165 of NZ_JBHXRD010000003.1, read as the reverse complement.
CGGCCGGGTCGTCGTCGCACCCGACGGCGCCCTCGACGCCCGGGCCCTCGGCGATGCCGTCCACGAGGAGGGAGTGACCGCGGTCTTCCTGACGACCGCCCTGTTCAACGTGATCGCCGAGACGGACCCAGGCGCGTTCGACGGACTCCGGCTCATCTGCGCCGGAGGGGAGCTGGCCTCCCCGGACGCGATGCAGCGGGTCGCCGGCACCGCGCGCGGCGCACGCGTCCTCCATGTCTACGGGCCCACCGAGACCACCACCTTCGCCACCCGCTACGACGTGCCGGCCGACCTGCCGCCGGGCCCGCCGCCCGTCGGACGCGCCCTGGACGGCATGCGCCTGTACGTCCTGGACGGCTCCCTGGGCCCGGTCCCGCCGGGCGTCGTGGGTGAGCTGTACCTCGCCGGACGCGGCGTGGCACGCGGGTACACCCGGCTTCCGGGCCTGACCGCCGCGCGCTTCGTGGCCGACCCGTTCGACCCTGCGGGCGGGCGGATGTACCGCACCGGAGACCTGGTCCGATGGACCCCGGACGGGCAGATCGCCTACGTCAGCCGAGCCGACGGCCAGGTGAAGCTGCGCGGCTACCGCATCGAACTCGGCGAGATCGAGGGCGTGCTGGCCTGCGGCGAGGGAGTCGCCGACTCCTTCGCCGTCGTCCGCGAGGACACCCCGGGCGACCGGCGGCTCGTCGCGTACGTGGTGCCCGCCGCCGGCACACGGCCCGACCCCCGCGACCTCGCCCGAACCGTCGGCCGGTCCCTGCCCGCCTACATGGTGCCCTCCTCCTTCGTGCTGCTCGACGCACTGCCGCTGACCCTCAACGGCAAGGTCGACCGGCGCGCCCTGCCCGCGCCCGAGCACCACGCCCCGGTCCGCGGGCGCGCGGCCCGCACCGCCCGAGAGGAGATCCTGTGCGGGCTCTTCGCCGACGTGCTCGGCCTCGACGGAGCGGGCGTGGACGACGACTTCTTCCACCTGGGCGGCCACTCCCTGCTCGCCACCCGCCTGGCCGCACGCATCCGCACCAAGCTCGCAGTGGAGATCCAGGTCAAGGCCCTCTTCGAACACCCCACCCCGGCCGCGCTCGCCGCCGTACTGGACGGTGCCGACCGGGCGAGAAGACCCCTGGAACGCGCCGGGAGCCGCCCCGATCCGCTGCCGCTGTCCTTCGCCCAGCAGCGCCTGTGGTTCCTCAACCGGCTCGAAGGACCCAGCGCCACGTACAACGTGCCCCTCGTCCTCCGCCTGGACGGCCCGCTCGACGCCGAGGCCCTGGAGAGCGCCCTGGCAGACGTCGTCGAGCGCCACGAGAGCCTGCGCACCGTCTTCCCCCAGACGGACGGCGTGGCACGCCAGCTCGTCCTCGGCGCCGACGGCGCCGACCTCGACCTGACACCCCGTGACACCGACCCCGCCCGACTCGACGAGATCCTGGCCGCCGAGGTGGCGCATGCCTTCGACGTGAGCACCGAACTGCCCGTACGGGCCCGGCTGGTGCGGCTCGGCGCGGAGGCCCACGTCCTGGTTCTGGTCGTCCACCACATCGCGGGCGACGGCTGGTCCCTCGCCCCGCTGGCCCGTGACCTCGGCGGGGCGTACCGGGCACGTGCCGACGGCGAGGAACCCGCCTGGACGGAACTCCGCGTCCAGTACGCGGACTACACCCTGTGGCAGCGCGAACTCCTCGGAGCCGAGGACGACCCGTCCAGCCAGGCCGCCCGTCAGCTCGACTTCTGGCGCACCGCTCTCGCCGGCGCCCCCGACCTGCTCGACCTGCCCTGCGACCGGCCGCGCCCCGCCGTGACGGCGTACAGCGGCGACGCGTTCGCCTTCCCCGTCGGCGCTGACACCCACCGGGCCCTCGTGGATCTCGCCCGCGCCCACGGATGCAGCCTCTTCATGGTGCTCCAGGCCGCACTGTCGGTCCTCCTCTCCCGGCACGGCGCCGGTGAGGACATCCCGCTCGGTACCGCCGTCGCCGGACGCACCGACGAGGCCCTCGACGACCTGGTGGGCTTCTTCGTCAACACCCTCGTCCTGCGCACCGACCTGAGCGGCGACCCCACCTTCGGTGAGGTGATCGACCGTGTCAGGGAGTTCGACCTGGCCGCCTACGCACACCAGGACGTGCCGTTCGAGCGGCTCGTCGACGCGCTGAGACCGGTCAGGGCGCAGAACCACCACCCGTTGTTCCAGACCATGCTCGTCCTCCAGAACCACGGGGACACCACGGTCGACCTGCGCGGTCTCACGGTGACGCAGCAGCCCGTGCACACCGGCATCAGCAAGTTCGACCTGACCTTCACCTTCACCGAGACACACGACGGCCCGGGCCGGCCCGCCGGCCTCGACGGCGTCCTGGAGTTCTCCACCGAACTGTTCGCCCGTCCCACCGCGCACGCGCTGGCCGCCCGGCTGACCCGCCTGCTCGCCTCGCTCGCCGCCGACCCTGGCCGCCGCGTCCACACCGTCGACGTCCTGGAAACGGCCGAGCGGCAGCACCTGGAACGCGCCGCGCACGGCCCGGAACGGCCCGTGACGGCGCGCACGGCCCCCGAGGCGTTCCGCGCGCAGTGCGCCCGGACGCCCGCGGAGATCGCCGTACGGGACGGCGGGCACCACCTCACCTTCGGTGAACTCGACCTGCTCTCCGACGACCTGGCGCACCACCTGTACGACCGGGGCATCGGCCGTGGCGATCTCGTGGCCCTCGCACTGGACGGCACCGTCGACCAGGTCGTCGCGATGCTGGCGGTGGCCAAGGCCGGGGCCGCCTACCTGCCGGTCGACCTGGAGTACCCCGAGGCGCGCATCACCTACATGCTCGACGACGCCCGCCCGGCGCTGCTCCTCACCCACGGCACGGACCGCGCCGCGCGGTACGGCCACACCGTGCCCTGCCTCGCGCTCGACGACCGGTCCGGCTGGTCCACCGGACGCTCCGCACCGCCCGCCGCCGCGCCGGGCCCGCGCGACGCGGCGTACGTCATCTACACCTCGGGCTCCACCGGCCGTCCCAAGGGTGTCGTGGTCACGCACCTTTCCCTGACCAACCACATGGCGTGGATGGCCGGCCACCTCGGCCTCACCGGCGACGACCGGGTCCTCGCGCGCACCTCGCCGAGCTTCGACGCCTCGGTCTGGGAGACCTGGCTGCCGCTGCTGCACGGCGGTTCCACCTGCCCCGTGCCGCCGGCCGTCAACCACGACCCGGCCGGACTGCTGGCCCGGATCCGTGACACGGGTGCGACCATCGCCCAGTTCGTGCCCTCGCACCTCTCCGTCGTCCTCACCGAGACCGGCCCCGGCGAGACGCCCACGACCCTGCGGGCCGTCCTCTGCGGCGGTGAACCCCTGCCCCGGTCCCTGGCAGCACGCGTCGCACGGGCCTGGCGGACCGAGGTGCACAACCTGTACGGGCCCACCGAGGCGACCATCGACGCCACCGCCCACCACCTGCGGCCGGACACACCCGCGGGTGAGGGGAGCGTCCCGCTCGGCCGTCCCGTCGACAACACCCGCGCCTACGTCCTGGACGGCGGCCTCCGGCACGTGCCGACGGGCGTCACCGGTGAGCTCTGCCTCGCGGGCGACGGCCTCGCGCGCGGCTACCTCGGCCGCCCCGGCCTGACGGCCGCACGGTTCGTCGCCGATCCGTACGGCCCCGACGGGAGCCGCATGTACCGCACGGGCGACCTCGTCCGCCGGGACGCCGACGGACTGCTCACCTACGTCTCCCGCGCCGACGACCAGGTCAAGCTGCACGGCTTCCGCATCGAACTCGGCGAGATCGAGGCGGCCCTCACCGCTCTCGACGGCATCGCCGCCGCCTGCGCCGTCGTCCGCGAGGATCGGCCGGGGGAGCGGCGCCTGGTCGCCTACACCGTCGCCGACCCGCGCGGCGGTGCCACGTCACCCACCGACAGCGAACTGCGCGCCCGGCTGGCGTCGGCCCTGCCGCCGTACATGGTGCCCGCCGTGTTCGTCGCCCTCGACGCGCTGCCGCTGCTGCCCAACGGCAAGACCGACCGGCGTGCCCTGCCCGTCCCCGTACGGCCCGCCGCCACCCGGTCCGGCGGGCAGCCGCGCACACCGCAGGAACACGTCCTGTGCGACGTGTTCGCCTCGGTCCTGCGCACCCCCGCCGTCCGCACCGACGACGACTTCTTCGCGCTCGGCGGCGACAGCATCCTCTCCATCCAGCTCGTGAGCCGTGTACGCGAGGCAGGCCTCGGCGTCACGCCGCGCGACGTCTTCGTCCACCGCACGCCGGAGGCCATCGCGGCCGTCGCCACCGCACTCGACCGGACCACCGCCGCACCGGCCGAACAGGGCACCGGCGAGATGCCGCCGACGCCCATCGCCGCCTGGCTCCTCGCCCGGTCCGGCACCGACGGCTACAACCAGTCCGGGGTGCTGTACACACCCGCCGGCGCCGACGAGGACACCCTCGCCGCCGCCCTCCAGATCGTCGTCGACCACCACGACATGCTCCGCATGCGGGTCACCCGGCCCGCCGGGGGCGAACCCGTCCTCGAAGCCCTGCCGCCCGGAACAGTGCGCGCCCGCAGCCGTCTCACCCGGGTCGATGTCACGGGCCTCGACGCGGACGCCGTCCGCACCGCCGTCACCGACGCCGGCGAACAGGTCCGCGGCCGGCTGCGGCCGGCCGACGGACACGTGGTCGAGGCGGTCTGGTGCGACGCCGGACCCCACACCCGCGGACGTCTGCTGCTCGTCGTGCACCACCTGGCCGTGGACGCCGTGTCCTGGCGCATCCTCGCCGCCGACCTCGCCACCGCGTGGCACGCCGTCGCCGACGGCGGGCGTCCCGCCGCGGCCTCGGTACTGCCCGCCGTCACCACCCCGTACAGGAGCTGGGCGCGACTCCTCGCGTCGCAGGCGCGGACCGCCGCACGGGAGTCGGAACTCCCCCTGTGGGAAGCCGTGTCGAGTACCCCCGACCCGCAGCTGGGCTACCGCCCGCCGGACCCCGACCTGGACACCGCCGACCGGACGCGCACCCTGGTCACCCATCTGCCCGCCACCTGGACGAAGCCGCTGCTCAGCACCGTCCCCGGCGCCTTCCACGCCGGGGTGGACGACGTACTGCTCACCGGCCTCGCCCTCGCCGTCCGCTCCTGGCGTGCGGAACGGGCCGCCAGGGCGGGCGGGCCCCGGCCGGACGACACCGGAGTCCTCCTCGACCTGGAGGGCCACGGCCGCGAGCAGATCGCCGAGCACATCGACCTGTCCCGCACGGTCGGCTGGTTCACCAGCCTCTACCCGGTCCGCCTCGACCCCGGTCCCGTCGACGCCCGCGACCCCGCACACTTCGACCCGGCTCTGGTCGAACGCGCCGTCAAAAGCGTCAAGGAACAGCTGCGGGCCGTGCCCGACCACGGTGTCGGCTACGGGATGCTGCGCCACCTCAACCCGGCGACGGGCCCCCGGCTGGCCACCGCGACCGACCCACAGATCGGCTTCAACTACCTCGGGCGGTACGCCGCCCCGCACGCGGACGGGGGCGCGGTCGCCGACTGGGACGTACAGCTCGACGGCGGCGGGCCGCGCAGCCAGGACCCGGACATGCCCGTCCATCACGTCCTCGACATCAACGCGCACACCGAGGACCTGCCGGACGGCCCGCGCCTGGTGACCCGCTGGACCTGGCCCAGCGACCTCCTGAAGGAGGAGGACGTGGGCGCCCTGACCGACGCGTTCGCCCGTGCCCTGCGCGCGATCGCCGAACACGCCGAACGACCCGACGCGGGTGGCTGGACGCCGTCCGACCTTCCCCTGGTCTCGCTCGACCAGGCCCAGATCGACCGACTGCAGATCAAGTGGGGTGGACGCAAGTGACCGGGTTCCGACTCGAGGACGTACTGCCGCTGACGCCGTTACAGGCAGGCATGCTCTTCCACGCGCTGTACGACTCCCACGCCGTGGACGTCTACACCGCGCAGTTCGTCTTCGATCTCGAAGGCCCCGTCGGGGTCCCCGCGCTGCACGCGGCCGTCGGCGGATTGCTGCGGCGGCACGCGAACCTCCGGGTCGGCTTCCTCCACGAGGGCCTGGACGAGCCCGTGCAGGCCGTCGCAGCCGACGTGCCCGTACCGCTGGAGGAGCTGGACCTGACAGGGGCCGACGGCACGGGCACGATCGAGGAACGCCTCGCCGATTTCCTCGCGGCCGACCGCACCCGCCGCTTCGACCTCACCACCCCGCCGCTGATGCGGTTCACCCTGGTGCGCACCGCGCCGCTGCGCCACCGGCTCGTTATGACGAGCCATCACATCCTGCTCGACGGATGGTCGATGCCCCTCCTCGTACGGGAACTGTTCGAGCTGTACGCGAGCGGGGGCGACGACAGCGCACTGCCGCGTGTCGCCCCCTACCGCTCCTACCTCGTCTGGCTGGCCCGGCAGGACCGCCCGGCCGCCCTGGACGCCTGGCGCACGGCCCTGGCCGGAATCGAGGCCCCGACCCTGCTCGCCGGGCCCGGCGGGACAGACACCCAGGGGGCCGGTGACCTGCCCGAGACCCTGGTCCTCGACCTGGACCCGGCCACGACGCACCGGCTGCGCGAGACGGCCCGCGCCCACCGGCTCACCCTCAACACAGTGGTCCAGGGCGCCTGGGGCCTGCTGCTCGCCCACCTCACCGGCCGCACCGACGTGGTGTTCGGCACCACCGTGTCCGGCCGCCCGCCGGAGATCCCCGGTGTCGAGTCCATGGTCGGCCTGTTCATCAACACCGTGCCCGTACGGCTCCGCCCGGCGCCCGGCGAAACCCTGGTCGCGCTCCTGACCCGGCTCCAGGAGGAACAGGGCCGGCTCCTCGGCAGCCAGTACGTGGGCCTGACCGAGATCCACGGAGTCACCGGCCTGGACCAACTCTTCGACACACTGGCCGTGTTCGAGAACTACCCGATGGACGACGAGGCCCTGCGCACCGCACAGCGAGGACTGCCCGGCCTCGCCGTCACCGGGTTCAGCGGTACGGACGCGGCCCACTACCCGCTCACCCTCACCATCGCCCCGGGCGACGCCCTGAGGATCACCTTCGGCTTCCGGGCCGGCTCCCTCGACCGCGAGGAGGTGGCCCGTACGGTCGACCGTACGCGGCGGCTGCTCACGGCGATGGCGCACGGGCTCGACGGCCGCGTCGGCGCCCTCCCCCTCCTCCTGGACGGCGAACGCGAGGCGCTCGTCGCCCGAGGGAACGGTGCCGAACTCCCGGCCGGGGCCACGGACACGAGCGTCCCGGACGCGGTGGCCCGTCACGCCGCCCACCGGCCGGACGCGGTGGCCGTGACCGGTGCGGGGGAGACGCTGACCTATCGTCAGCTCCAGTCTCTCGCAGCAGCGTTGGCCGGCACTCTGACAGGGCTCGGGACCGGCGACGAGGACGGCGTGGGCATCCTGCTGGGCCGCTCGACAGCCCAGGTCACCGCCTCCCTCGCAGCACTGCGCGCGGGCGCCGCCTACGTGCCCCTCGACCCGAGCTGGCCCACCGAACGCCTGGCCCGCGTCGCCGAGGTGGCCGCCCTGCGCACCCTGATCGTCGACGGGACCACCCGCACCCTCCCCTGGGTGCGCCGGCTCGGTCCCGACGTCACCCTCGTGACGGTCGACGCCGCGGGCCGGGTCCTGGACGGCGGACCGGCCGCCCCCGGAGTCCTGCCCACGGTCAGGGGCGGCGCCCGGCTCGCGTACGTGATGTTCACCTCCGGCTCCACCGGGCTGCCCAAGGGTGTCGGCGTCACCCACGCCGACATCACCGCCCTCGCCGCCGACCGGAGATGGGGCGACGGCGCCGCCGACGCCGTCCTGCTGCACTCGGCGTACGTCTTCGACGCGTCCACCTTCGAGATCTGGGCGCCCCTCCTCAACGGCGGACGTGTCGTCGTGGCCCCCGGAGGCACGCTCCCGCCCGCCACGCTCCGGGACCTCGCCGACCGGTACGGCCTGACGGCGGCGTTCCTGACGGCGGCCCTGTTCAACGTCATCGTGGACACCGACCCCGGCGCCCTCGGCCGCCTGCGCCTGGTCGCCACGGGCGGCGAGGCCGCCGCGCCCGGCGTCCTCCAGAGGCTGGCCGCCGCCCACCCCGGCACCACGGTCCTGCACGTCTACGGGCCCACCGAGACCACCACGTTCGCCACCGTCCACCGCGTCCGGGCCGACGACGACCCCCGGGCCGCCGCCCCGATCGGCCGGCCGATCGACGGCATGCGCGCCTACGTCCTGGACGCGGCCATGCGGCCCGTGCCGTCCGGCGCCGAGGGCGAGCTGTACGTCGCGGGAGCCGGTGTCGCGCGCGGCTACCTGGGACGCCCCGGCCTCACGGCCACCCGGTTCGTCGCCGACCCGTTCACCCGCACCGGGACGCGCATGTACCGCACCGGCGACCTGGTGCGCCAGGGCACCGACGGCACCCTGCGGTACGTGGCCCGGGCCGACCAGCAGATCAAACTGCGCGGCCACCGCATCGAACCGGCCGAGATCGAGACGGTGCTCCGCGCCGACCCGTCCGTGCACGCCGCCTGCGTGATGGTCCGTGAGGACCTGCCCGGCGACCGCACCCTCACCGCCTACGTCGTCCCCGCACCCGGACACGTCCCCGACCCCGGCCCCCTCGCCGCGCACGTCGGCCGCCACCTGCCCGCCTACATGGTTCCGGCCGTCATCCAGCCCCTCGACGCGCTGCCGCTCACCCCCAACGGCAAGCTCGACCGGGCGGCCCTGCCCGCACCCGTCACCCCGTCCGGCGCCGCCGGCCGGCCGCCGCGCGGCGCCCTGGAGGAGATCCTCGCCGGACTGTTCGCCGACGTACTCGGCGTGGCCCGTGTCGGCATCGACGACAGCTTCTTCGCCCTGGGCGGCCACTCGCTGCTCGCCACCCGCCTGGTGAGCCGCGTCCGCACCACCCTGGACACCGAGACCGAGATCCGCACCCTCTTCGAGAACCCCACCGTCGCCGCGCTCGCCACAGCCCTGGAGCACGCGGGCCGCCCCGCCCGCCCCGCCCTCCTCCCGCAGGAACGCCCCGCCACGCTCCCACTGTCGTACGCCCAGCAGCGGCTGTGGTTCCTCCACCGGCTCGAAGGCCCCTCCGCGACATACAACATCCCGTTCGCCGTGCGCGTCGACGGGCCGCTCGACACGGAAGCCCTGCGCGGCGCACTGCGGGACGTCGTGACCCGGCACGCGGCCCTGCGCACCGTGTTCCCCGAGGGTGTCCACGGACCGCACCAGGTCATCACCGCCCCGGACGACGTCCACCTCCCGTTCGTCCTGGAACCCGTCGACGAGGACAAGCTCGCCGACCGGCTCAGGGCCGCCGCCACCGAACCGATCGACATCGAGCACCGCCTCCCGCTCCGGGCGACCCTGCTGCGCCTGGCCGAGGACGCCCACGTCCTGGTGCTCGTGATCCACCACATCGCCGCCGACGGCTCGTCCCTGGCGCCACTCGCCCATGACCTGGGCCTCTCCTACCGCGCCCGCCTCCACGACGGGGCCCCCGTCCGGGCCCCGCTTCCCGTCGACTACGCCGACCACACCCTCTGGCAGCGCCGTCTGCTCGGCGACGAGCACGACCCGGAAAGCCTCCTCTCGCGCCAACTCGCCCACTGGAAGAACGCGTTGGCCGGAATGCCGGAGATGGTGGAACTGCCGTGGGACCGGTCGCGCCCCGCCGCCCCCCGGCACACCGGTGCCACCCACGACTTCGCCGTCGACGGCGCCACCGCCGGCCGGATCGCGGACCTCGCCCGCACCCGCGGATGCAGCGTCTTCATGGTGCTCCAGGCCGCCCTGTCGACCCTGCTGTCCCGGCACGGCGCCGGCGACGACATCCCGCTGGGCACGGCCGTCGCCGGACGGACCGACGAAGCAGCCTCGGACCTCGTCGGCTTCTTCGTGAACACCCTGGTGCTGCGCACCGACCTGAAGGGTGACCCGACCTTCCTCGAACTCCTGGACCGGGTGAGGGAATTCGACCTCTCCGCCTACGCGCACCAGGACGTCCCCTTCGAGCGCCTGGTGGAACTGCTCAACCCCGCACGCTCGCAGAACCACCATCCGCTCTTCCAGACCATGCTCGTCCTCCAGAACCACACCCCCGCCGCCGGCCTCGACCTGCCCGGCCTCACCGTCGGCGGCCTGCCGGTCGACCCCGGGGTCAGCAAATTCGACCTGTCGTTCACCTTCACCGAGACGTACGACGACAGCGGTGCGCCCAGCGGCATGCAGGCCGCCGTCGACTACGCCACGGAACTCTTCGACGCCGCGACGGTCCGAGACCTCGCCGACCGGCTCGTCCTGCTGCTCGACGCCGTCACCGCCGACCCCGACCGCCCGCTGCGCGCCTACGACGTACTCACCGCCGCCGAGCGCACCCGCCTCACCGCCTGGGGCACCGGGCCGGCCGACGGCCTGCCCGGGGCGACGGTCCCCACGCTCTTCGAGCGGTGGGCCCGGCGCACGCCCGGCGCCCCGGCGGTCCGCGACGCCACCACCACCCTCACCTACGGCGAGCTGAACACCCGCGCCGACGTCCTCGCCCGTCACCTCGCGGCACGCGGTATCGGCCCGGAGGACCGGGTCGCCGTCGCCCTGCCCCGCACCAACGACCTCGTCGTCGCCCTGCTGGGCGTCCTCAAGGCCGGGGCCGCCTACGTGCCGCTCGACCCCGACTACCCCGCCCCGCGCCTGTCCTACATGCTCGACGACGCCGCGCCCCGGCTGCTCCTCACCACTCCCGACGTCCACCGCCGGCTCCCGGGTTCCCCGGTGCCGCACCTGTACACCGGCGACCTGGAGGACAACGCCCGCACGCCCGTCCCGTCCCCGCTCCCGGCGCACCCGGCGTACGTCATCTACACCTCCGGCTCCACCGGGCGCCCCAAAGGCGTCGTCGTCACCCACCGGGGTGCCGGCGCCATGGCCCGCACCCAGGGCGAACGGCTGCGCGTCACCCCCGACAGCAGGGTGCTGCTCATGGCATCCGTCAGCTTCGACGCCGCGTTCTGGGAGCTGTGCATGGGACTGCTCTCCGGGGCCTGCCTGGAGATCGACGAACGCGACGCCCTGCTGCCCGGCCCCACCCTCGCGGCCCTGGTCCGCGACCGGGGCATCACCCACCTCACCCTGCCGCCCCCCGCGCTCGCGGTGATGCCGCCCGGCTCGCTCCCCGCCGGCACGACGATGGTCCTCGCCGGTGAGGCGTGCCCGCCTGCCCTGGTGCACACCTGGGCGCGGGACCGGTTCCTCGTCAACGCGTACGGCCCGACCGAGACCACCGTCTGCGCCACCATGAGCGGCTTCCAGCACGCGGACGGGCCGCTCGCCCCCGACCGCACCGTGCCCATCGGTGCCCCCGTCGACGGCACCCGGGTCCATGTCCTGGACGACCGGCTGGAACCCGTGCCGCCCGGCGTCGTCGGCGAACTGTACGTGTCAGGCGAGGGTGTGGCCCGCGGCTACCACGGCCGTGCCGCACTGACCGCGTCGCGCTTCGTGGCCGATCCGTCCGACCGGACGGGCGGCCGCATGTACCGCACCGGCGACCTGGTGCGCTGGACGGCGGACGGCCAACTCGTCTACGTCTCCCGGGTCGACGACCAGGTCAAACTCCGCGGCTTCCGCATCGAACTCGGTGAGATCGAGGCAGCGCTCGGCGCCCTGCCCGGTGTCGCCGCGGCCTGCGCCGCCGTCCGTGAGGACCGGCCCGGCGACCGGCGCCTCGTCGTGTACACCGTGGCCGCGGACGGTGAGACGGGCCCCGACGGGGACGGGGTGCGCGCGCACCTCGCCGCGACCCTGCCCGCGCACATGGTCCCCGCCGCGCACGTACGTCTCGACGCCCTGCCCGTCACCCCCAACGGCAAGACCGACCGGCGGGCCCTGCCCGCACCCGTGCATGCCGTACCGGCCGGAGGCCGTGCGCCGGGCACCGCGCGTGAGCGCGCCCTGTGCGAGGTGTTCGCGGAGACGCTCGGCGTGCCCGAGGTCGGCGTCACGGACGACTTCTTCGCGCTCGGCGGCCACTCGCTGCTCGCCGTGTCCCTGGCACGGCGGATCGGGGAACGGTGCGGTCATCGCCCCTCCCTGCGGGCCCTGTTCGCGGCGCCCACCGTCGAGGGCGTCGACCGCCTCCTGGGACGCGCCGCGGGGGAGGAGGGCCAGGACCGCGGTGCCGCCGTGCCGGACCTCGCGGCCGAGATCCGGCTGGCGGCGGACATCACCGGCACGGGCCGGGACGGCGCGTCCGGCACCCGGCTCCGCCCGGCCGAGGGCACAACGGGTCCGGCCTCGGTGCCCGCCCCCGCCCGCGGGGCCTCCCGCCCTTCGGCCAGGCCCCTGCTGACCGGAGCGTCCGGCTTCCTCGGCGCCTTCCTCCTGCGCGACCTGATCGAGGCCACCGACGGGCCGGTCGACTGCCTCGTACGGGCCGGGGACGAGCGGAGCGCGGCGTACCGCCTGCGGTCCAACCTGGAGCGCTACGGCCTGTGGCGCCCCCGGTACGCGGACCTGGTCCGCCCCCTCCCCGGCGACCTCGCCGCCCCCGGCCTGGGCCTGTCGCCCGAGGACCGCGCCGCCCTGGTCCGCCGGCTCGGCCCCGTCCTGCACAACGGCGCACGAGTCAACTTCGCCGCCGCGTACGGTGATCTGCGCGCCCCCAACGTGGCCGGCACCGAGGAACTGCTGCGTCTGCTCGCCGACTCCGCCTCACCCGGGATGCACTACGTCTCGACCACGGGCGTCTACGCCCCGGCGACCGGACCCGGCCCCGTCACCATCACGGAGTCGTCCCCGACCGGCCCCGCACCCGGCCTGCCCGACGGGTACGCGCAGAGCAAGTGGGTCGCCGAGGGAGTCGTCGCTCTGGCCCGCGAACGCGGCCTGCCGGTGACCGTTTACCGGCCCGGCCGCATCAGCGGTGACACCACCACCGGTGCCTGCCAGGAACGCGACCTGCTGTGGCAGCTCGTCAAGGGCTGCCTCCAGGCGGGAGCCGTGCCGGACCTGCCGTACGGGACGACCGACTGGGTGCCGGTGGACCACGTCGGTGCCGCGGTGGTGGCGCTCTCCCTGTCCGGCCGGACGGGGACGGAGACGTACCACCTCACCAACCCCGAAGCGCCGGGCCTGGAGCGGGTCTTCGAGGCGGCGGCACGCCTCGGCCACGAGCTGCGCACCGTACCCGCGGCGGACTGGCAGGCGCGCGTCGCGGCGCGACCCGACAACGCGGCGCAGTTGTTCCTCGGCGACGAGGGCGCGCGGACCGGGCCCGGGGCGACGGACCGGCGCCGCTTCGACTCCGGCCGGACGGCCGGAGCCTTGGCGGCCCTGGGTGTGCGGCAGCCGCCCCTGACCGACGAGGTCCTGGACCGCTACCTGACCTACTTCCACGGCACCGGCTTCCTGCCCGGCCCGGGGACGGCGCCTGCCACGTCCTAGCTCCCCGTGCCGCCCCCCTGTCCTCCTGCGTCCTCCTCCTACGTCCTCCTGCGTCCTCAGGGGGACGGGGAGGCGGGGGCGAAGGACAGCATGGCGGCTCCGCGCTGTGCGTCGTCGCCGCTCACTGTCGCCGGTGTGATGACGATCCGGCCGTTCGCGTAGCCCAGGTGCCCGGCGAGCATCGGGTACTCCGTGGCCCGGGCCGATTCGGGGTGCCGCAGCACCTGCTCGTCCGTGTCCACGCCACCCGGGCCGAATCTGATGATCCTGCCAGGCCGACTGGGCGTGGGCGCCTCGTAGACGAGTCCGGTCGAGCCGCTCTCCGCGTGCAGGGGGAACAGGGTGCTGCCCTCGGACTTCACACCCCAGGCGAGCTTCCCGGTGTCCAGGTCGTAGGCACCGACCTGGTTGGTGCCCCCCAGGTGGACGGCGTCCTTGCCGACGGCGGTGCCGGGGCAGTTCTGGATGTTCTCGCCCGGCTCCCCCGTGTCGGCGCAGTACGTGAAGCCCTTCGGCCGGGGGTCGATGGTGGTGCGGACCTTTCCGCCCGGACCCAGGGCGACGATCCGCCAGTTGTCGGTGCGCTCCTCGGCGTGGAGCACGGTGAGGACGACGGGATCGACGGAGAGCACCCTGCCGACCTTCCAGCCCTGCTCGGTCCGGAAACGCCAGCGCACCTTGCCGGTACGCGGGTCGATCTCCCGGAGCTGGCTGTAGTTCTTGCCGCGGTCGACGTCGATCGCGCAGTCGGAGCTCACCAGCAGCCGGGAGCCGCCCGCCACGTCGTCCGGATAGCAGTTGCCGGTCTTCTCCCTGGGGATGTCGTAGAGCCTGGTGCCGTCACCGACCCGGTACGCGGCGGCCCTCATGCTCTGGGTCACCGCGACGACGTCGCCGCTGATGGCGGTGTTCACGATGATCGTGTCGTCCGAGGAGCCGGTTTCGGTGAGTTCCCTGTGCCAGCCGGCCTTCCCGGTCCGCAGGTCGATCATCTGGAGCTGGTCACACCGGTTCCCGCTCCGGGCCTGGGTGCTCTTGTACACCACGACGACCTTGCCGTCCGGGGTCGGATTGACCGGTGTCTCACAGACTGGTGCGGGCAGGGGCACGCTCCACACCTCGGCGCCGTCCGAGAGACGGTGGGCGGTGACCTTCCTGTGCACGGCCTGGACGGCGACGTCGCCCGCGATCCACAGGTCGTGGACCTTGATCGAGCGACGGGGCAGATCGGTCCGGTCGTCGACGACCCACGCCGTGGCATCTCCCTGCTCCCGCCCGGCGTTGATCTCCTTCGACGTCGGGATCCGTTTCGCTTCGCTCGTGGGGGCCGCGGGTGCCCGGGGAGCCGTCGGCGTCGCGGAGGCGTCGGGTGTCTTCCTCGCCGCGGGTGCGGTGGTTCCGCCCCACCCGCCGCCGGTCACGGCATACACCCCCGCGCCTGCCACCAGGGCCGGCAGGACGACGACGGCGGCGATCACCGACACCTTGCCGAAGCGCCCGCGGGGGGCCGGAGGGACGGGCGGGCCGTGGCCTGCCGTCGCGTACGGGTTGCCCGGCAGCGGCCGGTGCTCAGGGGGCGGAACCTCCCACGGCTGCGGTGGGTTCGGCATCAGTTCCACCCTCCTCGCGCCGGCCCGGGCCCCGCAGGGGGTACGGATGGCTCCTCGCCGCGGCCTCTCGCGAGCGCGGCGCTCATCGGTACGGGCAGGCGGCGCGGCCGCCCTCGGAACGTCACGGACTTCCCTCTCCCATGATGGCTATGTCATGCGCATGATTAATGTCTCGATTCGGCCCCGCGCAGGGCCGGTTCGCTCTCCGTGCGGGTCGTCGGCACCGACACGACTTGGCAAACCCTGCCGCCACGCGCTGCAATGCCGATGAAAACTTGCTGAAGCCGGGACTGTGAAACGGCGCGGGCGCTTCTCGCGCACGAAAACGGGGGACTTCGACATGGGTGTGGATTCAGCGGATCCGGGTGCGGGGCCGGCCGATACGGGCGGGCACCTGCGGATCGACCTGCTCGGACCGGTCAGGGCGCGCCGTGGTGAAGTGCCGCTCGCACTCGGACCGCTACGCCGGCAGGCGGTCCTGGCCGCCCTGATCCTGCGCGCCCCGGCCCTCGTGACGTACCGGCAACTCCTCGACGACGTATGGGGTACGGAGCCTCCGGGGACGGGCCACCGGGTCCTGCCGAGCTACGTCTACTCGCTGCGCCAGGTACTGGACGGGGCGGGCGACGGGCCGGCCCCCTCGGTGATCGAGGGCGGGCGTGGCGGCTACCGCTTCGTGCCCGACGGGACGCGGACCGACCTCGCCGACCTCGCCGAGCACATCGCCCACGTCCGGCGCGCGAAGGCCGCCGGTGACCTCGACGCGGTCGTCGATCACGGCGGCCGAGCCCTGGAACTCCTCCGGGCAGAGCCGCTGGCCGGTCTGCCCGGGCCGCTCGCCGACACCGAACGGCAACGCCTCGCCCGGCAGCGGCGCACGGTGCACCAGGACCGGGTGGAGTGCCTGGTGCTGCTCGGGCGCCACCCGGAGGCGCTGGACGCCCTCATGGCGCCGCCCCCGGCCCGGCCGCACGACGAACCGCTCGCGGCCCTGCGGATGCGCGCGCTGTACGGCAGCGGCCGGCAGGCCGAGGCACTCGCCGTCTACCAGGAGACGAGGCGCGGGCTCCTCGACGAGCTGGGCATGGAACCCGGTGAGGAACTGCACCGCGTGCACCAGGCGGTCCTGCGCCAGGACCACCAACTGCTGCCGGGCCCGGCGGCCTTCGGCCCCGAGCGCGACCGGCCCGAGGACTCCCCGGCCGAACACGCCACTCCCGGCGGGCCCGGTCACGCCCCTCGTCCCCACCGCCGTCGGAACGACCTCCCCGGCGACACCGCCTGCCTGGTCGGACGGGAGAGGGAACTCGCCCTCCTGACCGCCCCCGTCTCCCCGAGCGCGGTGTCCGTGGTGGCCGTCGACGGCACGGCGGGCGTCGGCAAGACCGCCCTGGTGGTGCGCGCCGCCTGGGCACTCGGCGACGCCTACCCCGACGGCTGCCTGTTCGTGGACCTGCACACGCACGGCGCCGCCCACGAGAGCGTCGCCCCGCAGCGGGCCCTGCGCCGGCTGCTGCGCGCGGTACGCGACGGCGCGGTCCTCGATGACACAGACCCTACGTACGACGCGGACGACCTGGCGGACCTGGTCACGGCCTGGCGCGCGGCCACGAGCGGGCTACGGCTGCTGCTCGTCGTCGACGACGCCCGCAGCGCCGAGCAGGTCCGTCCGCTCCTGCCCGCCGGACCCGGGAGCCGGGTCCTGGTGGCAGGCAGGCAGCGGCTGCCCGGCCTCGACGCCGGCCTGCGGCTCACCGTGGAACCACTGGACACAGCAGACGCGGTCGGCCTGCTCCGTGAGCTCGTCGGGGAGTCCCGGGCGGACGACGAGCCCGACGCGGCCCTCGACCTCGCCCGGCGCTGCGGCGGCCTGCCCCTCGCACTGCGCATCGCGAGCGCCCGACTCCAGAACCGGCCGTCCTGGACCCTGTCCTTCCTGGCCGGCCGGATGTCCGACGACGCGCGCAGCCTCGGCGAGCTGCGGGCCGAGGACCGCAGCGTGGAGGCCGCCTTCCGGATGTCGTACGACCAGCTCGCCCCCGAACTGCGGCGTGGCTTCCGGGCGTCGGGGCTGGCACCGACCGCCCGCTTCGACGGCCTCACCCTCGCGGCCATGCTGGGCGAGTCCCGTGAGGACGCCGAGGACCTCCTGGAAGGCCTGGTCGACGCGAGTCTCCTGCAGCAGCCGAATCCCGGCCGCTACAGGATGCACGACCTCGTACGGGCGCACGCGCGACGCCTCGCGGCCGACGTACCCGAGGAGGCCGCCGCGGACCGTACCGCCGTGCTGAGCCTCTACACGGCCGCGGGCCGTCTGGCCGCCGACTGGGGGCCCGTGGCCTTCCCGGCCGACGCCGGGACGACCGGTTCTCCCTTCCCCGGCTGGCGGGAAGCCTCGGCCTGGCTGAACGCGGCCGGCGGCGAACTCGTCGACGTGGTGGCCTACGCGGCCACCGCCGGCAGGTTCGACGACGCCTGTCGGCTCGCCGAAGCCCTGGCCGACCACCTGACCCGGCAGGGGCACCACCACGAGTGCCGCGCCGCCCTGGACCTCGCGCTGCCCTGCGCGGACCTGGCCACCGACCGCCGGATGCGCTCCGCGCTGCGCAACTGCATGGGCATGGTCGACATCTACCAGGGGCGGTTCCGGCAGGCGCACACCTGGTTCACCGAAGCGCTGCGCCACGACTGCGCCCCGGGCGATCCGCGGGAGCGGGCGCGGGCGATCACCGGGATGGGCACCGCGGAGTGGATGCTCGGTGACATCGAGGGCGCGGTGGCGCACCTGCGCGAGGCGGTGGAACTGGCGGAGCGGCTCGAGGACGGCTGGCTGACCGGGATAGCCACCCTCAACCTGGGCGCGATCCGTTCCCGGCAGGGGGAGCACGAGCAGGCCCTCGACCACTACCTCACCGCCCTCACCATCGCCGAGAAGAGCGAACGGCCCAGGACGATCAGCAACGCCCTGTGCTTCACCGCCGACGCCCTCCTGGCCCTGGGCCGCCACGCGGAGGCGACCGACCTGCTGCGGCGCGCGGTCGGACTGGCCGACGAGGCCGGGGACCCGCCCCTGCGTGCCGCGACCCTGTCCAGGCTCGCCACGGCGCAACACCTCCAGGGCCGGCTGGACCTGGCCGTCGACGCCCACCACGCGGCCCTGGCCACGCTCACCCGGCACACGAGCACCTGGCTGGAGATGGAGGTACGCACCCGGCTCGGCAGCACCTACGCGGCGGCGGGCCGTCACGCCGAGGCACGACAGGAGTTCCGCTCCGCCCTCGCCCTGCCCGGAGCCGGTGACCACCCCCGGCAGTACGCCTTGGCACGCGACGGCCTGAACGGCACCGGAACCGGCCGCCCGGCCGGGGAGAGCACCTGACGGGGCACGCCTGCGCCGCCGCACATGGCCGTACACCCTGCGGCGGCACGGCCGAACGGCCCTGTCCGGGGCGGGCCCCATCCGGGTTCGATACGCGTATCCATGCCGCGGACCGGCCCGACGGCGGCGACGTGGCCCGCCCGCGGCATGCGACGAACGTGTGGAGGCCGAGCTGATGACGCGGCTCGGACGGCTCGCCGAAGGCGCGGCCGGCCTCGTGCGCGCGGGTGCGGGCCTGCCCCTGGTGTCCGGGCGAGCCGCCCGGGAGACCGGCCGGAACCCGACCGCGCTGCCGCCCGGCCAGGGCACGGTGCCCGCAGACCTGCCGGAGCCGGACCGCAGGGCCGCGGGCGGACCACGGACGAGCCGCACGTTGGTCGCCTGCCGGCAGCCCGGGGCGGGGCCTGCTCCCCGTACCCGCAGACGCGAGTCGCACCCACTGCGTCGGCCACGACACGCCTCCCCTCCGTGCCGGCGCGACCGTCCCCACCCCAGCAGGTCAGCACAGCGCCCGCCGGCCGACGACCGCGAGAGGGCGAGGTCTGTCGTCTCTCCATGCGGCACCGCCGTGCAGACGACCACCCGGCGGATGGGCACCCGCCGGGCCGACCACGAGGGGCCGTGCACGTTCGGTCTCAGCAGTCGAACACCGACCAGCAGATGTCGTTGCGCAGCCGCTGGTCATCAAGTACCAGCTCGCGGATCGCCCCCGGGAGCTGATTGCGCTGCCACTCGCACTCGAGTCGTCCCGCACCCTCGCTCTCGCCTTCCGGTGCCGCTGCGCGAGCGGCCTTGATCGCATAGGCGGCCGCACCGAGCTCATGCGCGGCGACGTGGGCGACGGCCCCGGCCTGCCCGGCTGCGTACGCGGCATGCCGTGCTGCCCCACGCAGGTCTCCGGCTGCCCCCATCGCATGGCCGCCCGCCGCGCGAGCCTGCATCATCCTGACCTCACCACGAACCCAGGCCCGGGCATGCTCGATCGCCTGACGTGGTCGCGAGTCCCGAGGCCGGGCCGACTCGAAGAGGCCAAGG
The DNA here is from genome assembly GCF_042717325.1 of Streptomyces sp. NPDC058637. Taxonomy (NCBI): domain Bacteria; kingdom Bacillati; phylum Actinomycetota; class Actinomycetes; order Kitasatosporales; family Streptomycetaceae; genus Streptomyces; species Streptomyces sp. NPDC058637. Next base: position 259,668 of record NZ_JBHXRD010000003.1, on the reverse strand, counting down.
ACGTGCTCCGCACAGGCGGCAGCCCATAGAGCGAGGAGACGGTGATCCGCATCGGTGAGAGTCCCACCACGGCGGATCGTCACGAAGCGAGGGTCGCGGACCACGGGGAGGATCACGACGCGCACTCCTTCCCACGCACATCGGCGAGGCTCGCCGAGGTGTACCCCGGCAGCCGGTCGGCCGCCTGGCGCAGGGAATGATCCAAAGCGCGCATCAGCCGGGCGACACGACTGCTGCCGCCCGTCGCCGGCGGGTAGCGGCAGAGCACATCGATGAGCACCGGTGACGCACGCTGCCGCGACCGTTCCAGCAGGGCACCCCCGATCGCGGGATCACCGCCCGCCTCCATCTCCCCGATGCGCGCAGCACTCGCGCAAGCCCGCAGGACGTGACCGACCTGACCGACCTGGGCGATGGGGTGGAGGTATGCGGCCGACGCGGCGTCACCGGCGGATCGCGCGGCCAGTCGCGCGGCTTCGGAGGGCGCCGACCGGGCGGCCCGATGAGCGTCGAAGGAGGTGACGCGTTGCAATCTCGACCTGTTGGCACCGCCGATGAACACCCAGGCCGCATCGATCGCCGCACGGGGGCGCGGATCATCGGGAACAGCCTGCTCGAAGACCGACAGGACATCCTCTGCGTGCCGGACCACGTAACGCGCCACGACGCGCAGCTCGTCCATCGTCAGATCGAAGTCCCCGGACACGGTGTGCGTGTTCCTTGCCATGCCTATGAATCGTATCCTTGAACGCCCGGTGGAGACTTCGCGACGAATACTCCGCTCACTTGCGTCGGAACCCTCAATCGGAGGTCACATGCGGCCAGTGGACCTGGCCCGCCGCCACGGCCTCTCCACGCAGGCGGTCCGCAACTACGAGAACGCCGGCATCATCCCGCCGGCCCACCGCAGCCGGACGGGGTACCGGGACTACACCACCGCCCATGCCGCCGGCCTCGCGGCCTACCTGGCGCTCGTCCCCGCCTTCGGCCACTCGACAGGCCGACGCATCATGCAAGCCGTCACCGGCGGCCGGCTCGACGAAGCACTGGAGTACGTCGACGACGGGCACTCACTCCTGGCTCGCGACCGCACCACGCTGAGAACCGTCGAAACGGCGCTCTCACACTTCGAGACCGCGAACCCGAATGCGGCGGCCGGCACTCGACCACCCCACAGCATCGGTGAACTCGCCCGCCACCTCACGCTCGACCCGGCCACCCTGCGCGCCTGGGAACGCGCTGGAGTCCTCACCCCGCAACGTGACCCACGCGGGCACCGCCAGTACCTCGCGCGGGACGTGCGCGACGCCGAACTGGCGCACCTGCTGCGCCGGGGAGGCCGGCCCCTGGGCACCATCGCCACCGTCCTCGGAGAACTCCGCAACGCCGGCAGCATCGATGCGCTGGCCAAGTCCCTGGACAGGTGGCGGCGCGATCTCACGTCCCGCGGCACGGCCCAGTTGTACGCCGCCGGTCAGCTCTCCGCCTACCTCGACTCCTTGGACGGCTCGGTGAGAACCGGCTCAGTCCCGGAGCACGGACCCCATTGACGTCTCCGACGTCGGGACCACTGAACATCTACGTCGTCATCAGGGAACTCCCCGGCCACGCCCACATCGGCGTCACCGCCGACTCCACGATGCCGCCAGCACCCCCGGCGGCTCCAGCCCGGCGTCCCAGGCTCACCACGGCGTCCAGCAGGCCGCGCATGCGGTCCGGCCGGCTGCCGGGACCCGCACACGTGTGGGCGGGCGTCCCCCGGTCGGGGCACCGGGGTTCCGGGGCGGGGGAGGATGCGCCGGGGGGAGTGCCGCTCCGGGCATGCTGCTCCTGTCATCGGGGCGCGCTCTCCGGGTCCGTGTGCGTAGGCCGGCTCACCGCGGGCCGGGACCGCTCCACAGGTGCCCGGTTCACGGCAGCCCCCGCGGAAGACGGCTCGGACGGACCCGGATGACCTTGGTGGATGAAGGCGGCCCAGGCAGTCAGCCGTTCCAGCTTCGGCCCCTTGTCCAGCTCGTCCAGGAGCTTGCCGGCGAGTGACCCCGGATTCCTGCGGTGAGGGTCGAGCATCCATATCTGCGCGGCCCGGAGCGCGTCGGCCGGACTGAGCCCGTCGACGGCCAGATAGTGGTGGAACACGGCCATCATCAGCGCCGATGCCGAGTCCTCGGTGGCCCACCGTGATCCGACCACGTCCCGCGCTCCGCTCGCCACGAACGCCGTCGTCAGCGTCAGCGCCTCGTCGTGGTCGCGCTTGCTCAGGTCCGTCTCACAGGCGCTGAGCACGACCAACGGCCCGTCGGCGGCGCCCTGTCCACCCGCCGAGCGGCTGAGCAGTCGGGAGACGGTCAGCGTGCCGGGGTCCGTCTCCCCCTGCTGCCCTTCCGAGTCCGGCGGCGGCCCCGACGAGCCGACGGGCGCCGCCAGTCGCAGCACGGACGCCGTCGGGCTGGTCCCGGCCGAGCCGTGGCACGCCAGGTGGACCAGCGACGGAGCAGTGTCGAGCGCGTCGAGGAGGTCGTCCGGAGTGCCGGCTCCCGCAAGTTCGGCAGGAGGTTCGTAGAACTCCCCGAACAGGCGCGCCCCGGGGTACAGGGACTGCTGGAGCGCCGCCACCTCCAGCTCCGCGTGCGTCAGGGTGATGGTGGGGTCGGCCAACAGGACGGGGGAGGCGGCAGGCGCGCGCGGGGCGAGCCGGACCGTGTTCAGGAACTGGCGGCCGGACGCCGCGTAACTGATCACCATCGCCTGGCAGACGTAGTCGTGCGGTGCCCCGGCCGGCAGACGGGCCGCGTGCCAGGGGACGAGGCCGAGGCGGCCACAGGGCACCAGCACGATCCTCGGCGGGCCGGTACGGTCCCTCCGCCGGCTCCCGTTGGCGGCGAGCCGTTCGGCGACGCCCGTCATCACCGGTGCGATCACCGCCCCCGTCGCCCAGACGCACAGCTCGGCGAGGGCGTCTTCCCAGGCCTGCGCGGCGGCGGGCTCCCCGGGCCGGTTCCCGTACCCGGCCGCGGCATCTACGTAACGCTCCAGGGGGCCGCTCTCCTCGCCGGACAGGAGCGGCAGGGCCCGGACGCCGGTGCCGGTGTCCGGGCCCACCACGACCGCCATGCCGGGCGTGGCTCCCTCGCCCGCGAGCAGGTAGACCAGTGCGTCCGCGTCGGCCTCGGCCACCCCGGCCTTGAGCTCGTCGACCGTGGGGGTGTGGAACAGCACGCCGCCGGGCTCCCGGTGACCCAGCGCCTCCAGGGCGCGGCGACGCAGCGAACTGGGCAGTGCGCGGGGGAGGGCATCGGGCTCCTCGCCGGCCTCGCCGCCCTTGGCGCGCCACGCCCGCGCGAGCTCGTGGTGGCCGCGCGCCTCCAGCAGATCGGGAACCGCCTGCGAGGTGGACGCGGCCTGCAGCACCAGGGCCCGGCCCAGCTCCAGCGCGGCCACACTGTCCTCGACCCGCCCCTCGGAGGCGGCCCAGACGGCGGCCCGCATCCCGCGGTCGGCCCCCGACCGGGCGGCCAGCAGGCCGTGATCGGGGCCGGACTGCAGGACTACGTCCCCGGCGAGCGCCTGCAAGGACTCCAGCGCGGCCTCCGTGGCGGCGTCCCGGTCCGCCGTGTCCCCGGTGAGGCGCAGCCGGAGGCGGTGGTTCTCCGCGAGCTGCCACAGGGCGTCGGCGGCGACCCGCGGCGACCGGCCCCGCCGGACGCGGTCGCGGACCTGCTCCAGCTCGTCGATGGCCGCGTCCAGGTCGGCGGGGTCATGGGTGACGGAGTGCCGGAGGGTCGCGGAGAGGGCGGACAGGTAGCGGGTGTCCGTGGAGGCGTCGGGAGGCAGCGGAGCACGCTCGGGCAGCAGGTCCGGAGATTTTCCCGTCACGGCCCGGGCGGTCAGGAACCCCTCCCGCGTCGCCGTGATGAGCGCCTCGGGGATCCCGATGTCCCCCGCCGACACGTCCGTCAGTGCCTCTTCCTGTTGGGCCAGGCCTCGCATCTGCAGCTCGCTGTCGCCGGTGCGCCCGCCGAGCGAGGTGAGCGCGGTGCCCTGCGCGAGCAGCACCAGCGAGCGGAACGGGTGGTCGGCGGGGGTGGACTTCTCGAGGGCGTCGAGTTCGGCCACCACGGCCAGGAACTCCTCCCCGTTCTCCGCCTCCTCGGCCGCGCGCATCCGGATCAGCAGATTGCCGGCCCGCAGCCCGACGATGAATTCGGCCGTGGCGGGATCGTCGGCAGCCAGCCGCTCGTAGTGCTCGGTGACCGACTTCGTGTGCTCGCGGGCGACGGTCCCGTCCACGCGGCTGCCACCGAGCGGCTCACCCGTCTGCAACACCAGCCGGATCATGTTCTGGACCTCGGGGGCCCGGCCGTGGCCGTCCGGCAACTGGTCGAGATCGCCGCCCAGCCGCTGGAGGAGCCTGCTGAGGGCCTCGGGATCCCCGGTGCGCAGGGCTTCCGAGGTGCCGAGCATCGCCGCGAGCCACGCGCCGTTGACCGTGTTGTCGGCCTCCGGGTCCCGCTCCGCCTCCGGGGCGGCGGGCTGTGGCTCCGCGGTGTCCGGCAGGGACGTCAGCAGGCCCACCACCGTGCGCAGCTGCTCGGCGAACGGGAAGTCGGCGGGCAGCATGGTCAGCAGCTTCCCGGGCTCGGAGAAATCGCCCCGGGAGGCGTACGAGAGCAGGTCCTGCACCTGCCCCAACTGGGCCTGGACCTCCGGCGGTACCGGCAGCTTCCGGGCCTCGGCGGCCAGCGCCGCGAGCTCCGCAGCCTCCGCGGGTCCCTCGTCGGGCCCGGTCCCCCTGGCCCGGTCGAAGGCGGACCAGAAGTCCGGCGGCGCCCCGCCCGGCGCCGACGGTCCCGTCACCGTCAGCAGGAACATCGCCGCCCACTGCCTGCCCTGCTCGGACATCACCTCCCCGGCGGCGGTCGTCGGATCCCGGACCTCGTCCAGCAGACCGCGGGCCTCGTCCCGGTCCGCCGGCGAGCCGTGCCCGGAGGCGTGCCGCACGGCGAGCAGGGCTCCGAGTCCCAGGGTGACCCTGCCGAGCAGCGCCCGGTCGTGGTCCAGCAGGTGCCGCAACTGGCTGAGTTCGGCGATCGGACCTTCGAACTCCTCGGCGGTCACGCCGCCGTTTCCCACTCGCTGGATCAACGCGCCCGCCCGTTCGGTCGCGCCGGCGGCCCAGAGCCGCAGTCCTCCGACGCCGTCGCTCCGCTCGTCGCCCACCATGTGTCCACGCCCCGTCCGCCGCGGTCGAATGCCCGGTCGTCGCTCCGAGGCCATGATGGCCGCGCGACCCCGCCCGACATGCGCGGTTTCCGGCAACTGCCCCTCGCGCAACCAGAACTCGCCCAGCGGGACCGGCCGGGGTGTCCGCCCGCCTGTCCTGTCCGCCCATCCATCTGGTCGGCTGGTCGGCTACAGGGCGAACCCCGGACGGGCACCGGGCCGGGGCTCCACCGGCCGGATCCGCCCGCGTCGTCCGTGGGGTGACGGAACGACGGACGGGGGCGACGTGGATGCCGGTCCGGTGACCGCTTCGGTGGTCGCGGTCGTCGCAGTGGTCAGGACGCCGCTGTCCGCGCTGCTGACCAGCGCGCCGCCGAACGCAGCCGCCAACGGGAACAGGAGCGTGCCGAGGAGCTATGGGTGAGGCGCAGCGAGGCGCCGGAGCTGCGGGCCTGCTGCGTGGCCCTCGACACCGCCGCCCGGCACTGCTCGCCGCGCTCATCGACCGGTTGCACGCGCTGGGCCGTGACACCGACCTGTCGGTCGTCCGCCCGAGGCTCACCGAGGCACGCGACCAGCACCGGGAGGTGTACGCGGAGGCCCGGATGCGGCTGCCGGAACGGGTGCCCGGCCACGCGGGCGATGTCAGCCATGACCTCGGGGCCGTCTACGGCATGGTCCGACGGCTGGACGACGGCGCGCGGCGACCGGGGGACTCGCCCGCCGCCGTCCAGGAGGTCGTCGAAACGCCCTGTGGGACCGGCTGCGTGAGATGCGCCACGAGATGCGGGCGGATCTGGGCGACTCCCGGGCACAGTCCGGGCGTTGAGCGGAAGAAGCGCGGAAGTCGCCGCCCCGCGCGCGGCGGATCGGCATAGTGGGAACGACTTCGGAGGCGGTCGGGATTTCGGGAGAGGCAGGGCGCCGGTGAGCCAGGAGGAGAGCGGTGGCATTCAGGGTCTGCGGGCCTGGGCCCGGGACGCCGCGGAGCGGGTGAAGCGGCTGGTCGCCGGGCTGGGAGGCGGTGCGGTGCCCTCGGGTGCCCACGACGCCTCGGTCGCCGAACTCGAACAGCTGGCCCAACTACTGCACCACGAAGCCGACTTGCGCGGCTCGGTGGACGTATGGCTGGCCGGCGCCCTCACCATGCGGCACGCCGAAGGGAAAGGCGCACCGGCGGACCGGCGCCGGGCCGAGCAGCTGCTGCGGGACGCCAGGGACCGTACGACGCCGTCGGGTGCGACGGTGACCGAGGAGGACCGGCGGTGGGCGGCGCTGTTCCTGCTGACGCACGTCTCGCCGATCCAGCCGCAACAGGGCGTGGCCGGCGGTGCGCCGGACCTGTCCGCGTTCCTCGAATGGGCCACGCGGACGGGTCCCGCGGGGATGACGACCGTGGTGCTCGAGATCAGGGCGCTCATGGCGGACGTGGTGGAACTCCCGCTGCCTCACGACTTCCTGCGGCAGCTGCGTCAGTTCCAGGACCTGCTTTCGGCCCCCACCGGGCCCGGACTCTCCGACCTGCTGACGGGGATGATGCCGGCCGGCTCGGTGTTCACGGACCAGCTGAGGCGGATGACGGACCGGATCCCCACAGCGCCGGGGGCTCCCACGGTCGAGCGCGCGGACGCGCCCGGAGCCGTCGAGGCCCAGGACCCCGCACCCGCCCAGGACCCCGCACCCGCCCAGGAGCAGCATCAGACGCCGGCACCCGCGTCGGATCGGGCATCGGATTCGGCACCGGCACCGGCTCCGGCGAATGCCCGGAAGCCGAAGCTCACGCCCGACGACCTCCGCCACATGGTCACGGCCATGGACGCCGTCCACGCGACCACCACGGGGCTCGACGACGTCCTGAGGAGCGGCGACCCCGAGGCGCTCAACGAGCTGCTCGGCAGGCTGCGTTCGGTGCAGGACCTGCCGCTGGTGGGGGAGAACTCCGTCTCCGCCCTGGAATCCCTGCGGGCGCTTCTGCTCACCGTCAGCCCCGGCGTGGGCGGCACCTTCCAGGACCGGTCGGCGGGCCGCGCCCGAATGGACACGATCGTCGGCCACATGGGGAAGATCGCCGGATCGCTGCCCCCGGAACTGGGCGACCCGACCATCCTCGGCCGCGTACTGGAGCTTTACAGCAAGGTCCTGGAAGCCGGGGAGTCGGAGGACACCGAAGCACTTCAGGGCCTGGTGGCCGAGGCCGAAACCCTCGACAGGAGTGTCCCCGAAGGGCAGCCGTTCCGGTTCCTGGCCGACTGGGCCCTGGGCGCGGCCTACGGGAGGCTCGGTGCGGTGACCCGGAACAAGGAGATGCTCCTGCGGTCCCTCCCGTACATCGAGAAGGGGGTGGCAGGGGCCGAGGCCAGCGGCCTGCCGTTCGGCGACATGTCGCCCCTGCCGAAGACGCCGGACTTCGACCTGCTGCGCGCCGGCCTCACCGGTGAGCCGGTCACGGTCCCCGACCATGTCCCGCCGCCGCCGGGAGCCTCGCCCGACGAGCTCTACCAGTCGACGCTCTCCTTGAGCCTGCGCGTCGGCCTGGACCGTGACCCCGCCGTCCTCGACGTCCTCATCGGCGAACTGGAACGGCTCAGGGACGAGGTACGGCAGGGAAGGGCGCCGCGGATCGCGGCCGACGCGTTGTGGCAGCTCGCCGAGGCGTACCACCTGCGCAGGATCCTCAACAAGGACGCGGCCGACACCGCCTCGCTGGAGGCCGTCAAGGAGGCCCTGGTGGCCCTCGCGGCCGACGTCCTCCTCCAGACCGGCGCCGAGCACGGGCTGCTGGCAGCCCGTGCCGGGGCGAGCCGGGGGGTACGGGCCGCCCGGTGGGCGGCCTCGCAGGGGAAGCTGCACGAAGCCGTGGCCGCACTCGAACTGGGCCGGGCCCTGGTGCTGCAGGCGGCGTCCACCTCCTCGGCCGTGCCCGAGCTCCTCGACACGGCCGGGCGCGGTGACCTCGCCGAGGCCTGGCGGGCGGCCGAGTCGCGCCGGACACCGGAGTCGCCCCGGCCCGCCGAGTCGCCGCAGACCCCCGGATCCACCGACGTGCCCCCGGCACCCCTGTTCACCGACGTGCCCCCGGACGCCGGGGAGGCCGACCCGGGGGAGACACCCGGCATGCTGCCGAGCACCCTGCGCCGGCAGGCCCTCGACGCCCTCGGCTACCGCGGGGAGGGCGGCCTGCTCGGCACCCCCACCCTGGGCGAACTGACGGACGGGGTCGCGGAAGCGGGCGCGGACGCACTCCTCTACCTGGTTCCCGGCGAGGACGAGGACCCGGGACTGGTCCTCGTGGTGGCCCCGGAGCTCGGGGCCGCCGGGGGCGCCCTGCCGTTGCTGTCCGGCAGCGAGAGCGGACCGCTGGAGCGGTACCTCGACGCGGCGGCGCTCCAGCAGGAGCAGCCCGATGACGAATCGGTCGCGAAGGCCTGGGAAGAGGCCCTTGAGGACATGTGCGACTGGGCCTTCCGGGCGCTGGCCCCCGTCCTCGGCGGCATCGAGGACAGGCTCCCCGCCGACCGGGACCGGGACGAGCGGCCACTCAGGATCGTTCTGGTGCCCTGCGGACGGCTCGGCATCGTCCCCTGGCACGCCGCGCGCTTCCCGCCGGAGGCACCACACGACCACCTCTGCCGGACCACGGTGATCAGCTACGCGGCGTCCGGCAGCCAGTTCCTGCGTACGGTGCGACGCGCACCCAGGGACCCGGTGTCCGCCCCGGTGCTGGTGGCCGACCCGCTGATGGACCTGACGTACGCCGAGACCGAGGTCACCGCCCTGCGGGACGCCTTCTACCCGCAGGCCCGGCTGTGCGGCGAGCTCTACGACCCGTCCCCCGGGGAACTGATGCCGGGCACCCCTGACGCCGTCCTGGGGTACCTCGCCGAGGGCGCCTCGCTGCTGCACGTGGTCTCGCACGGATCGGCGGGCACCCGCCCCACGGTCTCGGCCCTGGACCTAGCCCCCGCCGAGGGGGGCGGGACGGGCAAGCTGACCGTGACCCGCCTGCTCGACCATGAGGAGCGGTACGACTCGGCCGACGGGCCGTTGATCGTGCTGAGCGCCTGCCAGACGGACCTGAGCAAGCGCGACCACGACGAGGCGCTGACGCTCACCACGGCGTTCGTCGCCGGCGGGGCACGGGACGTCGTCGGATCACGGTGGCTGGCCCAGGACAGCGGATCGGCCCTGCTGATGGCGGTGTTCCACCACTACCTGGTGGTCGACGGGCTGAGCCCCGGGGACGCCCTGCGGGCCGCGCAGCTGTGGATGCTGGACCCGGCCCGGGAGAACCCGGGCTCGCTCCGGGGCGAGCTCCTCAGGGAGATGCGACGACCCGGACTGGACCGGATCGCGCTCTGGGCCGCCTTCACCCACCAGGGGCATCCCGGCCCGGCTACAAAGAGGACAGGAGGAGGGACAGCATGAACGAGGAGGACCGCGGGCAATCCGCGGCGCGACTGCTCGCCCTGATCGGTGAGCACAGGACCACCATCCGCAAGGCACTCGACGACGCACAGCACGCGCTGCTGATCACCCGGCTGACCGCGCTCGCCGAAGCACCGCCGGACGAGGACCGAGCGGTCCGCAGAGCACTCCAGGGCGTACGGCTCGCCGTTCTGCCGCTGCCGCTCGACCATCCGGTGCGCCTCGCGCTGGAGTCAGGGCGGCTCGTCGCCGCACCCCCCGGGCCGGCGACCGTGGCGGACGCGCGGGAGCTGGCGCACCTGCTGGCCGCCGCGCCGGCACCCGATCCGTTCGGTCCCGGCGGCGCACAGGACCCGCTGCTCCGGACGCCCGCCCTCTCGGCGGCCGAGGCGAGGACCCGCTGCGGTGGCACGCCACCACCCGAACTGATCAGGCTGCCGGACCACCGCGACGGCGACCGCTATCCGGAGTTCCAGTTCCCCGCCGTCGGAGGCACCCCGCACGAGGTCGTCCTGGAGGTCAACCGGCTGCTCCTGGCGGACATCGACCCCCGGGGCGCGGCGACCTGGTGGCTCAGCGGCAACACCTGGCTGGGCGGAACACCCGCTTCGTTGCTGGGACGGCGGCCCGATCACGAACTGGTCGGCGCCGCCACCACACTCGTGGAGGGGGAGTGATGAACGAGTTCTTCCCGATGATCACCTGGGAACTGCGCCCCCACCGTGAGGTGATCCCGATCGGCACCGAGCTGTGGCGCGTGCACAAGTCGAGCTACGCGGCACATCAGTTCAACCCGACACTCGCGGACATCCACTTCGACGGGGGCCGCTTCGAAGGCACCCGGCTGGACCCGTACCACTCCCTGTACGTGGCCGACACCGCCGTCACGGCACTCGCGGAGAGCGTGCTGCGCTCCCAGCCCTACGCATTGTCGTCCGGAATGAGGGAGATCCCCTTCGCCACGGTGTCCGGACGGTCGTTGAGCGTGCTGCGCACCACGCGTGAGCTGACCCTGGTCTCGCTGATCGAGGAGAAGGACCTGGCAGCCGTCCGGCAGAACTCGACCCTCCTGGAGGACGAGCGCAACTACGCGAAGTCACGGCGCTGGGCCAGTGAGATCCGCGCCCAGGCCCCCGACGCCATGGGCCTGATCTGGCAGTCCCGGCGCGACCGCCCCCGGAACGCCATGGTCCTCTTCCAGGACCGCTGCGAGGACCAGGAGGGCACGCCGCTGGAGGTGCTGCCGGAAAGGGGCATCGCGGATCTCGGCTCCAAGGAGGGAGTCGCGCGGGCCGACAAGCTTCTCGAACCGCTGTGGGCGCAGATCTCGAAGCCCGTGGGGTGGTGACGCCCGGCCGGGCGGTCCCGCCCTCGGCTTGTCCGTCCGTGAAGAGTGGTGCCATGGTGGGCGCATGGCATCCTCCATCCTTGACTACGGGTCAGTCCTGCCTGAGCTGAAGGAAGTTCGGCGCACAGGACTGGTCCGGCTGCGGGGGCACGCGCTGCCCGCGCTGGAGTCGGCCGCCGAGGCGGTGACCGCGGTCACCGCCCGGACGCCCGGCGCGGCCGTGGAGGCGCTGCTGCGCCTCGCCGTGACGCGCCTGGACGCGGGGACGCTGCGCATCGCCGCCGAGTACACCCTGGGCCTGGCGCAGGGCACCAGGGACTGGCCCGCGTCCTCCCGCCGGGCCAGGGCGGCCTCGGTGTACGGGGTGAGTGTCGAGCGCTTCCGCAAGGACCACGAGGTGATGGTCCTCGGCCAGATCGCCGAACACATCGTGCGACTGCTGGCGGAGGAGACCGAGACGCCGACGGGTGCCGCAGCGGACGGATGGGGCGCCGGAACCCATCGGACCGTGGAGGCCTGGGCCGGTGACCGGCCCGTCAGGTTCAGCGTCCATCTGCACCCCGTGGACATGCTGCGTGACGTGGACGTGATCGTGTCCCCCTCCAACGTCCATCTGGCGCTGCCCGAGCCCTACAAGGCGTCGATCGCCGCGTCACTGCGTCGCGCGGCCTCCGTGCGCGGTGTGACGGGGGAGGTGCTGGAGGACCTGCTTCCCCAGGAGCTGCGCGAGTGGGCGGTACGGCACGGCACTTCGGGGCGCGCGGTACTGCCCGGCACCGTGGCGGCCACCGGTTCCGGAGCCCTGGCCGGACAGGGGGTGCGCCGGATCTACCACGCGGCGATCGCCGTCCCCCGGGCCGGAACGAACGACTACAACGTGCTGCCGGCCGATGTGACCCGATCGGTGTCCCGGGCACTGGCCGTGCTCGCGGAGGAGAGCGACCGCCATGATCCGCCGCTGCGCTCGGTCTGCTTCCCGCTCCTCGGCTCGGGGCGCGGAGGGCTGTCCTACCAGGTCAGCCTGGCCGCCGTATGGGCCGCCGTGGAGGCGGAGCTGGCCGGCGGGGCGCACTGGGACGTCCACTTCGTGGTGCGTACCGCCGAGGCGGCCGAACTCGTCGAGCGCATAGCGGCCGGAATTCGACCGGCCCGCGACCGGCGGCCGACCGGCTGATCCGCTGGAATGGAAGGGCGCCTCGGTCTGCGCGCGGGAGCTCACGGGGGCACGGGGGGCGCGGACCGAGGCGTCCTGGACATCTTCTGGCGATCAAATTCCTCTGTGGCCCGCGAAGTTGACGCGGTGTCACCTACCTTGGGCGCATGAGTGGCGGGATGGATGAATGGGGACATGGGGCAGCGGGCCGGATCGTCACCTGGCCGGCTCCCGATGCGTACGTACTGGTCGAAGGTGTGCTGCTGCGCATGCCTCCGGACCCCCCGGGGATGCCACCGGGAACGGAGGTCACCGTGCGCTACGACGCGGCACGGCAGGGACTTGTCGCGTTCGACGCGGCACGGCAGGAGCACGGGGCGTTCGAGGCGGCAGAGGATGAGTGAGTACGGCTTCGGCCTCGCGGAGGGCTACGACGAACGGCAGCCCGTGGTCCTGCTCCTGGACACGTCGGCCTCCATGGGCCGGCCGGTCGGGAGCCCTCGGATCGACGAGCTCAACGAAGCCCTGGTCCGCTGGTTCGACGGAGTGCGGGCGGAGCCGAGACTGCGCGCGCGGGTGGAGGTCTGCCTGATCACCTTCGACTCCCACGTGAGGGTCTTCGACCCGGCCAGGGAGCTGTTGGTGCCGGTCGAGGAAGCCGCGCCGGACCGGCTCTTCGTACCCGTGGACACCATGCGCCCGCCCCGGCTCGAGGCATCCGGACTCACCCGGATGACGGAGGCCGTCGAGACGGCGCTCGACCTGGCCAGGGCGCGGCACCAGGCCCTGCAGGCCGCACAGGTCCAGGTGCGCCGGCCGTTCCTGTGGGTCCTGACGGACGGGGCCCCGAGCGACGGGAACGGGGAGCGGATGGACCCCGCAGCCCTGGCCGGCACGGCGGCGAAGGTGCGCGGGGGTGAGGAACGGGGCGAGTGCGTCCTGCAGGCGATCGGCGTGCGGGGCGCCGACCTCGAACTGCTGCGCGTCCTCGCGCCCAAGGGCGCGCTGATGCTCGAAGGGCTCGACTTCGGACAGATCCTCGATCTGCTGTTCCAGAGCTCGGACCGGATCGGGGCGGTACAGGCCGCCGACGAGATCCACGGACAGGTGGCCGGTCTCGTGGAGCGGCAGCGGCGCCTGCGCCTGCTCGAGGAGAGACACCAGTGATCGTCGCCGGGGCCGTCGTCCAGGGGACCGGACACCTGGCCGCGGGAGTGGGCTGCCAGGACGCCTTCAAAGCGGTCGAGCTGGATGCCACGGCGGTGCTCGCCGTCGCGGACGGCGCCGGAGGCCGTGAACGCAGCGCCCTCGGCGCGCACATCGCCGTGGACACGGCCTGCCGGGTCCTGGCCGAGGACATACCCGCCCCGGACGACCTGCCGGAGGTGTGGACCCGATGGACCGTCGCGGGCGGCGCCCGGGTGGTCGCGGAGTATCTGCGGGCCGTCGAGAGCGTGCTGAGGGCGACCGCCCCGTCGGATCCGGTGGAGGCCGGTGCGCTGGCCGCGACGATGGCCGCCGCGGTCGTACGGCCACCGTGGGCCGCCTTCGTCTCGGTCGGCGACTGCTTCGGCACGGTGCTGACCCGCGGGCCCGCCGGAACCGCGCCGCGGGAGGGCGAGCGATGCCACCTGGTCCTGCCCCCGCCCGCGCCCGGAACGCCGGGACCGGTCTTCCTCTCCTCGCCCGGTGCCGCCCTGCGGGTGCGGACGTTCGTGGTGTGGGAGCCGGAACTCAGCGGGGTCGTCCTCGCCACCGACGGCTGCGCGGCGCTGACCCTCGATCACCCCTCCGTCCGCGAACTACCGCCCCAGGTGGGCCCGTTACCGTCCGAACGCTTCTTCTGCGGGCTCGCCGCGACGCTCCGCGCGAACGGCGGCGACGCCGCCCCCCTGCGTGCCCTGCTCTCCGGCCCGCAGGCGGCACGGACCGGCGACGACCTGACCGTGCTCTGCGCCCTGACGGAGGGCAGCTGACGGTGGCCCTCATGGTGATGTCGGAGAACGGACGCGCATGGTCCCTCACCGAGCGGATCGGCAGCGGCTCCGAAGGCGTCGTGTACGCCGTCGACGAGGCGCGCCCGCTGGTCGCCAAACTCGTCCCCGAGCCGCCCGACCCACAGGCCTACCGCCGCCGCATCGCCCGCCTGGTCCGCCAGCGCCGCGAGCCGCGCACCGTCCGGCTGCTCTCCGCGACCCCGGCGAGGGTCGCCTGGCCGATGATCGGGGTACGGGCGGGGAGCCGGGGCGCCGACGGGATCGACGGCTACGTGATGACCGACATGCGCCACGCCCACCAGCCGTTCGTGCACCTGCTGACGCCGGACGCCCGCCGTGTGCTCCTGCCCCGGGCGACCTGGGCCACCGGACTCGCCGCGGCGCTCTCACTGGCCCGCCTCCTCGCCGACCTGCACACCGAGGGCTACGTGGTGGGTGACCTCAAGCCGGACAACCTCTGGGTCGACGCGGACGGCGGGGTCGGCATCGCGGACGTGGACTCCTGGCAGTTCACGGACGGCGGCGAGACGTTCCCCGGACGGATGGGCTCCCCGGGCTACACGGCCCCCGAACGGATCGGCGCACCCGCCGGCACCGCTCCGGACGCGGCCTCGGACGACTTCGTGCTCGCCGTGCTGGTCCACCAGCTGCTGATGTGCGGACTCCACCCCTTCGCCGGACATCCCGCGGACGGCGCCGACTACCTCAGTCACGACGACAACATCCTGCACGGGCGGTGCCGCCTGCTCGACCGGACCTCGGTGGTCCTGTCCAGGTCGGCGCCGCCCGCCGACCTGCTGCCCCGACGGATCGGGGACCTCCTCCGGGCCGCCTTCGGTGGGGCGAGGCCCACCGCGGCGGTCTGGGCCGGGGCCCTGGCGGCGGAGTCGGCTCCCGGTCGGCTGAGGACCTGCGGGACGAACCCCCTGCACACGCACACGGTGGAACGGCCGTGGTGCCCCTGGTGCGACCTGGCCGAACGTGCCGCCGACAGCTATCCGGCCCGGCCCGCACCCCACGGGCGCGACGGGACGAAGGACGTGAAGGGCGTGAGGGATGTGAGTGAGAACTCCGTGGAGGAGAAAGCCGCATGGCAGAGGTGACCCTGCTCTCGGTGGCCAGGAGACTGGACCGTTGCACCGTCCTGGGCCCGGGGCGCCGAGCGGTGATCTGGGTGCAGGGCTGCCCGCTGCGCTGCCGGGGCTGCGTGGCCGCGGAGACGCTGCCGTTCGAGGGCGGCACCACCCACACCGTGGACGAACTCGCCGACTGGCTCTGCGGGCTGCCCGACGTGGAGGGTGTCACCCTGTCGGGCGGAGAGCCCTTCAGCCAGGCGGCGGGCCTGGCCGAACTGCTCGACACCGTCCGTACCCGCCGCCCCGACTTCAGCGCGATGGCGTACTCCGGGTTCCGGCACGAGGCACTGCGCAGGGGCGGTCCGGAGCGCCTCGCGCTGCTGCGACGCCTCGATCTGCTCGTCGACGGCCCGTACGTGGCGTCACTGCACGGCGGGCTGCGTTGGCGGGGTTCGTCCAACCAGCGCATCGTCGCCCTCACCGACCGTTACGCCTCCACAGCGACCGAGCCGGACATCAGCGCCGGCGTCGAACTCTCCGTGGAGGCCGACGGATCACTCTCCTGGGCGGGGGTGCCGCCCGCTCCCGGCTTCCGGGAGGGGCTCGAGCGACAACTCGCGGCGCGGGGCTTCGTGCTGCACATCGAAGCACGGAGGGAATCATGAGCGGATCACCGAAGTACGCCACGGTCAGGGTCTCCCCCGCCTACGCACGGCGCGAGGCGGAACGGCGAAGGGCCCAGGCGGCGGCACGCCAACGGCGGGACGCCCAGCGCGCCAAGGAACGGGCCGAGCGCGCCGCCCGGCGGGCCGGGGAGACGGCGGCACGCAGGGAGAAGGCCCTGGCGGAGGCCGAGCGCAGGAAGGCCGAGCTGGTGAACCGGCGGACGGCCGAACAGCAGGCCCACGCCTCCCGGATACGCCAGGAGCAGGCCGGTGCCGAGACGCGCCGCCTCGCCGAAGTGCGGGAGCTGCTGGCCCGGGCCGGCGGATCCGGCCCGGAGACGGCCCGGATCGAGCAGCAGCTGAATCTGCTCCAGGGCAGGATCGACCGCGCGGAACAGATCGACGGCGCGATCGAGGAGCTGCGCGGCCGGGTCGTCCTGCTGAGCGGCGGCGAAGCCCCCGGGCGCGGCGCCGACCACGGCACCGTCCTGGCCGCACTGGAGGCGAGGCTCGCCGGGATCGGTCCGGACGCCGGACAGCACGACCCGGACGGGCACAAGCGCTGCGTCGACCTGCTCGGCGAACTGCGTGCCGCGGCGGCCCCCGGCGCGGAGACCCGCTTCCAGGCCCTGCTCGGCACCGTGGAACACGCCCTCACCCGGCTCGCGGCGACCGCCGCGCAACGGGCGGCCGACGAGCGGCGACAGGCACAACAGGCGGACGAGGCACGGCGGCAGGCGGAGGAACAGGCCGCCGAGCAGGAGGCCGCCCTGGCCACGGCCCAGGAGGCGGAGCACGAACGGCTCGCGGCGGCGCTCGCCGAGGCGGCGGACCGGCTGGGCGTCGTGCGGACCTCCGCGCGGGCGGCGGCGGACGAGGCCCGCGAGCTCGCCGACCCCGGACTCGCCGAGCGGCTGGAGACGGCACTGAGCGCCGTCACCCATCCGCTCGCGGCGCACGCGGCCGACGACGCGCTCGCCGCGGTCGCCGCACTGGAGGAGCTGCTGCCCGGCGCCGAAGTCAGACTGGACGAGCTGCAGTTGGCCCTCACCCGACGGATGGATCTCGCGCAGGCGCTGCAGGACGCCATGATCGGCGAGGGCTTCGCGTTCGTCAGCGGCGAGGAGGAGGGCGAGCGCCTGGTGCTCAGCTTCGAACGCCCGGGCGGAGCGACGTACGAGACCACGATCGGCACGGACGACGGAGGAACGCCCGTCCTCGTCTATCACGTCGACGGCGAGCCGGACGTGACGCTGCGTCCCGAGCCGGGCGCCGCGGTCTGCGACACCACGGAAGAACTCCTGGAACGGGTGCACGAGGCGATCGTCGAGCGGGACGGCTTCGTGCCCGACGAGCTCACCTGGCAGGGCAAACCGCCGTCGCGGCGCGCCGAGCCGCTGCCGGGCGCGGAGTGGAAGTGGACCCGATGAGCACGGTCGACTGGTCCAAGCAGGCGAACGGCGTCGGTGGCGCGGAGCGCCCCGGGCGTGCGGACGGCCGGAGCCGGCCGGCGGGGGAGGGACAACCTGCCGCCGCGGACGCCATGATGCCGCTGTGGGCCGTGTCCCTCGGCTGGGAACTGCGCCGCGGACGCCAGGTGATCCTGAACGGACAGATCAGGGACCGCTGGTGGTTCGAGGACCGGCCCGCCTCCTTCCGGGCGGTGGTCGCCGGAATGCTGGAACTGCGCGGGGCGGACGTCGTCGGCTGGTGGGACCCGGTGGACGGGCTCACCTTCCCGATCCCGGGCCACGCCGAGCTCTTCGACCGCCTGCGGGACGCGCGGCCGAGCGGGGGAAACCGCGGCGGGACGGCCGGCACGACGACGGCGGACGACGCGGAGGGACGGCCCTGGGAGCGACGGGGTGTGCCGGACGGATCCCAGGCAGACACGGCGGCGGACCGGCCCGGGGAGAAACAGGAACCCGCGGACCAGCCGCACGACGGCGGGGCCGGCGCGGCCCGTACCCGGCGCGGCGACGAGCGGCAACGAGGCCGGGAGCGCCTGCTCACCCCGCGTCCGTCGGGACGGCCCCGCTCGTTCGAGGACGTCGTCGCCGTCGTGCAGCGTCTCGTCTCCTCGCCCGACGCGGCCACCGCGTTCGTCTTCGAGGACGTCGACCACCACCTCCCGCCCGGCCGGCCCGAGTCACACCTGGGCTACCTGCGGCTGCGCGCCGCGATGACGGACGCCGTGACCCCGCGCTCCGCGACGGGCGGCGGTCCGCACGCCCGCAACACCGTGCTGTGCGCGGTGGGCGACGTCGGGCGGCTGCCGGGCTGGTTCCACCTGGAGGACCCGAGGATCGCCACCCTGCACATCGGCCCGCCCGACCCGAGCGAGCGACGGCTGTGGCTGGCCTGGCTGCAGCGGCACTTCAACGGGGCACAGCACGCCTCACGCGCAGACCTCGAAGGCCTCGTGGGAGCGACCGACGGCATGGCGGGCTGGGACATCGAATCCCTGGCCAGGACTTCGTGGCTGCGCAACACCCCCTTGCAGAAGCCGGACAAGCTGCTGGAGATGCACCGGCTCAACGTGAGCGTCGACCCGTGGACCCAGCTGGACCGTGAGACCGTCGCACGCGCCTCCGACGTCCTCGGGAACCGGGTCGTCGGCCAGTCCAGGGCCGTGGACGCCGTCGCGTCGGCCCTCCAGTCCGCCTTCGTCGGCGTCGACTTCGGCAACTCAGGGACCGCGCGCCCCCGGGGAGCCTTCTTCTTCGTGGGCCCCACGGGCGTCGGAAAGACCGAACTCGCCAAAGCGGTCGCCGAGATGATGTTCGGCGACCAGGGCGCCTACGCCCGCTTCGACATGAGCGAGTACCAGCAGGAGCACGCGGCCGAGCGTCTGGCCGGCGCGCCCCCGGGCTTCATCGGCTACGAACAGGGCGGGGAGCTGACCCGCAGGGTGCAGGAACGGCCCTTCAGCGTGCTGCTCTTCGACGAGATCGAGAAGGCGAACCCCAAGGTGCTGGACAAGTTCCTCCAGGTCCTGGAGGACGGACGGCTCACCGACGGGCGGGGCCAGACCGCGTACTTCTCCCAGTGCCTGATCATCTTCACCTCCAACACGGGGGCGGACGCACTCCAGAGCCTGCTGGAGGAACGCGACGAGCTCTCGTACGCCGAGCTGGAGGCGCACTTCACCCGGGCGGTGGAGGAGAAGTTCCGGCAGATCGGCAGGCCCGAGATCTACGGACGGCTCAAGCCCGGTGTGGTGGTCTTCGACATGCTGCGACGCGAGCACGTCGTCAGGATCGCCGACCGGCTGCTGGCGCAGCTCGGCGAGTCGGTCCGCGAACGCCACCGGGTGGAGCTGGTTCCCGACGCGGACACCCTGCACCCGTGGATCAGCGAGCGGATGTCGGACCCCGAGCACCAGGCGTACGGCGGGCGGCAGATCCGCAACGAACTGGAGCAGGTGCGGACGGCTGTCGTCCGCCATCTGCTGGAGCACCGGCCGGCCCCGGGCACCCGGCTCCTGGTCGGCGTGGGGCCTGAGGGCACGGTGCGGGTCACGGCCGACGGCACGGGCCCGTCCGTCGCGGAAGGGAGCGGGTGACCATGATCGCCATCGACCTCGGACACCGTTTCGGGCGCATCGGACGGATCGGCCCCGACGGCCGGCCGGACGTGACCGCGACCGAGCTGGAGGGAACGGACGGTGTCCTCGACCCCGGCCGGGCGCTGCCCCAGCTGTTCGGGCCGACACCGGACGGCTCGGCGGCCGCGGCGGCCGAGCCGGACCGGACGGTCGTCCTGGGCGTGCCCGCGTCCGGTGGGCGGGAGGACGAGCTGCGGCGCGCGGCGGAGAGCGCAGGTCTCGACGTCGAGCGTGCCGTACCGGCCCCGGTGGCCGTCGCCCTGCACTACGGGGCGGTCGCCGAGGGCGTGGACCACACGGTCCTGGTCTGTGACCAAGGGGCGACGACGCTGGACCTGAGCGTCCTGGCCATCGCCCCCGACCTCACCGTGCGCGTGGTGCGGACACACAGCCTGCCGATCGGCGGCGACGACTGGGACGCCGCGATCGCCGCCGAACTCGCGGGCCGGGTGCCGGACGGGGTGGACCCGCGCCGGGCTGCCGGACTCCTCCGGCTGTCGCTCGGCGCATCGGACTCCGTCACCGAGTCCGTGAGCGATGCCGAGGGAGACCGGCACGCCCTCACCCTGGACCGGGCCACCTTCGAGCGTGCGGTGGCGCCACTTCGGGAGCGTGCGCTCGCCGCCGTGACGGAGCAACTGTCCACCGCCGAACCGGCGGTGGGAGCGGTGCTGCTGGCCGGTGGTCTGTGCGCCATGCCGGGCCGCCGGGCCGAGATCGAGGGACTGCCGGCCGCACAGGGCCTGACGGTGCGCTGCCGGCTCCCCGAACTCGCCGTCATCCGCGGCCTGCTGGAGCTGCGTGACTTCGGAGTCCTGCGCGTCATCAGCGGCCCGGCTCCGCGACAGGCCCGCGCCGACGCCGGATACGGCGGAGTGGATGCCGGATACGGCGGCGCGGCGGGCGGACACCCCCGTGACGTCCTGGCGGACCCCCTTCCCCCCGACTCCGTCACGGACCCGGACCCCCGTACAGAGCCCGCGCCGGAGGACCCCGACCCCGAAACGCGGCCGGAGGGCGCTCCGACCGCGAGCGACGCCCGGCACCAGGACGCGGCAGCGGGCCCGGGCGGATCCGCCCCGCACACGCAGGCGTCGCGCACCGGCGGCGGGCCCACCACGGTCCCCGGCCCCCGACGGACACCGGAGCCGCCACCCCCCTCGGCCCCCGAGGCCGAACCGGCCCCCGAACCCGCCCCCGGCCGGGCATCCGGACGGGCCTACGAACCCACCTCCGAAGAACCCGCCCCCGAACCCACCTCCGGAGAACCCGCCCCCGAGCCGCCGGAACAAGCCGGCGCCCCCGCCCCGGACGACACCGCCGTCCCAGGCACGTCACAGCCCTCGGCGGATCCGCAGGCACGCTTCGCCGTACCCGTCGAAGAGCTCCAGGCGATCCGGCGCGGGGACCACCTCCTGGTCCTGTGGGCCTGGCCCGACGGCGCGCTCACCGCGCGGGTCCGCTGGCGGCGGGAAGGCGGCTCCGCGGGGCAGGGGCCCGGCGACGGGGACGTCGTGTGCCGCCGCCGGGTGTACGAACACGACGGCGGGTTCGACCTGGCCGTCGGCCGAGGAGCGGTCACCGTCACCGTGGAGGCCCTGGTCGCGGACCTCGGCCGGGACTGCGAGGGGGCGTCGTCCCTCCTCGTTCCCACCGAGCCGCCCGTGGTCGAGTACGAGCCGACCGTACGCAGGCGCCTCAGGGGCCGGACGGCATCCGTCACCTTCACTTCCCTTACCGCCTGTGACCTGCCCGGTCTCCACCTGGTGCACAGTCTCGGCCGGTTCCGCCCCACCAGCACGGCCGAGGGCAGGGTGCTGCACGAGGTGCCCGCGCAGCGCCTCTCCGCCGGCACCCCCCTGACCGTGGAATTCCCGCTGCCCGCCACCCGGGGCCCGTCGTGGCTGGTCTGCTTCCCCGCGGACGCGAACGCGGGCACCGACTCCGGCATCGACATCCGCCCGACGGCGCTGCACAGACTGCGAGTGACCTGATGACCAGACGCCTCACCTGCCCCTACTGCTACGAGAACTTCGCGCCGCGCGAGATCCGGTTCCGCTGCAACAGCCGCCTGAGCAGGACCGGCAAGCAGTGCCAGAATCGCCGCGACGAGGTGCTCGACCAGCGGATGGGCCCCCGACGCAGCCACGACCTCGGCCCGGACTTCGCCGCGGACGGCCGCAAACCCACGGCTGTCTGCCCGGACTGCGACGGCTCGACCACGTACCGGATCTGCCCGGTGTGCCACTCCGGGCTGCCCGTCCAGTTCGGCATGGTGGACAACCGCCTGATCGCCATGGTCGGCGCGAAGGCGACCGGAAAGACCGTCTACATGACGGTGCTGCTGCACGAGATGCGCAACCGGGTGGGCGAGGCGTTCGGGGCCGCCCTGACGGGTCTGGACGACGCCACGATGCGGCGCTACAGCTCCGACTACGAGGACCGTCTCTACCGCGACAACCAGATGTTCCCCGGCACCCAGACCGCCTCCACCAGCCTCAACCGGGTCGACCCACTGGTCTTCCGCTTCGGTCTGCGCCGACGCACCCTGCTCGGGGACCGCCCGCAGCACTCCGTCCTGTCGTTCTTCGACACCGCCGGTGAGGACTTCAGCTCCCGCGAGAGCGTGGAGCTCAACACGCGCTACCTGACCGGAGCGGACGGCATCGTGCTGCTGCTCGACCCGCTGCAGATGCCCGGCGCCCGGGACGGGGCACTGCCGGGCACCCCGCTGCCAGGAGCCGAGGGACTGGATTCCCCCATCAACGTCCTCTCGCGGGTCACCAACCTGCTGCTCGCACCCCGCAGCGGCCGGTCCGCGCAGAAGATCGACACGCCGATCGCCGTCGTCTTCTCGAAGATGGACGCCTTCTGGCACCTGCTGGAGCCCAGCAGCCCGCTGCGTGACTACGCGCCCGCGCGCGGCCGCTTCGACGTGAGTGACAGCCTCAGCGTCCACGAGGAGGTGCGCCGGCTCCTCAAGGACTGGGACGGCGTGCCGATCGACCACCTGCTGGACAACCACTACTCCCGCTACCGGTACTTCGGCGTCTCCTCCCTCGGCCGCAACCCCACGTCCGACGCCCGGGTCGCCCCCACCGGCATCCAGCCCTACCGGGTCGCCGACCCGCTGCTGTGGCTGCTCAGCGAGTTCGGCTCGGTGCCGAAGGCCGGCCGCGGATGACGCACTTCCAGCAGATGTACTACACCTCGTGCGAGCACGGGCTCAGCGGGTTCTCCGGATTCCAGTTCAACGCCGTCAGCGCGGGTGTCAGCGCCGAGACCCGGCAGGCCGCCGAGGCGCTGGCCGGATACGAGCCGCCGCGCTCGATGGCGGAGTCGGACACCCCGGAACTGCTGGAGCGCTGCCCGGTCAACCTCTGCCACCAGCCCGACGACCGGGAGGGACGCAGCGCCACCACGCTGTGCGTGCGGTACGTGGGCCGGGACTCGGCCCGCCGCTTCGGCAACTACTTCGCCCACGCCCTGCACAGCGAGGACTTCCGGGCGGACGCGGGCGGGATGCTCGGGATCGAGCTGTGGAACTCCCCGGTGTGGGCCCGCACGGTGTCCCCGAGCACGGAGATCCCCGCGCTCGCGCGACCTCCGCGCGGACCGCTCGACGCGCGGACGGTGCGCGACTTCCTGCGCGGCCACGCCCACGCGGACCAGCTGCCCAAGCTGCTGACCGCCGTGTTCGCCGCGCTCATCGAACACGGCTCGGTGGTGGTGATCGACCACTCGACGGAGCGGATCGCGCGCTGGTTCGCCGCCGTGTCCTACCTGCTGCCGCCTCCGCTCGCCCGGCGCCTCTCCTTCGCCACCTACGTCTTCCGTCCGGCCCGCAGCAGACTGCACCTGATCGGCACGGTGCCCGAGGCGCAGCTCGACTTCGGGCCGGACGACGAGGCCGCCTACTCCGTCTTCGACTTCTCCCGGGGCGTCTTCCCCGAAGTCACCGTCCCGGGCCTGGTGCTCCTCCTCACCCGGATCGGGGTCGGCTCCGTCCGGCCCGTCTGGTCGTGGACGGCGGACTACGTCCGAGGCGGCGAGGAGACTCCGGACGACTGGTACGCCCCCGTCGCCGCGGCGGCGGCCTCGGGAGACATCGCGCTCACCACGGCCGACGTACGCCAGGTGATCGACTGGCTGGCCGACGCCGACCACCTGGGACCGCGCCGGGCGGCCGTCGCCGCGGACATCCACCGCAAGCACCGGGACCTGGACGACGGCCCGCTGGCAGCGCTCAGCGCCGCCGCGAAGGCCGGTGGCGACTTCGAGGTCCACCAGGAGATCGAGGGAAAACTGCACGGGGCGCGCATGCGCTCCTACATGACCGGTGCCGAGGACGCCGTCGAACCCGTACCGATCTCCGACCGTGCCGTGCGCGAACGGGCCGCCGCCCTGTGGGAACGGCTGCTGGAGACCGAGGTCCGGACGAACCGCCATCGGGCGCGGCTCCTGCTCTGGGCGCTCGGGACGGGGCTCCCGACGGCACCGGAGACCTTCGCGCGCGAGACGCTGACCCTGACCCGCACCCTGCTCGGCGCGTCAACCGCACCCGGATTCCGTCAGGAGGTGGCCGAACTCGTCCGCGTACTGCCCGAGATGAGGGAAGCCCTGGCCGTCGCGGTGGAGGAGGCGCTGGAGCGACCCGGCGGACAGGAACAGCTCTTCTCGCAGTTCCCCGCAGAACTCCTCGACGAGCGGGACCTGGACGGCCGCCCCACACTCCTGGAGCACCACCTGCGGGCCAGGGCCGAACGGGATCCCCTGAGCACCGTCGCCATCATGTTCAAGATCCTCAAGGTCCGCGAGCACTCCTCGCCCGACGAGGACCTGCTGCGTGCCCTGTGGCGGCACCCCTCGCGGACCTGGACCCACAAGGAGGCCACCCTGATCGCCGAGGGGCTGTCCGCCGACGCCCCCGTGAACGGGGCGGTCGGCCAGTGGTTCGACCGCGCGCTGAACCAGCCGATCAGAGACGATGCCCAGCTCTCGGCCTGTCTGCACCTGTGCCGCGTGCTGTCCCACCGAGGCCGCTTCGCCTGGCTGCCGTCGCTCACCCAGGAACGCGTCCTGACCACGATCGACCTGGACACCGCGCTCCGCGAAGCCCGCGAGGCCACGGCACTGGTCAAGGCGTTCGTGGTCCCCGGCGCCGGCCTGCACGCCGCGCCGCGGGCACTCAAACGGTACCGCCTGGTGCCCGCGGTGCTGGGCCTGCCCGCCGACATCGGCCGGCTCCCCGACCTGGTGGTGAAGGCGGGCCACTCCACCCTGGACCACTACCTGGCGGCGGTGCGCAACGTGGTGACGGGAGGTGAGAGGTTCGACGACGCGCTGATCGATCACGTGGCAGCCGTCGCCGCGATGTCCACACTCGGACTCTCGCAGGCCCACCGGGAGGCCGTCATCGCGGTCCGGCGCCACTCCGCCCACCACTGGCGACTCGCCGACGTGAAGCGGCTGGCGAGCAGGCTACGCCCCCATGACGCCGCGCTCGCCGAGGAGTACGACGCCCAGGTCGAGGCCCGGACGAGCGGTGCGCGGAAGCTGGCCCGAAAGCTCCCGTTCCTCGGGACCCGTTCCCCGTCCGCCCATGACGACGGGACACCCAAGACCCCCCGGAAGCCCAAGACCCCCCAGCAGCCGAAGAACCCGCAGAAGAAGGGGGAGTGACACCCCGTGGCCGAGATCATCGCCTACGTCCTCATACCCATCCTCTACCTCGGCGCGCTCTGGGTGTACCTGGGCATCGCCCCGTTCATCGCGGCCCTGCGGGGTCTCGCACTGGTGATGCAACTGCTCGCCGGACACGGGCGGCTCCTGATCGGCGTCCTGCACCGGCGCACGCCCGAATTCCGGACGCTGCCGCCCTACCTTCCGCAGGACGAGGAGGTGAAGGCCTACCGCAACTACTTCTTCGGCCCGGCGTTCCGGGACCTGCGCCAACTCCTCACGCTGGAGCGGCGGTCGTACGTGCGAGCGGTCGGTGACTCCTTCCGCACGGTGACCTCACGGCAGTTCGCCGCCCCGGTACGGAGCCGGGCCATCACCGTGCCGTACGGCCTGACGCTGTACGCGGGCCTCGGCATGGGCGCCGCACTGGCCGTACCCCTGATCGGTCTGCTCCTGCTCCTGCACGCGCTCGTCGTGGTGCTGCTGATGGGCGGAGCCCGGTTCGTCGCGGGCACCCTGCGGGCCCTCGACCGGACCGTCCTGTGGATGAAACGGCTGCGCACCGGGATGCTGTGCCCGCACTGCTTCGAACGCGTCCCCTACCCGGCGTACGACTGCCCCCGCCCGGTCTGCCGACGACGGCACGCGGACATCCGGCCGGGGACGTACGGAATCTTCCGGCGCCGCTGCGAGTGCGGGGAGCGCATGCCGACGCTGCTCATGCTGATGAGCAGGGACGCACGGCTCCAGGCGTACTGCGTGTATCCGCCCTGCGGGAAACCGATGAACGCGGACGCCGGGCACATGCCGGAGGTGGTGCTCCCGCTGATCGGCGGGCAGGCGGCGGGCAAGACGCAGCTGATGGCGGCCATGCTGCTGTCGATGGAGAACGCGGCGGCGCGCGGCGGGCCGTCGATCACCCTCGCCGACGCGGACTCCGAGGCCAACTACCAGGTGCTCCGGGAGGTCCTGCGGATGCGGGGCCACACCCGCGCCACCCAGAAGGCACTGCCCAGGGCGCACTCCTTCGTCCTCGGAAGCGGCCGTTCCGAGCGGCTGGTCCACCTCTTCGACACGGCCGGCGAGCGATTCGTCGACCGCGACGAGACCGACGCGCTGCGCTACGCCCAGGCAGCGCACACCTTCGTGTTCGTCCTCGACCCGATGGCCGTCAAGGACTTCTGGACCACTCTGGAACCTTCGCCGGGCGCCGTGCCGGACCGCACCCTCGCCTCCACCGTCGACCCGGAGGAGGTCTTCGGCCGGTCGGTCCACGCGGTGGCCGCGATGGGCGCCCCGCTGAAGCGCTCGCGCCTGGCGGTCGCCATCAGCAAGACGGATCTGCTCGCCGAGTACGGCCTGGTGCCCGGTCGCCTCGACGACAGCGACGACGCCCGTACCTGGCTCCGTGAGGGGCTCGGCCTGTCCAGCTTCGTACAGGCGATGGAACTGGAATTCCAGGAGGTCCGCTTCTTCTGCACGGCCGCGGTGGCTGACGAGGACGCCCAGGTGGACGGCAGCATCACGCGGTTCGTCGACTGGTGCCTGCGGAGCTGACCCCGACACGGCGCGCGGGACCCACGGCCGAGGACCACGTCCACCGGGGCGGCACCCCGGTGACCGTGGTGGAACGCGTCGGAGCGGGTGGCCGGTCAGAGCTGGAAGGGCATCGTCCAGCAGTTGGAGGTGGCCGGCTTGCCGGCGAGGCGGTCCGTCAGCCAGGAGATGGCGTCGCCCTGGTCGGTGACGAGGGGCACGAGATGGTTGGTGAGGATCTTGTCGCCGAGGTTCGGCAGCTTGATCGCGTCGTAGGTCACGTTCGCGCCCCTGTCGCACCAGTCGACGGCCAACTGACGGGCCTGCGCGTGGGGGACGATGTCGTCCTGGACGCCGGTGGCCAGGCGCACCGGGCCGGCGGGCTTGAGCGTGCCGATGCGCTGCTTGTCCAGGGCGGCCTTCGCGCGGGGCTCGGCGGCGATGATCTCGCCGATGGACCTACCGCTGGTGGTCCACTTGTCGCTCTTGGCGAAGCCGTAGCCGAACAGCGCGTCACCGACGCACATGGTCGACGCGTCCTTCAGCGCGGCCTTTCCCGAGGCGCTGATGTTCGCCTCCACGACCGCCCGCAGGTCGGGGTCGGCCTGGGCGAAGCCACTGATCGACCAGGCCAGCGCACCGGCGAGCGCGCTGCCGTCTATTCCCTTCATGACGGAGGTCAGGTCCGCCGGCGGTGCGCCGGAGTAGGTTCCGGAGAGGGGGACGTCGGGTGCGTAGGAGGGCTGGAGTTCGGCGGCGGAGGCGCTGGCGCCGCCGCCCTGGCTGTAGCCGTAGAGCCCTGTACGGGAAGCGGCGGTGACCGATGCGCCGGGCACGGCGCGGGCGGCGCGGGCCGCGTCCAGCAGGGCGTGTCCCTGGTCGAGTCGGTTGACGTAGGTGTGCAGCCGGTCGGTGGCTCCGAGGCCGACGTAGTCGGTGACGACGACCGCCGCTCCGGTGGCCAGGATGCGGTAGATCGCCAGGGCCTCGTAGCCCACCGACACCGTGTCGCCGTTGAGGGTGAGCGGGTGCTGCAGCGCGAACGAGGGCGCGCACTGGTCGCCCTGGCCCATGGTGCCGGAAGCCAGCGCCACCAGCGGGCGCGGCCCCGTGCTCTTCCACGCGGTGGAGGGCTCGATGTAGGCACCGGTGACGGCGACGGGCTGTCCGGCCGAGTCGGTGGACCTGTACATCAGGCGGGTCGCGGTGCCCGGCATCGGACGGCCGTTCAGACCGGGGATGCTCAGACCGAGCGGCAGGGGCTCGGTCCGGATCAACGCGCCGTTGGTGGGAGGTAGTTCGGACGGCGGGTTGTAGAACGTGGGAATGGTGACCCCACGGGAGACGACCGGCTCCGTACCGGCCGCGGAGGCCGGTACGGCGGACAGGCCCACGCAGACGGCGCCGGCGACGACACCGGCCAGCAGACGCAGCCCGGTCGGTGCCTCGCGGCGGCCGGCCCGCGCGGCCGGAGGTGCGGCGGACCGTTCCGCGACGGCGGAGGCGGGACGGATACTCCTGCGGCTCATGGTGTGCTCCTCGTTCGTCGATCAGCTGGTCGAGTCGATTCGTGCGTGATGACGGTGTCCGGTGCCCCTTCGGCGGACACCGCGCCGGCCCTGTCCGCGAAGCTGTACGGAGCGGGCACGAGCGGCTCCTTGACGAGGGCGGGGACGCCGTCCGGTCGGGGTGGCCATCCGAACTGGATGGGCGTGCTCGGAAGCTGGCGGCACCGGACCGATCGTGTCGTCAGGTGCATGCCAAATAGCGGCGGAAGCCATGGGGTTACTCGCCGGTACTTACGGAAGAGTAAGTCTGGGTGTCACTCAGTGACAAGACATCTGCATGTGTCATTTCCGGCTCGCTCGCCATGCTGCGAGCACCGGAGACAGAGGGCGGTGGGGCGAGGGTGCGCGAAGCGCCATCCGCGGAACGGGGACGCACGACGCGAGCGGACGACGGGCCGTCACTCGCCCGGCGGCGCAAAGAGGCTCTCCGCTTCGACATCGCCCGCGAAGCCGTCCGTCTCTTCGCCGCGCAGGGCGTCACCGCCACGACGGGTGAGCAGAGCGCCCAGGCCGTGGGCGTCTCCGCCCGCACGTCGTGGCGCCACTTCCCGACCAAGGAGAGCTGCGTCCTGCCGCTGCTCGCGGCGGGGCTCGACTTCGCCATGGACCAACTGCGCCACCGGCCACCGGAGACGGGCCTGCTGGACTTCTCCACGGAATCCTGCCGGGGCGGCGGACCGCCTCCCGCGGACCCCGCCATCCTCGACCTGATCCGCAAGACCTCCACCGACCCGGCGCTACGCGCCGTCTGGCCCCAGGCCCACGACGACGCCCTGCCCGTCCTCGCGGCGCTTCTCGCCCGGCGGTCCGGCGGCGACGCCGACGACCTGAGGGTGAAGGTGCACGCGGCGACCATCAACGGAGCCCTGCGCGCGGCCACGGAGGACTTCGCCCGGCGGTTCGCGGACGACCCCGGGGCAGCGGACAGCGAGATCGTCACCCGCATCCTCGCCGCCCTGCGAGCGGCGTCGGAGGGCTTGCCCTACTGACGCCCGCGGGGGCGGGACGGAGCATGCGCGCTCCCCCTTCCGGGGGTGCGGTCGGCGGGATCGGTGGCCCGCGCCCGGACGGGAGCGGTGCCCCCGGTGGCGTACGGTGCGACGCCGCAGTCGACCGGATCGGACGACTGCCCCGCCGCGGCCGAAGCGGCGTGCCGCACCCGCCGCACGAGCCGGAGGGGCGCCGGGACTCGTGACGGCTGGTCAGCTGTTCGGGCCCCGTGCAGCATCATACTGACGTGCGCCGAGCGGTGCGGGCCGCTGCGGACCCGGCGTCGGACACCCGTTTCCACGCGGCAGGACCGGGCTGGACGTGTTCGGAGGCCGCACCGCCCACCAGGACACCTTCGTCACCGCACCCCAGGAGACCCCACCCCCATGACCGACAGACTCGACCTGCTGATCATCGGCGAATGCGTCGCCGACATCGTCCGGCTGCCGGACGCGGCCGATCAGGTCCACCCGGGCGGCAGCCCGGCCAACGTCGCCTACGGTCTGGCCAGGCTCGGGCGGAACACCACCCTGCTCACCCAGCTCGGCCCGGACGACAACGGGCGGCTGATCAGGGACCGTCTGACGGCCGCCGGGGTGGAGGTCCGCACCGACGGCGCCACCGCCCCCACCCCGTCCGCCGCCGTCACCCTGGACGACGGCGGCCAGGCCACGTACACCTTCGAGATCACCTGGACCCTGGCCCCCGTCACCCCTCCACGACCGCCGCACCACGTCCACACCGGCTCCGTCGCGGCGGTGATGGAGCCGGGCGCCGCGTCCGTCCTGGCGGGCGTCGAAGCGCTGCGGGAAACGGCGACCGTCAGCTACGACCCCAACGTGCGCCCGGAACTGATGGGCGAGCACGCCACCGCCGTACGCGGGGTCGAGCGCCTCGTCGCGCTCAGCGATGTCGTCAAGGCCAGCGACGAGGACCTGGAGTGGCTGTATCCGGGGGAGGCTCCCGAGGACGTCGCCGGGAGATGGCTCGCCACCGGCCCGGCCGTCGTCCTCGTCACCCGCGGGGGCGACGGTGCCCTGGCCCTCCTCCCCGGCGGGCCGGTGGCGATCGGCGCACCGCGCACGGACGTCGTGGACACGGTCGGGGCGGGCGACGCGTTCATGTCGGGCACCCTGCACGCCCTCGCCTCGCACGGACTGCTCGGCCCGGACGGCCGCGAGCGCCTGCGCGTCCTGGACCGGGCCATCGTCACCGATGTCCTGCGCCACGCCGCGGCCTCCGCCGCCGTGACCGTCGCCCGGGCCGGCGCCGACCCGCCGGACGGACCGGAGCTCCGGGCCGCGCTCGCCCGGTTCTGATCCGGACGGTGTCACCCCCCGCCCGCCGTGACGGGGCGGTGACACCGGGCACGCGCGTCCTCGCGTGCGTCGTCACGGGGTGCAGGCAGCGGCGATCGACAGGCTGTTCTCGTAGAGGTGGTGCCGGGTGATCCGGCCGTCCTCGGCGGTGAGGTGCAGCGCGAACGGGCCCTCGAAGGACTTCCCCGTCGCGCGTACGGTCCCCGCCAGACGCCCCAGCAGGACGGCGTCGGTGCCGTCCACGAGGAAGGTGTCCACACTGGCGCGCGCGTCCTCGGGCACGCAGTGCTCCATCAGCTCCGTGAACTGGGCCGCGCAGTCGGCCGCGGTGTACCGCGGGCGGATCCAGGGGACGGCGGGGTTCTCGGCGAGCAGCCAGTCGACCTCCTCCGCGAACAGCGCGACGAGCCGCCGGGTGTCCCCGGCCAGGCGGGCGGCGAGGAATTCCCGTACGACGGCCCGGGTGGCCTCGGCGACGGAATCCGGGGCGGTGGTGGTGAGGGTGGGGGACATGGCGCTCTCCCGGTGGCGGGGGACGGATCCGGCGGGGATTCCCGTGGATGTGCCCGATCCTGCCGGGGGACGGGAGATCGGTCGATTACCCGCGGGGTAATGCGCCCTCGGGAGACGCTGCCCTCCGCCGCCGCAGCGTCGTCGCAGTGGAGGGTGGGTGGTACTGGTCGCGGGACCGCCGGTGATGCTCAACCGGACGGCGTGGCCGGGGGCCGCACCCCGAACCACTGCGTGGTGCCGAACTTTTCGAACCGCTCGGCCTCGGCGAATCCTAGCTTCGCCGCGAGGCGCGTCGAACGGGCGTCGGCGAGCTGGGTGCAGAGCACCACCGGTTCGCCGGGGAACGCCTCGGCGAACCAGTTGAGTGCCGCTCCGCACGCCTCGGCCGCGTACCCGCGGCCCGTGCCTCCGGCAGGAACATGTACCCGAGCTCGACGGCCTCCCCGCAATCGGGAGGCAGGTGCCCCGGGCGCCCGGCGTCACGCCGGTCGAGCGAGACCGTGCCGATCATCGCTCCGCGGAGATCGATCACGAAGAGGCCGGGCGCCGCCCGGGGGCCCCGGGCACCGTGCGTTCGAGCTCGTCACGCGGCCGAGGGCCACCGAGGTGGGTGCCCACCTCCGGGGAGGCGAACAGCTCGACGAACGCCGCACGGTCCCGGGCCTCGGACGCGCGGAGCACGAGCCGGTCGGTCCGTATCGGGGCAGGTGGCCAGGTGACGGTTCCCGGTCCGGTCATGGCGGGCAACCTACCGCACGCCTTTCACCCGGACCGCGAGGTGACCGACATCGCGGTGCGCTCCGCGGCGCCACCCGTCCGTCCGGCCGCCGCGTCAGGGTCGGCGGGTGAGGTATCCGCCCATGGTGGTGAAGTACTCGGTGGCGGGGAGTTCTTGGCCGGTGTGGGTGCGGACTCGTGTGAGGGCGAGGCCGTGGTTGTTGCCGGTGCGGGCGTCGTGTCCGGTGACGATGACGATGCCGTCGTTCTCGCGGTAGAAGATGCGGCCGGGGGTGCCGCCGTAGCGGTTCTGGGAGACGGTGGCGGCGAGGATTTCGAGGCGGTTGCCTTTGTGGAAGGTGTAGGCGGCGGGGTAGGGGTGGGACTGGGCGCGGATGAGGCGTTCGAGGTCGTGGGCGGGCCAGTCCCAGTTGATGCGGATGTCTTCCGCGGAGCGTTTGTGGAAGAACGTGGCCTGGGTGCGGTCCTGTCGGGTGAATTGGGTGTGTCCGGCGGCGATGAGGGCGAGTGCGCCGGTGGTGACGGGGGTGATGAGGTCGACTGTTCGGTGGAAGAGGTCGGTGGCGGTGTCGGTGGGGGAGACGGGGATGGCTTGCTGGAGGACGATGTCGCCGGCGTCGAGTTCGTCGTCCATGAGGTGGGCGGTGACGCCGACTTCGGGTTCGTTGTTGATGAGGGCCCAGATGAGGGGGGAGAATCCGGCGTATTTCGGCAGGAGTGAGTCGTGGATGTTGAGGGTGCCGTGGCGGGGGAGGTTGAAGATGTGTGGGGGGATCCAGGTGCGCCAGTTGTTGGCGACGATGATGTCGGGGTCGGCGTCCTTGAGGTGCTGGAGGAGTTCGTCGTCGTCGGGGCGGTTGCGGATGAGGACGGGGATACCGTGTTCGGTGGCGAGGTCGGCCACGGAGTCCGACCAGATCTTCTCGTAGGCGTGTTCGCTCCTGGGGTGGGTCACCACCAGGACCACGTCGTGCTCGGAGTCCAGGAGGGCTTGCAGGGTGCGATGGCCCCAGGTCTGGTAGCCGAACATGACGACCCGCATGGGTTCTCCTCAGCGTAGGAAATGACCCGAGACAGTAAAGCAAGGCTTACCTAAGGATGCAACGGCCGGTCGAAGTGACCCAGTTGACCCCCGTCGGTAGCCCGCTCGTCCGGCCCGTCCTATCGACAGCTTCGGAAGATTAGCTTAGGCTCACCTAAATTGCAGTGGGCCGCTCTGTCGGCGTGCCCGTCTATCGCACCTTCCCCCACGCCTGACAGGCGGCTTCCCCGCACGATGGGAGTGACATGTCACAGGTTCTTCCTGGCGACGCACCACTGGTACACGACCTCATTGGCATCGGCTTCGGGCCGTCCAATGTGGCCATGGCGATCGCGATCAGCGAGCACAACGCACGTGTCGGCACGCAGGAGGCCGTCACCGCTCACTTCTTCGAGCAGCAGCCGCAGTTCGGCTGGCACCGCGGCATGCTGATCGACGACGCCACCATGCAGGTGTCCTTCCTCAAGGACCTGGTGACGCTCCGGAACCCGACCAGTGAGTTCAGCTTCCTCTGCTACCTGAAGAGCAAGGGGCGGCTGGTCGACTTCATCAACCACAAGAACCTCTTCCCGCTGCGGGTCGAGTTCCACGACTACTTCGAGTGGGCCGCGGCCCAGGTCGACGACATGGTCTCCTACGGCAACGAGGTCGTCGGGGTCACACCGTCCGTGCGTGACGGTGTCGTGGAGTACATGGACGTGACGGTCCGGTCGGGTGAGGGTCTCGAGGTCCACCGTGCCCGCAACCTCGTCATCGGCACCGGACTGCGCCCTCTCATGCCGGAGGGCGTCGAGCGCGGCGACCGCGTCTGGCACAACTCCGACCTGCTGGCGAAGGTCGCCGGGCTGGAGGGCACCTCGCCCACCAGGTTCGTCGTCGTGGGCGCCGGGCAGAGCGCCGCCGAGAACGTCGCCTACCTGCACCGCGTCTTCCCCGAGGCCGAGATCTGCGCGGTCTTCTCGCGCTACGGCTACAGCCCCGCGGACGACAGCAGCTTCGCCAACCGGATCTTCGACCCCGAGGCGGTCGACCAGTACTTCACGGCACCGGACGAGATCAAGCGCAAGCTGATGGACTACCACGGCAACACCAACTACGCCGTCGTGGACATCGACCTCATCGACGACCTGTACCGCCAGGCGTACCAGGAGAAGGTCCTCGGCACCGAGCGGCTGCGCTTCCTCAACGTGTCCCGGCTCGCCGGGGTGGAGGAGACGCCGGAGAAGGTCCGGTCCACCGTGAAGTCCCTCGTCACGGGCGAGGAGACCGATCTGGACTCCGACATCGTGGTGTTCGCCACCGGCTACAGCCCCGTCGACCCCCTCGGCCTCCTCGGCGAGGTCGCGGACCGCTGCCTCCGCGACGACGCGGGCCGGGTGCGCGTCGAGCGCGACTACCGCATAGTGACCGACTCCGACCTGCACTGCGGCATCTACCTGCAGGGCGGCACGGAGCACACGCACGGCATCACGTCGTCCCTGCTGTCCAACACCGCGATCCGGGTCGGTGAGATCCTGGACTCGCTGCTCGACCGGGGCGTCAAGTCCGCCTCCGACGAGGCCCGGCGCGTCGAGGAGACCGGCAGCGCGGCCCGCTAGTCCGCCGCGAGTCCCTCTCCGGCCCGCCACCGTCGCGTATGCCGGGCGGAGCTCCGGACCGGCGCCGCGAACGCCCCGCCGGGGGGACCGGGGCCGATGCGGGTGCGAGGTGCCCGGCCGGCCGTGCGTCCCCCGTGGATCAAAGGGATAACGTACGTCGACATGAGCACGACTGCAGTTGAGCGCCCCGCGCAGAAGGGGGCAACAGAAGCCCGCCGGAGGCGGGTTGTGGGTCTGATCGCACTGGTGGTGGTCCTGGTGGCGGCAGGGGCGGTGTCGTTGGCCGTCGGTGCGCGCGCGCTGAGTCCCACCGAGGTGTGGCACGGACTGTCCGCCGCGCCGGAATCCGATCAGCGGCTCACCGAGATCAGGCTCATCGTGCAGACCGTACGGGTGCCGAGGACGGTGCTCGCGATCGTCGCCGGTATCGCGTTGGGCGTCGGTGGGGCACTGATCCAGGGATACACCCGCAACCCGATCGCGGACACGGGCCTGCTCGGGGTGAACTCCGGTGCCTCGTTCGCCGTGGTGTCGGTGATCGCGGTGTTCGGGTTCACCGATCCGTTCCAGTACGTCTGGTTCGCCTTCCTGGGGGCGGCGGCCGCCGGTGTCGTGGTCTTCGGACTGGCGAGCATCGGCCGCGGAGCCGGCAACCCGCTGACGCTCGCACTGGCCGGGCAGGGGGTCACCGTGTTCCTCGCGGCGATGACCACGGCCGTCTCGCTGACGGACCGCGAGTCGCTCAACGCGCTGCGGTTCTGGAACGCGGGCTCCGTGGACGGTGTCGGATTCGGCATCATCTGGCCGGTGACCGTGTTCATCGCGGTCGGGCTGCTGCTGGCGCTGATCACGCTGCCCACCCTCAACCTGCTCAACCTGGGTGACGACGTGGCCCGGGGCCTCGGTGTGAACATCGCGATGAGCCGGACCGTCGGCATCGTCGCCGTCACACTGCTGGCGGGCGCCGCGACGGCCGCCTGCGGCCCCATCGCGTTCCTCGGACTCATGGTGGCCCACGTGGCGCGGTACCTGACCGGGCCGGACTACCGCTGGCTGGTGCCCTACGCGGGTCTGCTCGGGGCCGTCGTCCTGCTGGTCTGTGACATCGTGGGCCGACTGGTGGTGCGGCCGGGCGAGTTGGACGCGGGGGTCGTCGTGTCACTCCTCGGCGCCCCGTTCTTCGCGGTCCTGGTGTGGCGAGGGAAGTTCAGGAACGCATGAACAAGACGGATGTGAAGCGATCGGTGGCGCCCGGTGTGCGCCTCGGCCAGGTGTCCTTCGTGTGGCGGCCCTGGCTCGTGTCCCTCACGGTGCTGCTGACGGCGGGGACCTTCCTGCTGTTCTGCCTGTCCGTCAGCATCGGTGACTTCCCCATCGGACTGTCCCGGGTCGTCGCCACGGTCCTCGGCCGGGGCGAACAGTTCGACGAGTTCATCATCATGGATCTGCGGATGCCGCGCGCCATGGCCGGGCTCGTCGTGGGCATCGCACTGGGAGTGTCCGGGGCGGTCACCCAGTCCGTCGCGCGCAACCCGCTGGCCAGTCCCGACGTCCTGGGGATCACCACGGGCGCCGGCGCGGTCGCGGTGTTCCTGGTGACGGTGTCGGGTGGCGCCGCCGCGGCGGTCGTCAGCGCCGTGGGCATGTCCGCCGCGGCCCTCGCGGGCGGCCTCGGCACGGGGCTGCTGGTGTACTTCATGGCGTGGCGGCGCGGCATCGACGGCTTCCGGCTCATCCTCATCGGCATCTCGGTCAGCGCCGTGATGCAGGCGATCACCACCTGGCTGCTGGTCACGGCCGACATCAGGGACGTGGCCCGGGCCCAGACCTGGCTGGTCGGCTCGCTGGACAACCGTTCGTGGGACGAGGTCGGGATCGCGATCTGGTGCACGCTCGTCCTGATGGCCGTCCTGGCGGGCGCCGCCTTCCAGTTCAGGCCGCTGCACCTCGGCGACGAGGTCGCCGCCGGCCTGGGCGTCCGCTACACGACGGTGCGCGCGATCCTGCTGCTGTGCGCGGTCCTGCTGGCCGCGGTGGCGGTGAGCGCGGCCGGCCCGGTCCCGTTCGTCGCACTGGTGGCGCCGCAGGTGGCGATGCGTCTGGCGAGGTGCCCGACGCCGCCGATGGTGGTCTCCGGCCTGGTCGGGGCGCTGCTGCTGCTCGGTTCGGACCTGGTCGCGCGTACGGCGCTGCCGGTGACCCTCCCCGTCGGTGTGGTCACCGCCGCGATCGGCGGCCCCTTCCTCGTGTACCTGCTGGTGCGCGCGAACCTCAGATAGATCATGCGAAGGTCTCCGCAATCCGAACAGAGGGGGGCACGTGTCCGCTCGAACCATCACCGAGACCGAGTCCGGGACAGCTGACGTCGCACGGCTGGCAGCCGAGGGCGTCACGGTCGGGTACGGCAGCCGGACCGTCATCGACGGACTCGACGTGGCGATCCCGCCCGGGGTGATCACCACCATCATCGGCCCCAACGGCTGCGGCAAGTCGACCCTGTTGCGCACCCTGACACGGCTGCTCAAGCCCGCCGCCGGGTCGGTCG
This sequence comes from Streptomyces sp. NPDC058637, assembly GCF_042717325.1. Classification (NCBI taxonomy): domain Bacteria; kingdom Bacillati; phylum Actinomycetota; class Actinomycetes; order Kitasatosporales; family Streptomycetaceae; genus Streptomyces; species Streptomyces sp. NPDC058637. The sequence goes on along the minus strand of NZ_JBHXRD010000003.1, from coordinate 222,643 downwards.
TGCTGGACGGCGAGGACATCGGCAGGCTCAAAACCCGGGACGTGGCGAAGAAGCTCGGCCTGCTGCCCCAGGCGCCGGTCGCGCCGGAGGGTCTGACCGTCTCCGACCTGGTCGCCAGGGGGCGACACCCGCACCAGAGCTGGCTGCGGCAGTGGTCCTCGGACGACGCCGACGTCGTGGAGCGCGCGCTGGCCATGACCGGGGTGTCCGAACTGGCCGACCGCCCGGTCGACTCGCTGTCCGGCGGACAGCGCCAACGCGTATGGATATCGATGACCCTGGCCCAGGGCACCGACCTGCTGCTGCTGGACGAGCCGACCACCTATCTGGACCTGGCGCACGCGATCGACGTGCTCGACCTGGTTGACGACCTGCACGAGTCGGGTTGCACGGTGGTCATGGTGCTGCACGACCTCAATCTGGCGACGCGCTACAGCGACAACCTCGTGGTGATGAAGGCGGGTTCGATCCTCGCGCAGGGGCACCCGCGTGACGTGATCACCGCCGAGCTGCTGCACGAGGCGTTCGGGCTGCGCGCCAAGGTGATCGACGACCCGGTGGGCGACCGTCCGCTGATCGTTCCGATCGGCCGTACGCACGTCCGGAGCAACTGAGCTGCGGGTAAGGGAAATAGCAACAGTTAGGCTAGGCTAACCTCACTGCTGCAGGATAAGGTTTGGCTGCCCTTAGACGGGGGCGCGTGGACAGTGCGAAAGCAAGGGATTCCGGATGTTCCTCCATAGAACGACGACGGTCACGAAGTCCTGGCGGCGGTTGGCGGCAGTGGCGTCCGCCGCGGCGCTCGGCGTCGGCCTCCTCGCCGGATGTGGTTCCGACACCACGGACAAGCCGAGTGACAAGGCGAGCGAGAAGGCTCCGGCCGCCGCCGGCGCGTTCCCGGTCACCGTGGAGCACGCGTTCGGATCCACGAAGATCGAGAAGACCCCCGAGCGAGTCGTCACCGTCGGCTACACGGACGACCAGACCGTCCTGGCGTTCGGCATCAAGCCGGTGGGCATGGTCGACCAGTACCCGAATCCGGCGGGTCAGTCGCCCGACATCAACACCCAGTGGCCCTGGGTGAAGGACAAGTGGGGCGACGCCCGCCCCGAGGTCGTCATGAAGAACGGCGACGCGGGCCCCAACTTCGAGAAGATCGCCTCCCTGCGGCCGGACCTGATCCTCGCGGTCTACTCCGAGGTCGACCAGGCCGCCTACGACAAGCTCTCCAAGATCGCTCCCACGGTGGGCCGCACCAAGGGTGAGAAGGACCTGTTCAGCGCACCGTGGCAGGACAACGCGGTCCACATAGCCAAGGCGCTCGGCAAGGAGGCGGAGGGCACCGCGCTGGTCAAGGAGATCCAGGGCAAGCTCGACGTGGCCCGCGAGGCCAACCCGCAGTTCGGCAAGGAGACCGCTGTCGCGGTGTCCTGGTACAAGGACTCCATCTCGGCCTTCACCACCACCGACGTGCGCGGACGCCTGCTGACGGGCATCGGCTACAAGGGTGCGACGGAGATCGACAAGGTCGCCGGCGGCGAGTTCTCCACCGCTCTGTCCCCCGAGCGCGTCGACCTGATCGACGTCGACCGCATCGTCGTCATCAACGACAAGGCGGACACGGACGCGCTGAAGAAGTTCGAGCTGTTCAACAACCTGTCCGCGGTCAAGGCCGGCAAGGTCTCGTACCTGCTGGACAGCGAGGGCCCGGCGGTCGGTGCGGCCCTGTCCCAGGGCACCCTGCTGTCCATGCCGTACGGGATCGACGAGCTCGTCAAGTCGGTCGAGTAGAAGTGGTGATCACCCTGTTCCGCCCCTGGTCCGCATCGGTCCGCGCATGAGTGCCGCCGACACACGCGTCACACCGGCGTCCCTGCGCACGGCGACCGGACGCGAGGGTGCCCGATGGGTCGCGGCGCACTGCCGCGAGTTGCCCTGGCTGTCCTTCGCCACCGTGTTCACCACGGTGGCGGGGGCGGCGCTCCAGGTACTCCCGGTACTCCTGCTCGGCCAGGTGGTCGACGGGGTGGTCGAGGGTGAGTCACGTTCGGTCCTGGTCACGATCGGGGCGCTGATGGTGGCCGCCGCGGTGTTCGGCGCGGCGGCCACCGCGATGTCGACGTACCTGATCGGCCGGCTGGGCGCGGACCTGCTCGCACGGCTGCGTGAAGGCGCCGTCCGGGCGGTGCTCGGGATGCCGAGCGCCCGGATCGAGCAGGTCGGCCGGGGCGACGTGCTGTCCCGGGTCGGTGACGACGTCGCAGTGCTGTCCAGGGGCATCCGGACGGCCGTTCCCACCGTGTTCTCGGCGGGCGTGCTCGTCGCCATCGCCACCATCGGCATGTTCGGCCTGGACTGGCGGCTCGGGCTGGCGGGCGCCGCCGCGCTGCCGGCGTACGCGCTGGCGCTGCGCTGGTACCTGCCCCGGTCCGCCCCGCTCTACCGGAAGCAGCGGGTGGCCCAGGCCGACCGCGCGCAGGCCCTGATCAGCGGTCTGAACGGGATCGACACCGTCCGGGCTTACCGCCTGGAGGGTGCCGTCCGCGAGAAGGTCACCGACGAGTCGTGGCGGGTGCGGAACCTCGGCATCGAGGTGTTCCGCTTCTTCGGCCGGTTCGTGGGCAGGGAGAACCGCGCCGAGTTCATCGGGCTGGTGCTCATCCTCCTGGTGGGTTACGCCCTGTTGGAGGCGGACGCCGCCACGCTGGGCGAGGTGTCCGCCGCCCCGCTGATGTTCCACCGGCTGTTCACCCCGCTGGGCGCGATCATGTTCACCTTCGACGAGGCGCAGAAGTCGGGCGCGAGCCTGACCCGGCTGGTCGGGGTGCTGGGGGAGGACGCCGAGGACCGGCTGGTGGGCGACACCACCGTCGCGCCCGCGGAGGCCGTCCCGTACCCGGTGAAGGTGGAAGGACTGACCTTCACCTATCCCGATACCGAGGACCCGGTACTCAGGGACGTCGACCTGACGATCCCGGCGGGTGGTTCGCTCGCCCTGGTGGGGGCGACAGGCGCGGGCAAGTCGACCCTGGCCGCGCTGATCGCGGGCATCGGGACCCCGCAGGCGGGATCGGTGCGCATCGGGCCGAGCGACCTCGCCGAGCTGGACGAGGCGGGCGCGCGCGCCCTGGTGAGCATCCTGACGCAGGAGACGCACGTCTTCTCCGGTCCGCTCGCCGACGACCTGCGGCTGGCCGCGCCGGACGCGACCGACGCCGAGCTGATGAGCGCGCTGCGCACGGTGGGCGCCGACGCCTGGGCCGACGGGCTGCCCGAGGGGCTGGACACCAGGGTCGGCGAGGGCGGAGAACGGCTGGACGTCACCAAGGTCGCCCAGATCGCCCTGGCCCGGCTGGTGTTGGGACGGGCACCGGTGGTGGTACTCGACGAGTCGACCGCGGAGGCCGGGAGCGAGGGCGCCGCGGAGCTGGAGCGGGCGGTGCTGGCCGCGTGCGCGGGCCGCACCACGTTGTTCGTCGCCCACCGGCTGACACAGGCGATGGCGGCGGACCGGATCGCCGTACTGGACGAGGGGCGGGTCGTCGAGGAAGGCACGCACGAGGAGTTGGTGGCTCTCGGCGGCAGGTATGCGCGACTGTGGCGGGCGTGGCGAGAGGGTAGTTAGGTGACCCTTAGTTAGGCTAGGCTAAGCGTTATACCTTGGAAGGGAAGCGGAGTCTTCGATGATGGAACCGAGTGCTCGTCTCGTGCGGCTTTCTCCCACCGGCCTGGCCGGCCTACGCCGCCGGACAGGCGGCTATTCCGACAGGACCATCGCCGAGGCGTGCGCCATCGGCCTGTCGTACTGGGCGACCGGCCACGGCCCCGACGGGATCGACCTCACTCCCGGCACCCTGTTCGCCGACGTCCTCGGATGGGTGGACAACGGCGGTGCCGGACCCGTCGGTTGGGAAATCGGTGCGGACGGCCGCAGCATCTCCCTCCCCGAGGGCGTCCGGCCGGCCGACGCACAGCTCGCCCTGGACGACCTCGCGGACTTCCCCGACCGGCCCATCGGCAGCATCGGCCCGTCCAGCGCGGCCGCACGGCTGGAGACCCTCGCCGGGTGGAACGACACCGACGCCGACCGGGTCCGCCCGACCCTGGTGGAGATGTTCCGCGAGCAGGCACGGGCCAGGCCCGACGCCGTCGCCGTCGTCGACGAGCACCGCTCCCTCACGTACCGTCAAGTCGCTGAACTCTCAGCGCAGTTGGCCCACCACCTGATCGAGCGCGGACTCACCGCCGAACAGGTCGTCGGCATCTCGCTCGGCCGTTCCGCCGACATGGTGATCGGCCTGCTCGGCGTACTCCAGGCGGGCTGCGCGTTCGTGCCGCTCGATCCGCAGTGGCCCGCCGCGCGCCGGTCCGTCGTCGTCCAGGACGCGCGGGTCGTCCTGCAGCTCAACAGCTCGGGCGAACACGGCCCGGGTGAACCGGAAGCCGTCGCCGTCGACCTCGGCGACTGGAAGTTCGGCTCCCACCCCGCCGAGGGACCCGAGATCACCGTCCCCGGCGCCGCCCTGGCCTACGTGATCTTCACCTCCGGATCCACCGGACGCCCCAAGGGCGCGATGATCCGTCACGAGGCGATCAGTGAGCGCCTGCTGTGGCAGGTCTACGAGATTCTGGGCTTCGGCCACGACGACGCCTCCCTCTTCAAGGCCCCGCTGTCCTTCGATATCTCCATCAACGAGATATTCCTGCCCCTGGTGTGCGGCGGCCGGCTGGTCGTCCTGAGGCCCGGCGGTGAACGGGACCCGCACCACCTGCTGAGCGTGATCGCCGAACAGCGCGTCACCTTCACGTACCTGGTGTCGTCCATGCTGGACGTCCTGCTGGAGATCGCCGGCGACTCCGGGCGGCTGGACAGCCTGCGCCACGTGTGGTGCGGCGGCGAGGTGCTGACCCCGGAGCTCTACGAGCGGTTCCGCACCCGCCTCGACATCCCCATGTACCACGGCTACGGCCCCGCCGAGACGACGATCGGCGTCTCGCACGTCATCTACCGGGGCGAGGCCGAACGCCTGTCGACGTCCATCGGCAAGGCCAACCCCAACACCCAGCTGTACGTGCTCGACGACGAGCTGCGCCCCGTCCCGGTCGGCGTCGGCGGCGAACTGTACGTCGGCGGCTTCCTCCTGGGACGCGGCTACGTCAACGCGGCAGGCCTGACGGCCTCCCGCTTCGTGGCGAACCCCTTCGCGGCGGACGGCTCCCGGCTGTACCGGACCGGTGACCTCGCGCGGTTCGTCCCGGACGGCTCGCTGGACTTCCTCGGCCGGGCGGACAACCAGATCAAGATCCGCGGCATGCGGCTGGAGATCGAGGACGTCGAGGCCGGGCTCGCGGAACACCCCCGGGTACGGCACACCTGCGTCGTCGCCAGGAAGAACACCGCGGGCGGCACCTACCTGGTGGGCTACGTCATCCCCGCCACCGGGAGCGAGGACCTGACCGCCGACGAGGTCAGGACGTGGGCCGTCGAGCACATGGTGGAGTACATGGTGCCCACCCACACGGTCGTGATGAAGGAGTTCCCGCTTACCGCGAACGGCAAGCTCGACCGGGCGGCGCTGCCGGAGCCCGTGCTCGGGGGCTCGGTCGTCGCACCCGCCACCGAGAACGAGCGCCTGGTGTGCGCGGCCGTCGCGTCGGTGCTGCGGCTGGACGAGGTCGGCGTGGACCAGGACTTCTTCCGGCTCGGCGGAGACAGCATTCTGGCGATCTCGCTGCTGAGCGCGCTGCGCGACACGGGCGTCTACGTCACGGCACGGCAGATCTTCACCAACAGCGTCGTCGGCGCCCTGGCCGCCGTGGCGAGCCGCGAGGACGTCTCCACCGTCGAACACACCGACGTGGCGACCGGATCCGTCGTGGGATCGCCCATCGTGCAGTGGCTCGGCGAGACCACGGACGCCATCGACGGCTTCGTGCAGTCGATGGTGCTGAACACCCCGGCGGACCTGACCGCCGACGCCCTGGGCACGATCCTCAGCGCGGTCGTCGCACGGCACGACATGCTGCGGGCCCGGCTGGTGCGCGGTGACCGCTGGAGCTTCGACATCCCGGCCGCGGACCGGACCCTCGCCGGATGGCAGGAGAGCGACCTGGCGCTCGACGCGTGCGTCGCGCTCGCCACCGAGGCGCTCGACCCGGACAACGGTGTGATGCTGCGCGCCGTCTGGCGCCGGGAGGCACGCCAGCTGGTCGTCGTCGTCCACCATGTGGTGATCGACGGCGTGTCCTGGCGGGTCCTGATGGAGGACCTGGCCACGGCATGGCGGCAGTACGCCTCCGGCGCCCGGATCGAACTGCCCCTGGTCGGAACGTCGTTCCGGCGCTGGACGGAACTGCTCGGGCAGGCCGAGTTCGACGCCGACCGTGCCTACTTCCTGCGCCCCCTGCCGGGAGCGGACCAACCGGTGGGCAGGCGCCCGCTGTCCGAGGCCGACACCGTCGCCCGGGAGCGGACCCGGGCCTTCCCCGTCGGCGCCGACGTCACGGCCGCGCTGCTCGGTGAGATCCCCGCGAAGTTCCACGCGGGCGTCAACGACGTCCTGCTGACCGCGCTCGCCGTCGGCCTCGCCCGGTGGCGCCGCGACCTGGGCCAGGACCAGACGTTCGCGCACATCGAGCTGGAGGGCCACGGCCGTGAAGGCCGGTTCGTGGCGGACGCGGCGGGCTTCGAGCCTGAGCTGTCACGGACCGTCGGCTGGTTCACCACCCTGTTCCCGGTGACCGTGGACCCCGGCGCGGCAGCCGATCCCACCGCGCCGGAGTACCTGGCCGCGGCCCTCAAGGCGGTCAAGGAAGACCTCGCCCGGGTGCCCGGCAACGGTGTCTCCTACGGCGCCCTGCGCTACCTGTCCGACACCGCCTTCGACGCGCCCGCACCCCAGGTGCTGTTCAACTACCTGGGCCGCTTCGACTCGGGCGCGTCCGGCGACTGGCAGCCCGCCGGTGCCACAGGGCAGCTGGGCGAGAAGCGCGACCCGAGGATGCGCCTGCCGCGCTGCCTGGAGTTCAACGCCATCGCCGAACCCGCGGCGAGCGGCGAGTACGAGCTGGTCACCACCGTGTCCTGGCCCGACGGGATGTTCACCGACGAGGACATCACGACCGTCGGCACCTACCTGAGCGAGGCCCTCGCCGGGCTGGCGGCCCTCGACCAGGGTGGCCACTCTCCCAGCGACTTCGGCCCGCTGCCGCTCACACAGGCCGACGTCGACGCCCTGGACGGCCCCGACCTGCGGGACATCCTGCCGCTGACCCCGTTGCAGGAGGGCCTGTACTTCCACTCGGTCTTCGACGACGACTCGGCGGGAAGCTACGTCGAGCAGCAGTTGCTGACGCTGGACGGCGAGGTGGACGCCGACCGGCTCGCGGCGGCGGCCACCCGGCTGCTGGAGCTGTACCCGAACCTGGCCGCCCGCTTCGTGGCGCTCGCCGACGGCCGTGTGGTCTCCGTGCTGGAGAGCAACGCCGAAGCGCCGTTCACCACGCTGGACCGTCCCGGCATCACCGACGCCGAGATCCGCGACCACGCCGAGCGGGACCGGCGCGCCGGGTTCGACCTGGCCACCGGCCCGCTGATGCGGTACACACTCGTCCGCGCGGGCTCCGGCCGGAACGTGCTGGTGCAGACGGTGCACCACATCATCGCCGACGGCTGGTCGGTGCCGCCGATGCTGCGCACCCTGCTGGCCGAGTACCACCGGCCGGGGACCACCTACCGGATCGGCGGCTTCCCCGACTACGTGCACTGGCTCGCCGGACGTGACGAGGACGAGAGCGACCGCGTCTGGCGCGACCAGCTCGCCGACCTGCCCGGCCCGTCGCTCGTCGCCGAGGGCCACAGCCCCTCCGACCGGTTCGCCGACACCGCGGTGGAACCGGCGGACGACATCGACGCCGCCGCCCGCTCGGCCGGCGTACCCCTCAGCGTGGCCGTGCACAGCGCCTGGGCGGTGACGCTGGGCGGCATCCTGCGGGGCAGGGACGTGGTGTTCGGCTCCACGGTGTCCGGGCGGGACGCGGACGTGCCCGGCATCGAGGACATGGTCGGCCTGTTCATCAACACGATCCCCGTGCGCGCCCGGTGGACCGGTGCCACCACGGCGGCCGAGCTGCTCGCCTCGGTACGGGAACACCAGAGCGCCGTACTGCCGCACCAGCACGTCTCGCTGGCGAGGATCGGCAGGCAGGCCGGCGCCGGTGCCCGATTCGACACCCTGGTGGTGTTCGACGTCGCGACCGACGTGGACGCGCTGCGGACACCCGGCGACGAGCTGGTCATCACCGACATCGTCAACGAGGGCGCCCCGCACTACCCGTTGACCCTGGTGGTGGAACGCGCACTCGACGGCCGGCCCCGGTTCAACCTGATCTACGACGGCGCGCTGCTGCGGGAGACGACCGCCCAGGCCGTCCTGAGCACGTTCACCCGCACCCTCACCGGCCTCCTCACCCGGCCCGACGCCCCCGTCGGCGACCTGGCACCCGACGACGCCCGGCGTCCCGCGCGGATCACCCCGACGACCCTGGGCGCACTGTTCGACGCCGCCGCCCACCGCGACCCGGCAGCCACCGCCGTCACCCGGTGCGGTCTCGACGGGGCCGGCGCGTCCATGACCTACGGCGAACTGAAGGCGGCGAAGGACGAGCTGGCCTCGGCCCTGCGAGCCGCCGGGGTCGGCCCGGGCCGCCGTGTCGCCGTCGCCGTCCCGCGGTCCCTGGAACAGGTCGTCGCCCTCGTCGCGATCGTCTCCGCAGGCGGCGCCTACGTACCCCTGGACCTGGCGTACCCGGACGAACGGCTGGAGTACATCCTCGCCGACGCCGCCGTGCAGGTCGTGCTCGTCGACCGAGAGCAGCGGGACCGCTTCACGGAACTCCTGGGCCGGCTGCCCGACCCGCACGCCCGCGTGCTCGTGCTGGGTGACGAACCGCCGCAAGCGCCACCGGAGACCCCCGCACCGCGGGCGGCCGGCTGGCACGACCCCGCGTACGTCATCTACACGTCCGGATCGACCGGCAGGCCCAAGGGCGTCGTCGTCCCGCACTCCAGCGTGGTGACGCTGCTCGCCAACACCCGGCCCGACATGGACTTCGGCCCGCAGGACGTGTGGGTCCAGTTCCACTCCTACTCCTTCGACTTCGCGGTCTGGGAACTGTGGGGCGCACTGGCGCACGGGGGTGAGCTGCTGGTCCCGGAGTACGCGCTGACCCGCTCCCCGGTCGACTTCCACCGGCTGGTCCGGGAACGCGGAGTGACCGTGCTCAACCAGACCCCGTCGGCGTTCTACCAGTTCATCGAGGCCGACCGGCACGCCGACGGACCGGCCACCGCACTGCGCCGGATCATCTTCGGGGGCGAGGCGCTGGATCCCGTACGGCTGCGCGGCTGGGCCGAACGGCACGGCACCGCCTCGCCCGAACTGGTCAACATGTACGGCATCACCGAGACCACCGTCCACGTCACCCACCGGGTGCTCACCGACGAGGACCTGGGCCACGAGGCCAGCCCGATCGGCGGCCCGATCCCGGGCCTGGTCACCTATCTGCTCGACGACCGGCTCCGGCCGGTGCCGCCCGGCCGGGTCGGCGCCATCTACGTCGCGGGCGACCAGGTGTCCCTCGGCTACCTGGGCAGGCCCGGGCTCACCGCCGGCCGGTTCGTGGCGAACCCGTTCGCCGACGACGGCTCCCGCATGTACCACACGGGCGACCTCGCCCGCCGGACGCTCGACGGTGAGCTGGAGTTCACCGGCCGCGCCGACGACCAGGTGCAGCTCAAGGGATTCCGCATCGAGCTCGGCGAGGTCGAGTCCGCGATCAGGGAACTCGACGGCGTCATCGACGTGGCCGTCACCACGGCGACCGGCGGTGACCACCTGGTCGCCCATGTCGTGGGCCGGGTGCCCGGCGACCTCACCGCTCTGCTGTCCGCGAAGCTGCCCGCGCACATGGTGCCGGGCCGGGTCCTGACGGTCGACGCGCTGCCGCTGACGGTCAACGGCAAGCTGGACCGCAAGGCCCTGACCGAACGCGCCGTACAGGACGACACCCCGGTGGCCGCCGCGAGTGACTCCGTGCTCGGCGCGCTCGTCGGCATCTTCGCCGAGATCCTGCCGGGCGCCTCCGTCGACGCCGACACCGACTTCTTCATGGCCGGCGGCGACAGCATCGTCGCCATCACCCTCGTCAACCGGGCCAGGGCGCTCGGTCTGGCCGTCGCGCCCCGGGACGTGTTCCTGCTCAAGACACCGCGCGCGCTCGCCGAAAACCTCCCCACGCGCACTCCGCAGGCCGCCGCACCTCCGCCCGCCCGCCGTGAGGACGGCCCCCTGACGCCGACGCCCATCATCCTGCGACAGCGTGAACTGGGCGGCTCGCTCACCCGGTTCGCCCAGGCCAGGGCACTGGTGGCGGCCGAAGGCACCGCGTTCGCCGATGTCGAACGCGCGGCGAACGCCGTCGTGGCCGCCCACCCCGCCCTCCGGCTGCGGCTACGCGTCACCCACGGTGTGTGGGCGCTGCGCACCGAACCGGCCCGCGAGGTCACCGTCGTCCGGGCGGACACGGCCGACGCGACGACCGCGGCGAACGAGGCCGCCGGGCTCCTCGATCCCGAGGCCGGGGACGTCATCGCGTTCTCGTGGCTGGCGGCGAGCCGGACCCTGGTGGTCACCGTGCACCACCTCGCCGTCGACGCGGTGTCCTGGCTGATCCTGCTGGACGACCTCGCCGTCGCCCTGCGCGGTGCGACCCTCGCACCGCCGACCACGTCCTACGCCGAGTACGCCGAGGCACTGAGCTCCGTGACCGCCCGTGCGACCGACGACCTCGGGCACTGGATCACCACGCTCCAGGCCCCCGCGCTGCTGCCCGCCGTCACGGGGCTGCGCGGGACCACCGTCGTGCTCGCACCCGACGTGAGCGACCGGGTGACCCGTACCGCACCCGCCGTACTGGGTGTCGGCCTCACCGAACTGCTCTGCGGCGCACTGCGGACCGCGCTCACGCACATCCAGCCGGCACCCACCGATCTCGCGATCGAGCTGGAACGGCACGGCCGGGTCCCGGCGCTGGAGCACCACGACTACAGCCGCACGGTCGGCTGGTTCACCTCCATCGCACCCGTACGCCTCACCGCGCACACCGACCCCGTCGAGGCGGCCCGCGAAGTCGCCGCACGCCAGCCGGACGAGCAGGGGCACGTCGGCTACGGCCGGCTCAGATACCTCGACCCGCAGACGGCCCCGCTGCTGAACGCCCGCCCGCAGGTGCTGTTCAACTACCTCGGCAGGGGCGGCGAGTCCCAGGCACCGCACCTCACCGGTGGGGACCAGGGCAGCCCGTACGCCGTCGAGGTCAACGCCTGGACCGACGACGCCACAGGAAGCCTGCACACCGCGTTCACCCTCGCCGACGGCATACCCGACGAGATCACCGGGCACTGGCGCGACGCCCTGGAACGCCTCGCGGACGCCTCCACGACGGCCGAACGCACGGCACCGGTCACTCCGCTCCAGCGGGGCCTGTTCTTCCAGGCCCAGATGGCGGGCACGGCCGGACACTACGTCGCCCAGAGCTACTTCACCTTCGACCGGCGCCTGGACACCGGCGCACTGGCCGAGGCGATGGCGTACGTGATCGCGCGGCACCCCGTCGTGGGCGCCGGCTTCACCACCGACGACGACGGGAACCCGGTCCAGGTCCTCAAGGCCGGCCGGCGGGTCGACGTCCGCACCGTCCTCCTGGAGACGGACGAGGAAGCCGAGGCCCTGCGTGCCCGGGACCGCGACACCGGCTTCGAACCGGACGAGCCACCGCTGATCCGGCTGACCGTGGTGCGTCTGCCCGACGACCGTGACGGCCTGCTGCTCAGCTACCACCTGCTGCTGTGGGACGGCTGGTCCCGGGAGATCCTGCTGCGCGACCTGTTCGACGCCTACCGGGCCGTCCTCGCCGGCGAACCGCTGGACGCGACCCCGGCCACGCCGGGCTTCGAGGACTACGCCCGGACGCTCGACGCCAGGGCCCCCGCCGTGTCGGAACGCTTCTGGGCGGAGCACCTGTCCGGCCTCACCGGCCCCACACTCCTCGCCGGACCCAACCCGCCGCTCACGGACGACCTGCCGCACGCGCTCGTGCACCAGTTGTCCGCCGAGCGGTCGGAACTGCTGCGGGAGGCGGCCAGGGCGCACGGCGTCACACTGAACTCGGTGCTGACCGGCGCGTTCGGTCTCATGCTGGGCGCCCGCACGGGCCGCAGCGACGCCGTGTTCGGCGTGACCGTCTCCGGCCGTGAGGGCGAGGGCCTCTCCGACATCGTCGGCGTGCTCCTCAACACCGTGCCCATGTGGACGCGGGCCCGTCCGGACGACACGGTCCGCGCATACCTGTCGGCGGTCCAGGCGGCCAGGGTCGAGGCGATGGAGCACGAGCACCTGGGGCTCGGTGAGATCCAGCGGGCCGGCGGGCACGACAGCCTCTTCGACAACCTGTTCGTGCTCCAGAACTTCCTGGACATGGACGCGTTCGCCGAGATGAACGTCCGGCACGGCATCACCTCGGTGAAGGCCGACGACTCGACGCACTACCCGTTCACCTGGGTCGTGACCCCCGGCGACCGGCTCACCGTGAAGCTGGAGCACCGCGACGACGACACGGAGAACGCCCGCAGCCTCCTGGACGACTACCTGCGCGTGCTCGACGACCTGGCCCGCTCCACCGGCCCGGTCGGCGCACTGCGGGGCGTCGGCCCGGAGCCCGCGCCCGCCGAGCGCACCGAGGTCGGCACGGACACCGTCGTCGACCGGTTCGACCGGGCGGCCGACCGTGACCCCGAGCGGGTCGCCCTCGTCGCGCACGGCTCGACCACGACCTTCGCCGAACTCCGTGACCGCAGCCGCGCTGTGGCGGGCGTACTCGCCGCGCGCGGCATCGGCCCGGAGACGACCGTCGGCCTCGCGATCCCGCGTTCCCCCGACTGGATCGTGGCACTGTTCGCCGTGCTGCGCGTCGGCGCCGCCTACGTGCCGCTGGAGCTCGACCACCCGGACGAGCGGATCGCGGCGATCGTCGAGGGCGCCCGCCCGGACGTCATCCTCACCGTGAGCGCCGTGGCGCCCCGGCTGACCGGCGACCTGATCGAGCTCGACCGCCCGCTGCCGGAGGCGGAGCCGTTCGTGACGTTCGCACCGGACGACCCCGACCGGTTGCGGCACCCCGCGTACACGATCTTCACCTCCGGATCGACCGGAAAGCCCAAGGGCGTGGTGACCGAGTACGCCGGTCTCACCAACATGCTGATCAACCATCAGCGCCGCATCTTCGAACCGGTGCTCGCGGAGCATCAGGACCGGGTCTTCCGGATCGCGCACACCGTGTCGTTCGCGTTCGACATGTCGTGGGAGGAACTGCTGTGGCTCGCCGACGGCCACGAGGTGCACATCTGCGACGAGGAGCTGCGCCGCGACGCGCCCAGGCTGGTCGAGTACTGCCGTGAGCACGGCATCGACGTCATCAACGTGACCCCGACCTACGCCCAGCAACTGGTCGCCGAAGGACTGCTCGACAACCCCGCACGCCGGCCCGCACTGGTGCTGCTGGGCGGCGAGGCCGTCACCCCGCGGCTCTGGCAGCGACTCGCCGAGACCGAGGGGACGGTGGGCTACAACCTCTACGGGCCCACCGAGTACACCATCAACACCCTCGGCGTCGGCACCTTCGAATGCCAGGACCCGGTGGTCGGCGTCGCGATCGACAACACCGAGGTGTACGTGCTGGACCCGTGGCTGCGGCCCGTGCCGGACGGGGTCCCCGGTGAGCTGTACGTGTCGGGCGTCGGCATCGCGCGCGGTTACCTGAACCAGCCCGCCCAGACCGCGCACCGGTTCGTCGCGTGCCCCTTCGGCACACCCGGCGAGCGCATGTACCGCACCGGCGACCTGGTGGTCCGCCGGCCCGACGGGAACCTGATGTACCTCGGCCGCACCGACCAGCAGGTCAAGATCCGGGGCCACCGGGTCGAGCTGGGCGAGGTCGAGGCGGCGTTCGCGGCGCATCCGGCGGTGCGGTTCACCGCCGCGGTGGCCCAGCCCGCCCCGGAGGTCGACGGGGCGTACCGGCTGGCCGCCTACCTCGTGCTCGACGGCTCCGACCTCGCGACCGTCGCCGCCGAGGTGGGCGCCGGACTGCCGGACTTCCTTCGGCCCACGCACTACGCCCAGGTCGACAGCATCCCGCTGACGGTGAACGGCAAGGCCGACACCAAGGCGCTCCCGGAGGCCAGGCCGCTAGGCGTGCTGACCACGTCGGTCGAACGCGGCCCGGAGACGGAGACGGAGACCGTGGTCTGCGAGTTCTTCGCCGAGGCACTGGACCTGGACGACGACGAGGTGAGCGCGGTGAGTGACTTCGTCTCCCTCGGGGGACACTCCATGCTGGCGGTGCGGCTGATCGGGCTGCTCCGCCGGGAGTACGGTCCTGTGATCACGATCCGCGACCTGCTCACCCTGCGAACCCCGGAAGCGATTGCCAGCCACCTTGATGACCACTCCTGACCCGCAGCGGCCCCGCCAGGGGTCCGACATCCTCCGGACCGCTCTGCGCCGCAACGTCGGCGCCATGACCCGGGGCACCATCCTCATGGGCCTGTACCAGGCCGGTGAGACCGCCTTCCCCATCGCGCTCGGCCTGATCGTCGAACACTCCCTCCAGGAGCGGAGCCTCGGCTCGCTCGGCCTGTCGATCGGCGCGCTGGCCGTGATCATCACGACGGTCTCGCTGTCGTGGCGGTTCGGGATGCGCGTCCTGCAGGCGGCCAACACGACCGAGGCGCACCGCTGGCGGGTGCGGGTCGCGGCCTGCGGACTCCAGCCGGTGGCCAGGGACGTCGACCTGAAGTCCGGCGAGGTGCTGACCATCGCCACCGAGGACGCCGACCAGACCGCCGACATCATCGAGGTGGTGCCGCTCCTGATCAGCTCGCTGGTCGCGGTGCTGGTCGCGGCGATCGCCCTGGGCCTGGCCGACCTGCGGCTCGGCCTGCTGGTGATCGTGGGAACGGTCGCGATCCTGTCGGTCCTGAGCGTGATGTCCAAGCGGATCGGCGCCAGCACCCAGGAACAGCAGGCCAGGGTGGCACGGGCCGGTGCGAAGGTCGCCGACCTGATCACCGGACTGCGCCCGCTGCACGGCTTCGGCGGCAACCACGCGGCGTTCGCGTCCTACCGCGGGGTCAGCACGGACGCGAAGCGCCAGGCGATCACCGTCGCCAAGGTGAACGGCGGGTACGCGGGCACCGCACTGGCCCTCAACGCGGTCCTCGCCGCCGCCGTGACCCTGACGGCCGGCTGGCTGGCCTTCGAGCGGCAGATCACCATCGGCGAGCTCGTCATGGCCGTCGGGCTTGCGCAGTTCATCATGGAACCGCTCAAGCTGTTCTCCGAGATGCCGAAGTACGTGATGATGGCCCGCGCGTCGGCCGAGCGGATGGCACTGGTGCTCTCCGCGCCGCCGGTGACGACCCCGGGCACAAAACTCCCGGCCGCGGCCGGGGACCTGGAGATCGACGGGGTACGGTACGGCTCGCTGCGCGAGCTGAAGTTCCGGGTGTCCGCCGGTGAGTTCGTCGCCATCGCCGCCTACCAGCCGCGCGCGGCGGCCGACTTCGCGTCGATCCTGGCCGTGAACACCCCGCCCCACGCGTACGAGGGCGCGGTCCGGGTCGGCGGGCAGGACCTCGCGGACCTGGCGATCGAGGCGGTACGCGAGCACATGCTGGTGAACCCGTACGACGCGGAGATCTTCGCGGGCACCCTCCGTACGAACATAGACCCGTCGGGCACCAGCCGGATGGTCCCCGAAGCCGTCGAGGCGTCCATGCTGACCGACGTCGTGGCACTCCACCGCGAAGGGCTCGACCACGGCGTACGCGACCGCGGGGCGAACCTCTCGGGGGGACAGCGTCAACGGCTGTCCCTGGCCCGCGCCCTCGCCGCCGACAGCGACGTCCTGGTCCTGCACGACCCGACCACGGCCGTCGACGCGGTCACCGAACAGCTCATCGCCCGCAACATCGCGAAGATGCGCCGGGGCCGCACCACCGTCGTGATCACCAGCAGCCCGGCCGTCCTGGACGCCGCCGACCGGGTGCTCGTCCTGGACGACGGCGTCATCACCGCCGAGGACACCCACCGCAACCTCCTCGCCACCGACGAGGCGTACTGCCTCGCCGTGGCCCGGTGAGCGGTGGGTGTCCTGTACGGGCGAAGGGAACCTAGACGAGCGTCCAGGCGACATCCCTGAGCAGGGCGTGCCGCCAGCCCGCCCGGTCGTGGTGCGACGCCGACCGTGAGACCCGCACGGTCGCACCGGCCTGTGCGGCGAGCGCCTCGGCGGGTTCGCAGTGGGGCAGCATGCGCGTCTCGTGTTCCCCCACGTCGAACGCGACCCGCAGGCCCGACAGGTCGGGGCGCTCCCGCAGGCGCGCCGCGACGGTGCCGCCCGGCGGACCACCCAGCGGGTCGGCCCGCTCCAGGGCGTCTGGGGTCCACCAGAACGACGCCGACTGGCAGGCGACCCGGGACACCAGGTCCGGGAACTCCAGCGCCGCGTACATCGCGCTCAGCCCGCCGAGGCTCTGCCCGGCGACCACCAGCCGGTCCAGGTCGGCGGGTACGCCGGACTCCGCCACCAGCGGCAGCAGTTCGTCCCGGACCGCCTCCCACAGCCCGGGTCCGCACCCGAATTCGGCCTCCCTGTCCTTCGTGGGCACGAAGACGAGGGTGACGGGAGGCATGTCGCCGGCGGCCACGGCCGAGTCGAACGCGGTCATGGCCGGGTGCAGGTACAGCCAGTCGTCCCCGTCGAGCAGCAGGACCACCGGCCCGCCACCGCCCGCCGGATGGACCCGCACGGTGCGCCGCCCGCCGAGTCGCGCGCTGGTCCACCGGAGCCGGGTGCGGGGGAGGGGCAGGACGTCGTCGGCGCCCACGACGGGCCAGTGCGGCTGGTCCGGCGCGTCCGGGGTCGCGGCGATGGAACGGTCGGCGCCGGCGCCGACCGGGTTGAACGGGTCGGCGTACGCCGCGTCGTCCGCGAGGAACTGGTAGGTCACCCGCAGCCGCGCGGGCATGGGCACCTCCGCGTACCAGCAGTCCGTGCCGCCCCACCGGCGCAGAGGGACGGGCTCCGACCAGCTCTCGAAGGCGATGCTCGCCGGGGACCCGCGCCGGAGGAACAGGGTCACCCAGCCGCCGTCGCCGTCGGGTACGGACGCGGGTGCCCCTGCCGCCGCCCAGAAGGCGTCGGTTCCCGGGGTGCCGGACAGTCCGAACCCGGCGAAGGGGTTCTCGGGGCCGGCCGCGGCGCCGGCTGCGGGACCGGTCACGGCCGGCTGGTGAGGTCGTCGGCCGTGGTCCGGCAGAGCCCCCTGACGGGCACGTCGGGGCTGTCCTCGGAGCGGACCCGTTCGATCACCAGGCGCATGAACGTCTCCTTGTGAGAAGGGAAGGGGAAAGGCTAAGCTCGCCTCGATTAGGCGAGCCTAACCTAATCGCGACCTTCGCTTCCATCCCCGATCCATCTCCTGAACGGGCCTTCCATGTCCCTTGCCGAGCACCACGTCCACGACCTCGTCGGCATCGGCAGGACCGTCCGGCCCCGGTCCGGTGGCGGCGTCGGGGGAATGCCCGGCGCGGACCGCTGACCGGGCGCCAGTCACCGCGCACGGCGCCCTGGGGGACCTGCCGACGGCCGGCCCCTCGCCGCTCGTCGGCAGGTCCCGCGGCACCGGCGGGCCGGGAACCGTTGGACGGCGGGACCGGGAACGCCCGTTCCGCCGGGTGCCGTTCACCCGCGCACCCGGCCCGTCCTCGCCGACGTCCTGAAGAACTCTCCCGGCACGGCTGTCAGCGGCCGTGCCGTACCCGAGGAGGCACTGACACATGAGCACCAACCCGTTCGACGACCCCGACGGCCGATTCCTGGTCCTGGTGAACGACGAGGGCCAGCACTCGCTCTGGCCGGCCTTCGCCGAGGTACCCGGAGGGTGGACGACCGTCTTCGACGAGAACAGCAGGGAGGCATGCCTGGAATTCGTCGAGGCCCGCTGGACGGATCTGCGCCCCCGCTCGCTCGCGGCGTCCACGGACGCCTGACCCCCTCTTCGTAACCGCCGTCGGCCGAGGCCGGTGCCGGAACGCCCGCGCGGCGCTCCGGCACCGGCCCTCGGTGTGTACCGGCGGGGTGTCAGACGTCGCTGTTCACCGCGGATTTGCGGGCCGCGTGACGCCGCGAAGTGTCCTGCGGCACCCGATCCCCGCTGGACGCGTGACTTAGGTAAGGCTAACCTTAGCTCGCCTGTTTCGTTGGAGCCGCTCTTCGTTCGTGGAACCGAGGAAGGAAAGCCTTGATCACGGCTACGCCGCGTCCCGCCCCCCTGCCGCATGCGCTCCTCGCGCCTGCACCCTCCGTGCGCTTCGCCCGCGTGGAGGAAGCCGCGGAACTCGCCGACCTGTCCCGGCCCTTCATGCGCTCGGGTGCGCTGCGGGAGCGGCCCGCGTCGCTCTACGCCACCCGCGCGGCCGACTTCCTCGTGGCGGAGGGCCCAGGAGGCAGTCTCGAAGCATGTGCCGGCCTGTGCGTGCACCCCGCCGACCCGGGGGAGGACCGTGGACCCGCAGGTGTTCTCTACAACTTCTGCGTGGCCGGGCACATGCAGGGGCGCGGCGTGGGGGCGGTGCTCCTGCGCGCCGCTCTGTCCGTGGCGCGCGCCCAGGCGCTCGGCTCCCTGTTCACGGCGACGACCGGCGGTGGCGGCCTCTTCCTGCGCTACGGGTTCGCGCCCGCGACGGTACGTCAGGCGCCGCGGTCCTGGGCGGAGTCACTGGACCCGCGGCGCGACGCGCGCATCCTCGCGAGGACCCTGTGACCGTCCACCCCCATGTGCGCGCTTTCCGGTGGTCGTCCGCGTATCCGTGAGGATCGGGCGCATCCCGTGCCGCGGCCCGCCCCGGACAGGGGTCCGGGGCAGCTGCGGGGCCACCGGGACCGGACCGGGGTCAGACCGGGTTCAGGTCGTGGGCCGGGCTGGTGTCGGGCACCACGGTGGTGCCCGGTCCGGACTCATCGAGGACCCCTCGCAGCACCGCGTGCGGCACCCGGCCGTCGAGGACGTGCGCGCTGCGCACGCCACCCCGGACGGCGCGCAGGCAGCCTTCCATCTTCGGCAGCATGCCGCTCGTCAGGCCCGGCAGCAGCTCGTCCAGCGCGGCGGCCGTCAGGCGCTCGATCACCTCGGTGCTGTGCGGCCAGTTCGCGTACAGCCCCTCCACGTCGGTGAGCACCACCAGCCGTTCCGCTCCGAGGGCCACGGCCAGGGCCGACGCCGCCAGGTCGGCGTTGACGTTGTAGACCTCCCCCTCCTCGCCGCGCGCCACGGGGGAGACCACCGGGATGTGCCCCTGCTCCAGGAGGGTGCGCACCATGCCCGGGTTCACGTCCACGATGTCGCCGACGAGGCCGATGTCCACCGGCCGTCCGTCCACCCAGGCCTGCCGCCGCACTGCCGTCATGGTGTGCGCGTCCTCGCCCGTCACACCCACGGCGAAGGGCCCATGGGCGTTGATGTGGCCGACCAGCTCCCGCTGGACACCGCCGGACAGGACCATACGCACCACGTCCATGGTCTCCGCAGTGGTCACCCGCAGCCCCGCCTCGAAACGGGTCTCCAGGCCGAGCCGGTCGAGCATCGCGCTGATCTGCGGCCCGCCCCCGTGGACGACGACCGGGCGCAGGCCCGCGCGCCACAGCTCCACGACGTCCTGGGCGAACGACCGCTGCAGGTCCGCGTCCACCATGGCGTTACCGCCGAACTTGACGACGACCGTGCCGCGTCGCGGTTCCTCGGGCCGTGGCGGTGGCTCCGCGTCCACGTGGTCGCCGGTGACCGCCCTCATGTCCGCCCCCACCCCGTTCACAGGTCGCACCCGCTGCCGTACCCGCTGTCGTGCGCGGTCGTCGTGCCGATTCCCACATCCGGATGCGACAGCCTGCGGGGGGTCTCCCCGCCGGTCACGTCACTGGATCCGGCCTCCGCGGCCCGTACGGTCATGGTCTCCGTCTCTCGTGGTGTCGGTGTGCGTGACGTGTGCCGCTGGTGACGCGGTCACGCGTTCTTCGGGCGTGTTCCTCGGCGGAGACGTCGGCCACCGCGTCGGCGGCGACGAACGGCTGGACGTCGTTCATGGCGCGGCAGTCTGCCCAGATTGCTGCGCAGGGGCGTTGTGACGCACGTTCGCCGGCAGGTGCTCGCCGGGGCGGGGCGGGGCGTGAGCGGCGCGACGACCGCGGTCGCGTCCGGCTCGTTCCCGATGCCCGGACCCCACACGTCGCCGACGAGCCCACGCTGTCCCGGAGCCTGTCCGGCCGGCTCCGCACCGAACACGACCGGCATGCGCGGCGTCGCCGCGAGTTCGCTGAGGGCCGCGATGGTGTCGACGAGCTCCACCCCACCACGGGCGACCGGCCCGCCGGGAACGCGTCGACGAAGTGGTTCCGCATGTCCGGGACGAGCAGCGCGACGCGCGGGATCGATCCTCCAGGACACGCGTGACCGGGGGAGAGCGGTGCGTTCCGGCATCGGATACGAGTCGATGGTGGACAGGCCCATGAGTGAATTCCCTCCCCTGGCGACGTACGCGCCGTGGGGGTCCGAACCGCCAAGATTTCTTTAGCTTAGCCTAACCTAAATAATGTGGGTCCTGGCGTCGGTCCGCCTGCCTCCCCGGCGGTCGTACGGAGGTCAACTGCCGGGGTGCCGGGGCGACTCGTGCCCAGGTACGGGAAATGAACGGAAGCACCTCGTCCTCCCCGGGGCCGTCCCTAGGATCGATCATGGCTCCCGCCGAGGGGCGCGGGGGAACGACAGGAGGAGGGGACCATGGCGAACATGTCCAGAAGGTCGCTGCTGGGATACTCGGGAACGGCCGCGGCGGGCGCGGTGTTCGCCTCGGCCGGGGCGGCCACCGCCGCCACCGGCGTGGACGGCGCGCAGGCCGACGCGGTCGAGTTCCCGCAGGGCACCGAGTTCGGGGCGCAGGCGAGCATCTCGGATTCCGACCTGATGATGGAGATGACCTTCAGCGTGCGGGTGGACCGGCCCAACGGTGTACCCACGGCGCAGGAGATCACCCCCTTGGAGATCGCGAACGCGCTGTCCGAGATAGCCGAGGCGAAGGGCTGGCCGCCGATCACCTTCTACGGCACACCGCCTCCCGCACCGCTCAACTGACGCGAACCCCCGTGCCACCGTGCCGTCGCGCGACGGCGGAGCGGTGGGGCGGGGGCGGCGGCCCGGCCCTCGTGGGCGGGGGCGCCGTCCCGACGGGCCGGGGGCTCCGCCGGTCAGAGCCAGGTGGTCCCCAGCCAGGCGGTCGCGACGGCGGCCACCAGCAGGGCGGTGTTGGGTCCGATCTGCCGGGCCTCACCGCGGGACACGTGCACCACGACGCCCCCGACCTGGATCAGGGCGAGGCCGATCGCCGCGGCGACGGCGAGCCAGCGGCGACCGAGGTCAGCGGCGGCAGGACGACGCCCGCCGCGCCGAGGACCTCCAGCGTCCCGACGAGCCTGACGATCGGCATGGGTACGCGGTCGACCCACCCCATCATGGGCCGCAGCCGCGCCTGGTCCTGCAGGACCTTCTTGCCACCGGCGTAGAGGTAGAGGACCGCCAGCAGTGCGGCGACGATCCAGTGGGCGATGTCCACGGTGGCCCCTTGCATGATGGTTACCAGGCGTAAGTTGCCTCATCATGAGTCACTGTTGAACGGCTTACAAAAGGCACACGGATGTGCGCCAGGCACAAGGAGTTGTCATGTCGCGGTACCGGCACACCTGCATGATCCGGGGGACGGAGGGCGCACGATCCGTGCCGTGCTCGACCGGATCTACGGCAAACGGACCCTGCTGATCGTGACGACCCTGGAGCAGGGGCGCCTGCGCTTCACCGACCTGCACCGGCGGACACCCGGGATCTCGCAGCGGATGCTGACACCGACCCTGCGGAACCTGGAGCGCGACGGCCTCGTGTCCCGGACGGCGTACGCGGAGGTCCCGCCCCGGGTCGAGTACGCCCCGACGCCCACCGGGCGCAGCCTCATCCCACCGGCGCTCGCGCTCGCGGGCTGGGCGATCGAGCACATCGCGGACATCGAAGCCAGCAGGGCCGCCTACGGTGACCGGGCCGGATGACCGGCCGCCCCGGGCGGAGACGCGGTACGGGGTGACGGACGAGACGGACGCGGTGGACTGGCACGCCGTGCCGGGCCCGCCCGACCGGTACGAGCCGGGCCGGATCGCCGTGGGGCTGCGCACCCTGGCCGCCGCGACGAACCAGGTCCAGGCGGCCCGGGCCGGTTCGCTCCTGGGCTGTGGCGGCATCGTGCACGAACACAGCGGAGAGGTGTACCCGGCGGCGGCCGTGGCGGCTCCGCTCCTCCTCGACATCGCGCGGCACGGGCATGTCGCCGCCCGGGACGCCGCGTTGGGGCTGCTGGACGAAGCCCTGTCCTTCGTCCCGCACCCCGCCCACGCACGGGTGGCCACACCCCACGGCGAGACGGTTCGGATCTGTTGCGCCGTAGCCGGTCATGTGCGGTCCCGGGCCGCCTTCCTCGCGAGTCCGGGACGTGCGGGCAAGCTGTTGCTGGCCGACGCGGCGGCGCACTGGCGCTTCGACGTCGAGGAATCAGTCGCCGACGGTGACGGTACGGCTGCCTTCGGACGTCTCGCGGGACGCCTCCCCGCCGGCACCCAGGCGGCGGAACTGCACACGGGCGGTTCCGTCACCGCCCTCGGCGCGGTGACCCTCGCCTACCCGTCGGGGCAGGACGGACAGGAGAACTGCCTGCGCGTCATCGGCCTGCGACCGCGCGAACTGCCCCCTGGCGCACGGCTGTTTCCGGCGCGGTGCGAATCGTTCCTGCGGTGAATGTCCTGGGCCGTCCAGGTGAGCGACGGTGGTGGGGCCACCGGCGCGGGCCGGGGCAGCCGGTAGAACGCGGAGGGCCGGATCGGATGTCCGTCGCAGTACTTCCCGTTCGTACCCAGTGAAAGGTGTTCGTGATGAGCCGAGGACTGATCGTCGTGGATGTGCAGAACGACTTCTGCGAGGGAGGCAGCATTCCCGTCGCGGGCGGTGCGAGGATCGCGACGGCGATCGCCGATCTGGTGGAGCGGAGCGCGGGGGACGACTACCGGTACGTCGTCGCGACCCGGGACCACCACATCGACCCCGGGAGCCACTTCTCCGCGAACCCCGACTTCCAGGACAGTTTCCCCGTCCACTGCGTGGCAGGGAACGAAGGCGGTGAGTTCCACCCGCACTTCGCCCCCGCCGTCACCGGAGGCAAGGTCGACGCGGTCTTCTTCAAGGGTGCGCACAGCGCTTCCAAGAGCGGGTTCGAGGGCGCGGACGCGGAAGGCACCTCCCTGGCCGACTGGCTGCGTGCCCGTGGGGTGGAGGACGTCGACGTCGTGGGCATCGCCACGGACCACTGTGTGCGTGCCACCGCGCTGGACGCCGTCGCGGCTGGATTCCGGGCCCGTGTACGCCTGGACTACTCGGTCGGGGTCGCCCCCGACACGACCGCAGCCGCCGTGGACGACTTCCGCCGGGCAGGGATCGCGGTGTCCGGGGAGGCGCCCGTGGCGCGTTAGTCCAGGGCACCGCGCCACCGCGCCCGGCGTGGCGGACCGGCCGGCGGGGGCTGGACCACCACGGGGCGGGAAGCCGGGTCCCCGGAGGACCGCCGGGACCGTGGCGAGGACGGCGGCGAGAACCGCCGCCAGGACGACCGGGCGCCCGGTGAGCCGTATCCGTACCCGTCGGAACACGCGGGCGCTACGGCAGCCGGCCCCGGCGGTCCGGGTGTTCGCCCGCCCCGGCGGACCGGCTGCGCACCGTGTGGTGCAGGGTTGACGGCGGCAGCCCGGGGGCCGCCCCGGCCCACCGCACCCACCCCACGGGGAGAGTATTCGCATGAAGATCGTCGACGCGACGGTGGTCGTCACCTGCCCCGGCCGGAACTTCGTCACGCTGAGGCTGACGACCGACGACGGACTCACCGGCCTGGGCGACGCCACACTCAACGGCAGGGAACTGGCCGTCGTCAGCTACCTCACCGACCACGTCGCCCCCCTGCTCATCGGCGGGGACCCGCACCGCATCGAGGACACCTGGCAGTTCCTGTACCGCGGTGCCTACTGGCGGCGCGGACCGGTGACGATGGCCGCCCTCGCCGCCGTCGACGTCGCGCTGTGGGACATCAAGGCCAAGGCCGCCGGACTTCCGCTGTACCAGCTCCTGGGAGGCGCGAGCCGGGAGCGCGTCCGTGCCTACGGGCACGCCAACGGCCGTGACATCCCCGAACTGCTCGACTCCGTCAGGGCGCGCCTCGCCGAGGGGTACCCGGCGGTGCGTGTCCAGTCGGGCATCCCCGGCCTGAAGGCCGTGTACGGGGTGCACAGCACGGACCGTGAGGGCGCGCCGGTGCTCCACCAGAAGGCCCGGCCCCTGGTCGAGGACTGGGACTCCGAGGCCTACCTCCGCCACGTCCCCGCGGTCTTCGACGCCGTCCGCGCGGAGTTCGGCGCCGAACTGCCGCTGCTCCACGACGTGCACCACCGGCTGACGCCGGTCCAGGCCGCCCGGCTCGGCAAGGACCTGGAGCCCTACCGGCCGTTCTGGCTGGAGGACTGCACGCCCGCGGAGAACCAGGAGGCCCTGCGCACGGTCCGCCGCCACACCACCACACCGCTGGCCGTGGGCGAGGTCTTCAACACCGTGTACGACTACCAGACGCTGATCACCGAGCAGCTGATCGACTACGTGCGGTCCGCGGTCACGCACTTCGGCGGCGTCACACCACTGCGGAAGCTCTTCGACTTCGCCGCCCTGTACCAGATCAGGACGGCCGTGCACGGCCCCGAGGACATCTCCCCGGTCGGGATGGCGGCAGCCGTCCACCTCGACCTCGCCGTCCACAACTTCGGCATCCAGGAGTACTCGGGCCACACCCCGCTCACCGAGGAGATGTTCCGGCACGCCTACACGTTCACCGACGGACACCTGCACCCGGGCGAAGCACCCGGAATCGGCGTGGAACTCGACGAGGAGGCGGCGGCAGCCCACCCGTACGAGGCGGCGTACCTGCCCGTGAACCGTCTGCGGGACGGCACCGTCCACGACTGGTGAACCCCGACGGGAAGGCCACGCGCCGTCGCCCGCCCCACCTCTCCGGTACGACCCCGAACCGGGGGCGGCGGGAGAACTCGCCGGTCGGGCCCGTCCACGCGGATCGGCGCCCGCCGCCAGGGCGGTAGCCGTCCGCCGACGTGCCGCGCCCCGGCCGCCGGCACCGTGAGCCGTGTCTCATCAGGGCGGCGCGGCTTGCCTATGCAACCAGTTGCATAGAACGATCGGGGTATGGCGCTCGAACACGCGATCCTCGTCTCCCTGCTGGAGCAGCCGGGTTCCGGCTACGAACTGGCCCGGCGGTTCGAGCGGTCCATCGGCTACTTCTGGACCGCCACCCACCAGCAGATCTACCGCGTCCTCAAACGCATGGAGGGCGACGGCCTGCTCGACGTCCGCGACGTGCCCCAGGAGCGCCGGCCGGACAAGAAGGAGTACTCCGTCGCCGGCCCCGGCCGCGACGCCCTCTCCCGGTGGCTCCACGAGCCGATCGAACCCGAGAGCATCCGCCACGACCTCGCCGTGAAGATCCGCGGCGCCGCCTTCGACGACCCGGCCGCGCTGGTCCGCGAGGTCGAACGGCACCACCGGGTCCACAGCGACCGGCTGGCGCACTACCTCGCCGGCGAGCTCCGTGACTTCACCGGACCGGACGCCCCCGCGCCCCTCGACGCAGGCCAGGAGCTGCAGCACGTCGTGCTGCGCGGCGGCATCGCGTACGAGCGGATGACGATCGCCTGGCTCGACGACGTGCTCGCCACCCTCCACCGCGTCTCCGGTGACCACCCACGCACCTGAACCGCCCCGTGCCCCGCAAACCCCCGACCCCCGGAAGACGGACCCCGATGACCGACCCGCTGCTGTTCAACCCGCACACCTACGACCCGGCCCACTTCGACCCCGAGACCCGCAGGCTGCTGCGCGCGACCGTCGACTGGTTCGAGGCCCGCGGCAAGCGCCGGCTGATCGAGGACTACCGGTCCCGCGCCTGGCTGGGCGACTTCCTCGCCTTCGCCGCCGAGGAAGGGCTGTTCGCCACCTTCCTCACCCCGTCGTCCGCCGCGGACCGGGAGGGCCGTCGCTGGGACACCGCCAGGATCGCCGCACTCAACGAGATCTTCGGGTTCTACGGCCTCGACTACTGGTACGCGTGGCAGGTGACCGTCCTCGGTCTCGGCCCGGTCTGGCAGAGCGGGAACAAGGCCGCCCGCACCCGCGCGGCGGAACTCCTCTCCCAGGGCGAGGTGTTCGCCTTCGGCCTGTCCGAGAAGGCCCACGGCGCCGACATCTACTCCACCGACCTCCTCCTGGAGCCGGCCGGCGACGGCGGCTTCCTGGCCACCGGCTCCAAGTACTACATCGGCAACGGCAACGCCGCCGGTCTCGTCTCCGTCTTCGGCCGCCGCACCGACGTCGAGGGCCCGGACGGCTACGTCTTCTTCGCCGCCGACAGCCGCCACCCCGCGTACCACCTGGTGAAGAACGTCGTCGACTCGTCCAAGTACGTCAGCGAGTTCCGCCTCGACAACTACCCCGTCGGCCCCGACGACGTCCTGCACACCGGCCGCGCCGCCTTCGACGCCGCGCTCAACACCGTCAACGTCGGCAAGTTCAACCTCTGCACCGCCTCGATCGGCATCTGCGAACACGCGATGTACGAGGCCGTCACCCACGCGCACAACCGCGTCCTGTACGGCCGCCCCGTCACCGCGTTCCCGCACGTGCGCCGCGAGCTGGCCGACGCCTACGTCCGGCTCGTCGGCATGAAGCTGTTCAGCGACCGCGCCGTCGACTACTTCCGCTCGGCCGGACCGGACGACCGCCGCTACCTGCTCTTCAACCCGATGACTAAGATGAAGGTGACCACGGAGGGCGAGAAGGTCATCGACCTGATGTGGGACGTCATCGCCGCCAAGGGCTTCGAGAAGGACACCTACTTCGCCCAGGCCGCCGTCGAGATCCGCGGGCTGCCGAAGCTGGAGGGCACGGTCCACGTCAATCTCGCGCTGATCCTCAAGTTCATGCGCAACCACCTGCTGAACCCGGCCGAGTACGCACCCGTCCCGACCCGCCTCGACGCCGCCGACGACGCGTTCCTCTTCCGCCAGGGACCGGCCCGCGGCCTGGGCTCCGTACGCTTCCACGACTGGCGCCCCGCCTACGACGCCTACGCCGACGTGCCCAACGTCGCACGCTTCCGGGAGCAGGCTGACGCCCTGTGCGACTTCGTCGCCACCGTCGCACCCGACGAGGAGCAGAGCAGCGACCTCGACTTCCTGCTCTCCGTGGGCCAGCTCTTCGCACTCGTGGTGCACGGACAGCTGGTCCTGGAGCAGGCCCGCCTCACCGACCTGGACCAGGACGTGCTCGACGAGCTGTTCGCCGTGCTCGTAGGCGACTTCTCCGCCCACGCGGTGGAGCTGCACGGCAAGGAGTCGGCCACCGGAGCGCAGCAGAGCTGGGCAATCGGCGCGGTCCGGCGGCCCGTCGTCGACGCGGCCCGCTCGGCACGCGTCTGGGAGCGCGTCGAGGCCCTGTCCGGGTCGTACGAGATGGCGCCGTAACCACGCGGACCGGGTGCCCGCCGGGATCCGGCGGGCACCCGGGACCCGATCAGCGGGGGAGCGGCAGGCCCGTGTAGTTCTCCGCCAGTTCCGCCGCCGCGTGCGGCGACGTGGCCACCCGCTCCAGCTGCGCCAGCTGGAGGCGGGTCTCGAACGCCGACTGCGCCGGGTCCGTGTGCAGCGTCGTCGTCATGAAGTACGAGAAGAGCTCCGCCCGCCACACCCGGCGCAGACACGTGTCCGAGTAGGAGTCCAGCAGGCCGGTCGAGCCGGTCTCCTGCCACGCGACGAGCGCCCGGGCCAGCACGATCACATCGGCGGCGGCGAGGTTCAGCCCCTTCGCCCCGGTCGGCGGGACGATGTGCGCCGCGTCGCCCGCGAGGAAGACCCGGCCGTGGCGCATGGGCTCGGTGACATGGCTGCGCATCGGCAGCACGGCCTTCGAGGTGATCCGGCCGCGCGCCAGCCTCCACCCCGGCGCGTCGTCGGTCGCGAAACGGGCGTCCAGCTCGTCCCAGACACGTGCGTCGGACCAGTCGCCGGGGTCGGTGCCGTTGGGGACCTGGAGGTACAGGCGGCTCACCGACGGGGAACGCATGCTGGCGAGGGCGAATCCGCGCTCGGAGTGCGCATAGACCAACTCGTCGTACACGGGCGGCGCGTCGGCGAGGATGCCGAGCCAGGAGTAGGGGTACGTCCGCTCGTACGTCGTCCGGACCGACTCCGGCACGGCGTCGCGCGCCACCCCGTGGAAGCCGTCGCAGCCGACGACGTAGTCACAGGTCAGCGTCTCCTCCCGGCCTTCGTGCCGGTAGCGGACGGCAGGGGTGGCCGTGTCGGCGCCGTCGATGCCGGTCACCTCCGCCCCGAACAGCAGGGGGCCGCCCCTGGCCAGCTGAAGGGCTATCAGGTCCTTGACGACCTCGGTCTGCGCGTACACCATCACGCTGCGCCCACCGGTCAGGGCCGGGAAGTCGATGCGGTGCGCGCGGCGGCCGAAGCGGAGCTCGATGCCGTCGTGGGGCATGCCCTCCCGGTCCAGCCGCTCCCCGGCGCCGGCCTCGCGGAGCGCGTCCACGGTCGCCTGTTCGAGGATCCCGGCACGCTGGCGCTGCTCGACGTACGCGCGGTCGCGCCGCTCCAGCACGACGCTCTCCACGCCCGCGTTGTGCAGCAGCCGGGCGAGCAGCAGCCCGGCGGGCCCGCCACCGATGATGCCGACGGTGGTGCGCATCAGTTCCCCTTCGGTTCGTCGATTACTCCGGGTTCTTCGAGACCCCGGAGTTCCCCGGATTCCGTGAGTTCCGCGAGTTCCGCGAGGACGCGATCCGCCACCGCGAAGGCCGAGTTGGCCGCCGGCACCCCGCAGTACACGGCGGACTGCAGGAGGACCTCGCCGATCTCCTGGGGGGTGAGCCCGTTCCGTACGGCCGCCCGGACATGCATGGCCAGCTCGTCGTCGTGTCCGCCCGCGACGAGTGCCGTGAGGGTGATACAGCTGCGGGTGCGCCGGTCCAGGACGTCACCGGCCCAGATCTCGCCCCAGGCGTACCGGGTGATGAAGTCCTGGAATCGCGCCGTGAAGGGTGTGGTCCGGGCGATCGCCCGGTCGACGTGCGCGTCGCCGAGGACGGCGCGGCGGACGGCCATGCCGGCCGGGCGCGGCTCTCCCAGATGGGTCCGCAGCGCGTTCAGCACGGCCTCCGGCCGTTCGACGACCGCCAGGTGCGCGGCGCGGGGGAGCTCGACGAGGTGGGCGTCGCGGATGCCGTCCGCGAGCGCGCGGGCGTGCGCCGGCGGGGTGGCGCGGTCGTCCCGGCCGCCGATGACGAGGGTGGGCGCGGTGACACGGTCCAGGTCGGCGCGGAGGTCGAGGCCGGCCAGCACCTCGCAGCACACCGCGTACGCCTCCGGATCGACGGCGAGATGGTCGGCGACGAGACGGTCGGTGGCCAGCCGGCCGGCGGCGGGTGCGCCCGACTCCGTGAACGCCGGGGTGAACCACCGCTCCGGCGCGGTCGCGGCGAGCGGTCCGGTGCCCTCCACCCGGACCCGCCCGGCCCGCTCCAGCCACGGTCCCGGTTCCCCGAAGCGAGCGGACGAGCAGACCAGCACGAGGGACTCGACCCGCTCGGGGCGGTGCGCGGCCAGCCAGGTGCCGACGGCACCGCCGAGGGAGACACCGGCGTACGCGAACGAAGCGACGCCCAGCGTGTCGGCGAGCCCGAGGACGAGCTGCCCCAGGTCGGCGACGGTGGACCCGGCGGGGAGCAGCGTGGCGGGGGAGCCGCCGTGGCCCGGGAGGTCCCAGCGGACGACGCGCCACCGTTGTGCGAGCGCCGGGACCTGGGGGTCCCAGACGGACAGTGACGTCCCCAGAGAGGGGCCTAGCACGAGGACGGGGGCGTCGGCGGGGCCGTCGACACGATGGTGCGGCAAGGGCGTCATGAGGATTCCTGGGTCCTGGGAAGCGGGCGGGGCGAAGGGGTGCCGGAACCCGGCCCGGACCCGCGGGAAAGGGCCCGGTCGACCAGAGCCGGGGCGGATCCCAGGTATCCGGCGGGCCGGGCGAGATCGCGGAGGGACTCCGCGGACAGCAGCGACGTCAGTTCCGGGTCCAGGAAGACGTCCGTGCCCTGGTGCGACGCACGGCGCGCCGCCTCTGTCACCACCCGGCGGGCCTCGTCACGGCCCAGCACCGGGGCCAGTTCGGCCAGTACGCGCTCCGTGAGCATCAGCCCGTGCGTCAGGCCGAGATTCGCCCGCATGCGGTCCGGCCGCACGGTCAGTTCCGCGCAGAGCCCGGCCGCCATGGACGCCGCACCGCCCGTCAGCCGCAGCGCCTCACGCAGCGGCAGCCACTCCGCGTGCCACGCCCCCGCAGGGCGTTCGTCCTCGGCCGCCAGCGAACCCAGGAGCACCGACGCGAGCGCCGGAACCTGACGGGCGGCGGACGCGACGAGCGTGGCCCGGACCGGATTGCTCTTGTGCGGCATCGCGGACGAACCGCCGCCCGAGCCCTCGGCCACCTCGCCCACCTCGGTACGGGACAGCACCAGCACATCGGCGGCGATCTTGCCCAGTGCGCCGGCGCAGAACGCCAGCGCCGCACCCAGGTCCGCGACCGGCGTGCGCAGCGTGTGCCAGGGCAGTCCGGGTTCGGCCAGGCCGGTTTCCCGCGCGTAGGCCGCGGCGAGGGACAGGGCGTCGTCGCCGAACGCCGCCAGCGTCCCCGCCGCGCCGCCGAGCTGCGCCGGAAGGGAGTCCCGTACCCGTGCGACCCGGTCCAGCGCGTCCAGCACCAGCGCACGCCACCCCGCCGCCTTCAGGCCGAACGACGTGGGCACGGCGTGCTGGGTGAGCGTACGGCCCGCCATCGGCACCTCGCGGTGCCCGGCCGCGAGGGTGTACAGCGACCCGGCCGTCCGCTCCAGGTCCGCGGCCAGCAGGTCCAGGGCGCGCCCCGCGACGAGCATGAGCGCGGAGTCCAGGATGTCCTGACTCGTGGCGCCCCGGTGCACGAACTCCGCGTGATCCGGCACCCGTTCGGCCACTGCGGCCCGGAGATCCGCCACCAGCGGGATGACCGGGTTGCCGCCCGCCCCGGCCCGCAGGGCCAGGGACCGTGCGTCGAACCCGCCGGAGCGCGCCACCGCCGTGACGGTGGCGCCCGCCGCCGGATCCTGCGCCCGCGCCAGGGCGGCCTCGGCCTCCAGCATCGCCCGCAGGAAGGCGTGGTCGCTCGTGGCCGCCTCCACCCCGCTGCCCGCCCACACCGGGGCGAACAGCCCGACGTCATCCGTGGAAGTCAAGGAACACCGTCTCCTTCCCGCCCTGCACGCGGATGTCGAACCTGTACGAACGCTCGCCGTCCGGCACCGCGACCAGGGTGCTCCGCCGCTCAGGCGGCAGTCCGTCGAGCAGCGGATCGGCCACGGCCTCCGCGAGATACGCCCGCGTGAACAGGTGGTGCATCAGCCCGCGTGCGAACAGACACACCGAAAGGTACGGCGTGCCCGAGGGCGGCAGCGTCCGAACCGCCCAGTGTCCGTCCGCGTCGGTCGGCACCCGCCCGAAACCGGTGAAGTCCACGCCGTTGCGGCCGAGGAACCCCCCGGTGACCGGATCCCGGCGCATCGAACCGGGTCGGCCCCCGCCCTGCCAGACCTCCAGCAGCGCGTCCGGCACGGGGTCGCCGTTCCCGTCGGTCACGTACCCGTGCACCGTGATCGTGCCGGGATGCCCGGTGGGGGCGATCTCCGCGCCCCCGGGGAAGGGGAGCGCGTACCCGTAGAAGGGGCCCACCGTCTGCGAGGGCGTCGGCGGAAGACTCACTGGTTCTCCTCGGGGTCCGGAAGCGTCGCGGCCGGGCCGTCGAGCACTATGTCCCAGCGGTAGCCGAGCGACCACTCGTGGGTGGACAGCTCGTGGTCGTACGCGGCCACGAGCCGGGCGCGCGCCGCCGGGTCGGTGACGGACTGCAGGATCGGGTCGTACGGGAAGAGCGGGTCGCCGGGGAAGTACATCTGCGTGACCAGGCGCTGGGTGAACGACGTGCCGAACAGCGAGAAGTGGATGTGCGCGGGGCGCCAGGCGTTCGTGTGGTTCCGCCACGGGTACGCCCCGGGCTTGACCGTCGTGAACGTGTAGCCACCCTGCTCATCGGTGAGACAACGGCCGACACCGGTGAAATTCGGGTCCAGCGGCGCCGGGTGCTGGTCGCGCCGGTGTGCGTACCGGCCCGAGGCGTTGGCCTGCCAGATCTCCACGAGCTGCCCGCGCACCGGCCGGCCGGCGCTGTCCAGCACCCTGCCGCCGACGGTGATGCGCTCGCCGAGCGGCTCGCCCGCGTGACGGCGGGTCAGGTCCGCGTCGAGCTCCGTGACGTCCGTGGCCCCGAAGACGGGCCCCGTCAGCTCGGTCGCCTCAGGGTCGCCGCCCACCGCGACCAGCGGCTGTCGCGGGTGCCGCAGGACGCTGCTGCGGTAGGGGGCGAAATCGCGCGCCGGGTGATGCGGTGCCACGTCGCCGGCCGAGGCCTTCCGGTGCGCGGCGGCGATCTCCGCGCTGATCTGCTGCTGGTCCGGGATCATCGGGTCGTGTCACCTTCCGGGACGGAGACGGGCGCCCGGCGTACGCCGGTGCGGGGGATGACCGGGTACGCCCCGCGTACGCCGGTCACGTCAGGTCCTTCACGGGCGCGGCCGTCCGTGCGCGCACCTCGGCGGGTGTGACGCCGGGAGCGGTCTCCAGGAGTGCGAAACCGTCGGCCGTCACGTCGAACACCCCGAGGTCCGTGATGACGCGGTGCACGCACGCCGCGCCCGTGAGCGGGAGCGTGCACTCCTGGACCAGCTTGGGGGAACCGTCCTTCGCGGTGTGCTCGGTCAGGACGAGGACACGGCGGGCCCCGTGGACGAGGTCCATCGCACCGCCCATGCCCTTGATCATCCGGCCGGGTACGGACCAGTTGGCGAGGTCGCCGTTCGCCGACACCTGCATGGCACCCAGGACTGCGGTGTCGACGTGGCCCCCGCGGATCATCCCGAAGGACAGCGCGGAGTCGAAGAACGCGGCGCCCGGCCGGACCGTGACGGTCTCCTTGCCGGCGTTGATCAGGTCGGGGTCGACATCGTCCTCGTACGGGTACGGTCCGACGCCGAGGATGCCGTTCTCCGAGTGGAGGACGACCTCCCGCCCGGCGGGGAGGTGACCGGGTACGAGGGTGGGCAGCCCGATCCCGAGGTTCACGTACGAACCGTCGGTCAGCTCGGCCGCCGCGCGGGCGGCCATGTCGTCGCGGGTCCAGCTCATCGCTGCCGCACCGCCTCTCGCGCGGTCGCGTGCGCCGGGGCCGCGGATGTCGTGCGGTGCTCCACGGCCTTGTCAGCGGCCTGCCCGGGTGTCAGCGGCACCACGAACCGGACGAAGACGCCCGGCAGGTGGATCGCGTCCGGGTCCAGCTCGCCGGGCTCGACGAGCTCCTCCACCTCGGCGATCGTCACCTTGCCCGCCATGGCCGCGAGCGGGTTGAAGTTGCGCGTCGCCTTGTTGAAGACGAGGTTCCCGTGCCGGTCGCCCCTGGCCGCCCGCACCAGGGCGAAGTCGGTGGTGATGCCGTGCTCCAGGACGTGGTCGCGGCCGTCGAACGCCCTGACCTCCTTGGCGGGGGAGGGGAGCGCGACCGAACCGTCCGGGGCGTAGCGCCAGGGCAGCCCGCCCTCGGCGACCTGGGTGCCGACGCCGGCCGGGGTGAAGAACGCGGGTATGCCGCAGCCTCCCGCGCGCAGCCGCTCGGCGAGCGTGCCCTGGGGGACGAGCTCCACCTCCAGCTCCCCGCCGAGGTACTGGCGGGCGAACTCCCTGTTCTCACCGATGTACGAGCCGGTGACCCGTGCGATGCGCCCGGCGGCGAGCAGGACGCCGAGTCCGCGGCCGTCGACACCGCAGTTGTTGGAGACCACGCCGAGCCCGCCGACGCCGCGGTCGTGCACCGCGTCGATCAGTACGTTCGGGACGCCGCTGAGACCGAAGCCGCCGACGGCGAGCGACGCGCCGTCCGAGATGCCCGCCACCGCTTCCGCGGCGGAGCGTTGGACCTTGTCCATGGAAGTTACCGACTCCCGTCCTCGCTTGAGTTCGCCAGGTGAACTACAGTTCATTTCTGACTCGCCCTGAGTGTGCGTGCGCCTGGCACGCGTGTCAACGCCCTGGAGGACACCGATGCCGGACACACTTCCCACCGAGGCCGTGGGTCCGCTGCTGCGCGGGATCGCCGTGCTGCGCGAGATCAGCGACGCCGGCGGCGGGGCGAGCCTCGGCGATCTCGTCCGGGCAACCGGGCTCGCCCGGTCCACGGTCGACCGGATCGCGGCGACGCTCGCCCGCATGGGTTACGTGGAGCTCGACGGGAACGGGGTGCGGCTCGCGCCGCGGCTCATGGAGCTGGGCAACGCC
The DNA here is from genome assembly GCF_042717325.1 of Streptomyces sp. NPDC058637. Lineage (NCBI taxonomy): Bacteria > Bacillati > Actinomycetota > Actinomycetes > Kitasatosporales > Streptomycetaceae > Streptomyces > Streptomyces sp. NPDC058637. The sequence continues at coordinate 187,849 of NZ_JBHXRD010000003.1, read as the reverse complement.
TATCTGGCCGCCCTCCGCCTGCCCGCCCGGCTCGGCCCGCCGGCCGAGCGGCTCGCCGAGGAGCTCGACGAGTCGGTCTCGCTGGCCGTGCCCGACGGGGACGGCATCCGCTTCGTGCACCAGACCACCCGGCGCCGCGCCATGTCGCTGTCGTTCAGGATCGGCGACCTGCTGCCCGCCGAATCCACCGCGCCGGGGCCGCTGTTCGCCGCGGCGGGCTGGTCCGCGCAGGACTGGGCGGCATGGCGGGCGCGCCGGGCCGCCGCCCCCGCGCCGGGCCGCAGCCCGTACGCCGTACCGCCACGCCCCGCCGACGGCGACACCCCGTCCTTCGGGGAACGGGCGGCCCGGGCCGCGAAGGACGGCTGGGCGCTGGACGACCAGAACATCGAGCCGGGCCTGATCGCCGTCGCCGTACCGGTGCGCGACCCCCACGGAGACACGGTCTGCGCGCTCAGCGTGGTCAGCCACACCAGCCGCCACAGCGCGGACTCGCTCCGGCGGACGGTCCTGGCCCGGGCGCGGGCCACGGCGGCCGTGATGGAGCGGGAACTGCGCGGGGCGGACCCCGCCGCGCCGGCCCGCGCCGCCGGCGGCCTCGCCCACTGGACCGGCGCCTCCAAGCAGGAACTCGGCGCGGAGTTCGTCGAGTCCCTGGCCCGCGGACTGAGCGTCGTCACGGCTTTCGGGGAGGGCCGGGAGGAGCTCACCCTCGCCGCGGTCGCCGAGACCACCGGACTCGCCCGCGCCACCGCCCGCCGGGCTCTGATCACCCTGGAACACCTCGGCTACGTGACCTCGCGGGACCGCCTCTTCCGGCTGACCCCGCGGGTGCTCGGCCTCGGTCATCCGCCGCTGTCCCGCACGACCCTCCCCGAGATCGCCCTGCCGCACATGGCCCGGCTGGTCGGGCGCCTCCACGACTCCGCCTCCCTGGCGGTCCTCGACGGCGACGACATCCGCTACACCGCGCGCGTCGCCACCGAACGCGTCATGAGCGTCAACATCACCACCGGCACGCGCTTCCCCGCCCACGCCACCTCGATGGGCCGGGTCCTCCTCGCCGGTCTGCCCGGGGAGGAGCGGGCCGCACGGCTCGGCCGGACCGGGCTGCCGGCCCTCACCCCCCACACCCTCACCGATCCCGCCGCACTCGCGGCCGAGCTGGAGGAAGTGGCGGGCAAGGACCACGCCCTGGTCGACGGGGAGCTGGAGGAGGGCCTGCGCTCCCTCGCCGTGCCCGTCCGCGACCGTTCGGGCACCACGGTCGCCGCCCTCAACGTGGCCATGCACGTCAGCCGCCGCACGGTCGCCGAGTGTCTCGCCGAGGTCCTCCCGGAACTGCGCGCCGCCGCAGGTCTGATCGAATCCGACCTGCACGTCGTGGGCCGCTTCAGCCGGGTCTCCGCCTCCTGACCCCGAAGAGGGCCATGGGCGGCTGAACAGGAAGACCGCGCGGCACGTATCGAGGGGCGGGCACCGGTCTCCACGGTCCCCGGCGTCGGTGACGCCGTGTCAGGGCGGGTGCGAGGGGGCGGCGGACGATGCGCGGACGGCACGGCCTGCGGCGGATCGCGCGGCTGGCGGCCGTCGGCGGGCTGCTCTGCGCCTGGCCGACGGCGACGGGCGCGACGGACCGCGCCGCGGCGCACGTCCCCGGGGCCGCCCCGGCCGACGTCCCCGGGGCCGCCACGGCGAACGCGGCGGGGGCCGCCACGGTGAACGTGCGCGCGAACGGCTCCTCGGCCCCGGTGGCCGGCGGGGGTGGCGGTGCGCCGGCCCCCGGCCTCGGTGCGCGTCTGGTCTCCCGGCTAGGCCCCTCGCGTACGGCGGGCAGCTGGATCGGCCCCGACGGCCGCACGGTCGTGGCCGTGACCGACGAGGGGGCCGCGGCGGAGGCCGAAAGGGCGGGTGCCCGCGCCCAGGTCGTCCGCCACAGCCTGCGCCGCCTCCGCTCCGCCACAGAGGCGCTGGGCGGAACACCTCGGGTGCCCGGAACGGCCTGGGCCGTGGACTACGCGTCCAACCGGGTCGTCGTGCGCGCCGACAGCACCGTGTCCGCGGCCGACTGGGCACGGCTGTCCGGCCTCGCCGAGGAGACCGGCGGCTTCGTGCACATGCGGCGGACCCCCGGCTCCCTCTCCACCAGGCTCAGCGGCGCGGACCCCATCTTCGCCCGCGCGGGCCGCTGTTCCGCCGGCTTCAACGTGACCGACGGCCGACAGGACTTCGTGCTGACGGCCGGTCACTGCGGTCCACCCGGAACCACATGGTTCGAGGACGCGACGGGCACCCGGCCCGTCGGCACCACGACGGCCGGCAGCTTCCCCGGGGACGACTTCTCCCTCGTCGCGTACGGGAGCGGCGACCCGTCCGGTGCGCGGGGCGTCGTGGGGATCGGCGGCGGCCGGGAGGTACGGATCGGAGCGGCGGCCGACCCGGTCGTCGGCCTCCAGGTGTTCCGCAGCGGCAGCACCACCGGGACGCGCACCGGCCGGGTGACCGCGCTGGACGCGACGGTGAACTACCCGGAGGGCACGGTCACCGGCCTGATCGAGACGACGGTGTGCGCCGAACCCGGGGACAGCGGCGGCCCGTTGTTCGCGCGGGGGCTGGCCCTCGGTGTGACGTCCGGCGGCAGCGGCGACTGCACGGCCGGCGGAACGACGTACTTCCAGCCCGTGACCACGGCCATGGCGGCCCTCGGCGTGCGGCTGACCACGGCCGCCGCCGTCGCCGGGGGCGACCTGGGCACCGTCCCGCAGCCGTCCGCGGCGGGAGCCGCCGCACCGGGGACGCCCGGACCCCCGGCCGGCGCGGTTCCCGGCCTCCGCCTCCTGGCCCCCGGACCGCTGGTGCTCGCCACGAGCCTCCTCCTACCGGTGGCCGCCGCAGCGATCCGGTAGGCCCGGAGGCGGAGTTACCGCCGCCGGTACACCTGACCACCGACGAAGGCCGGAGCCGTGCCTCGGACCCCCAGACGTATCCGCGTGAGCCCGTCCTCGCCGGCCGGTCCGGAGCGGACTTGTCGACGACGTACGCGGCGCCGTCGGCCACCTCGACGTGGTTGGGGTACGAGGCGGTGGGCACGGTCCCCGCGCGCGGATCGACGACCGGCACGCTGCCCGCCGGCCGGTTGACGACCAGCGAGCTTCCTGAACACGGTTCGACGGCAACGGACTTCGCGCCCGCCCCGGAGGCCTGCTGTCAGGCCGCCGACGCGGGGCCGACCAGCTCGCCCAGGACGTCTTCCATGGTGACGAATCCGATCACCGTGCCCCGGTCGCCGGTCACGGCGGCCAGATGGGTGCCGCCGGCCCGCATGGCGGTCATGGTGTCGTCCAGGGGCGTGTCGATCTCGACCCGGATCATCGGGTGCAGCGCGCCGGGCGGATAGGCCTCGTCGCGCTCGGCCACCCCGAGGGCGTCCTTGATGTGCAGATAGCCCAGCACCTCGCCGCCCGGACCGATCACCGGCAGGCGCGAGAAGCCGCTGGCCGCGGCGGCGCGCTCCAGCCGCCTCGGGGTGATGTCGTCGCCGACGGTGACCGTCCTGGCGAGCGGCACCATCACCTCGCCCGCCGGGCGGGTACCCAGCTCCAGCGCGTCGCGGAGGCGCTCGCCGTCGGCCGGGTCCAGGAGGCCGGCCTCGCTGGAGTCCTTGACCAGGCGGGCGAGTTCGTCGTCCGTGAAGACGGAGGCGACCTCGTCCTTCGGCTCCACCTTCAGCAGGCGGAGGATGGCGTTGGCGAACGCGTTGATGCCGAAGATGACCGGCCGCATCCCACGCGTGAGCGCCACCAGCGGCGGGCCCAGCAGCAGCGCGGTCGGCGCCGGGGCGGCGAGCGCGATGTTCTTGGGGACCATCTCGCCGACGAGCATGTGCAGATACGTCGCCGCCGTCAGCGCGATCACGAACGCGATCGGGTGGATCAGCGCCTCCGGCACACCCATCGAGTGGAACGGGGGCTCCAGGAGGTGCGCGATCGCGGGCTCGGCGACCGCACCCAGCACCAGCGAGGAGATGGTGATGCCGAGCTGGGCGGTGGCCATCGCGGCGGAGAGGTGCTGCAGGCCCCACAGGGTGGACCTGGCCCGCAGGTTCCCCTTCAGTGCGGCCGGCTCGATCTGGCTGCGCCGTACGGAGATGAGGGCGAACTCGGCCCCGACGAAGAAGGCGTTGGTCAGGAGTGTCAGCGCGCCGATCAGCAGCTGGACCGTCGTCATCGGACTTCCTCCGCGTTCCGGGCGAGGGGCGCGGTGACGCGGACCCGGTCGGCACGGTGGTGCTCGACATGGAGGATGGCGAACTGCCAGCCGTCGAACTCGATCCGGTCCGTCAGCAGCGGGATGCGTTCGAGGCGGGCGGCGACGAGCCCGGCCAGCGTCTCGTACGGGCCGTCGGGGGCCGTCAGCCCGATCTCCTCCAGCTGGTCCAGCCGGACGCTGCCGTCCGCCTCCCACACCGCGCGTCCGTCGGGCGACAGGTCCAGCAGCACCAGGTCGGGCCGTTCGTGCGGGTCGTGTTCGTCGCGGACCTCGCCGACGACCTCCTCCACGATGTCCTCGACGGTGGCGACCCCGGCGGTGCCGCCGTACTCGTCGATCACCACGGCCATGGTCCGGTGCTTCCTCAGCTGCTGGAGGAGACGGTCCACGGGCAGGGAGTCGGGCACCAGCAGCGGCTCCGTGGCCAGATCGGTCACGGGTGTGCGGGCCCGCCTGTCCTCGTCGAGCGCGAGGACGTCGCGGATGTGAACCGTGCCGATGACCTCGTCCAGGCTGCCGCGGTAGACCGGGAAGCGGGACAGGCCGGTGGCCAGGGTGAGGTTCGCGGCATCGGTGGCGGTGGCGTGGGCCTCCAGGGCCAGCACGTCCACGCGTGGTGTCATGACGTTCTCCGCGGTCAGCTCGCCGAGGTGCAGCGTACGGACGAACAGCTCGGCCGCGTCCTGCTCGATGGCGCCCTCGCGTGCGGAGTGGCGTGCGAGCGCGACCAGCTCCTGGGGGCTGCGGGCCGAGGCCAGCTCCTCCTGCGGTTCCAGCCCGAAGCGCCGGACGATCCTGTTCGCGGTGTTGTTCAGGTGCCGGATCAGCGGGGCGAACGCGGCGGTGAAACCGCGCTGCGGGCCCGCCACCACCTTGGCCACGGCGAGCGGGCTGGAGATCGCCCAGTTCTTCGGCACGAGCTCACCGGCGACCATCAGCACCACCGTGGCGAGGGTCACGCCGAGCACGGTCGCGACGGTGGACACCGCCCCGTCCGGAAGGCCCGAGGCCCCGAGCGGTCCGCGCAGCAGCGCGGCCAGCGAGGGCTCGGCGAGCATGCCGATGACCAGCGAGGTGACGGTGATGCCCAGCTGGGCGCCGGAGAGCTGGAAGGTCAGCCGCTTGGCGGCGCCCAGCGCGCTCGCGGCACCGCGCTCGCCCGCCGCGGCGGCGCGCTCCAGCTCACCGCGGTCGATCGTGGTCAGAGAGAACTCGGCCGCGACGAACACCGCGCACGCCAGGGTGAGGACGAGGGCGAGGAGCAGCAGGAGCACTTCCGTCACCGTGTCACCCCCGCCACCTGGTTCAAGGACTGCGGGCAGGACAGGGGTCGGCCGGTACCGGCAGGTTCACCCATTGCGGGTTTGCTGCTCCTTCTTGGGTCGGTGAAGCTTCTACAGGTGTGTAGAAAACGCAAGAAGGATGTCGTTGGTTCCCGGCCCCGGCAGACCTCGCGGGCCGGCCGGCGGCGCACTCCACGGGTGCCGTGGCCCGGGTGTCACAAGGGCGTGGCGGTCTTCAGGACGAAGAACAGGGTGACCGCCGCGTTGGCCGAGGACAGGGCGGAGACCGTGGTGCCGACCGCAGCCGCCCAGGAGGCCAGGCCGACCGCGGTGAAGACCGGCGGCCAGGCGCGGGCGGCCGGAGCGGGCCCGAGCAGCGCCGCGACCCGCCGGGGGACCGGCCCCGGGGCCGCCAGCCCGGCGAGCGTCACCCCGGGCGCACCACGGGAGACGAGCGCGGCCCTGCCGATCGCGCGGGCCACCACCCGCCGGCTGCCGACCGCCGCGGCGGCGTCCTCGTCCGCCCACCGCTCCGCGGTGTACGCCACCGCGGTGCGCAGCGGCCTGAGGAACGGATTGGCCCGCGCGGCCAGCTGCACGGTGAGCAGGAACCGGTGGTGGAAGCAGGCCAGATGCGCCCGCTCATGGGCGAACAGCGCCCGGCGCTCCGAGGAGTCCAGACACCTCAGCAAAGACGTCGACACCACGACGCGCCCCCGGGAGCCGGGCAGCGCGTAGGCGTACGGCACCTCGTCCGGCAGGACCGCCACAGGTGTGTCGGGGAGCCCCGTCAGGGCACGCTCGGCGCCGCGCCGCACCCGGTGGTGCCGCCACGCCGCGGCCACGCACGTCGTGAGTACGGCGACCAGGGCGGGAATGGCCGCCTTGCCCGCGACCTCGTCGTACGGGACGGCCTCGCGGACCTCCGGGTCCGACCACGCGTCGGGCAGCGGGTTCCCCGGCAGCTGGGCCGTGCCGACCACCACGAGCAGCGCCAGGCACAGGGTGCTGCATATCGCCAGCACCGCCGCGACCGCCGACAGCAACCGGGTCGCGGTGCGCGGGTGCAGGTGGTGGGCCGCCAGCCGGGCCACGGGCCAGGCGGTCAGGGGCAGCACCAGCGGCAGGAAGACGAAGACGCCCATGACCCCTACAGTTCCGGCTCGTCGTCCGCCTCGGCCAGGAGGTCGCGCAGCAGCTGTTCGTCGCCGGGTGTCAGGGTCGTCAGGAAGCTGGTCAGGACGGCCTCCCGGTTGCTCTCGCCGTCCAGGACGCGCCGCATGCGCAGCGCCGCGAGGCCGGCCTCGTCCGAGCGCGGCGTCCACCGGAAGGACCGGCCCTCGCGCTGCCGGTCCACAGCACCCTTGGCCCGCAGGCGCGTGAGGATCGTCATCACCGTGGTGTACGCGACCCCGCCGCCCAGCCGTTCCTGCACCCAGGCCGCCGTGGCGGGCCCCTGGGCCCGGCAGAGCGTGGTCAGCACCTCCGCTTCCAGTTCGCCCTGGCCGCGCCGACGGGGGTGCTCGTCCGGACCGCCCTCGCCCTGATCCGTCATGTGCGTCCCCTCCCTGTCGTGGTGCCGCCCCGCGTGCGGGGGCGAGCGGTTCATCGTACTGACTTCCGGTGAGGACGGTGCGGGGCCGCAAGGAGGCTCCCGGGCTGACCGCGGTGCTCGTCGGCCCGGCTGGGACGCGCGCAGCACCACCGGAACCGACCACGGCCTCGACGCCGGCGCGCTGCTGGTGGACGGCGGCGGCAAGATGATCTCCGACCGGCACTTCGTCGTCCCCGCCGACGTGGCGAGGATCGTCCTCCCGGTCTCCGTCCACGACGCCGACAACCGCGGACAGAGCTTCGGGCAGGTCCGCAACGCCTTCATCCGCGTCGTTGACCAGACGGGCGGCGCCGAGCCGGCCCGCTACGACCTGAGCGAGGACGCGGCGACCGAGACCGCCTTGGTCTTCGGCGAGCTGTACCGGCACGGCGAGGAGTGGGAATTCCGTGCCGTCGGCCAGGGATACGCCTCCGGACTCTCCGGCATCGCGGCCGACTTCGGCGTCGGCCTCCGAGGAGGCGTCGTCCCCCGTACGTCCGACTGACGAATTCCGTACCCCTGTCGTAGCCCTTGGGGATGACCCACGGACACATACGGAGAGGGATTCGCGCAGGCCCCGCCTCCTCATACCGTCGTGTTCGACCAGGACGACCGAAGACGGCACGACGGCGGGGCTCATGGCACAGATGGCACAGCAGGAAACGGTCCAGGGGGACACGCGGCGGGACAAGGCGTTCGCCCCCGAATACCAGGGGGCCCTCGGCTCCCTCTCGGTCAACGCGTCGCTCACCGACGTGCTGGCCCGAGGGAGGGAGGAGCTGCGTGCGGCGGAGGAGGCCGGCGACCGCTCGGAGGCGGCCCGCTGCGGGCTCGCCGTCGCGGAGGCCTGCCGACGGCTCGGGCGCAACGAGGAGGCCGAGCGGGCGTGGCGGGCCAGCTACCGCGCCGCGCGGTCCGCGCAGAACGTGGGGGCCAGGGCCTGGGCCCTGTGGAGCGGCGGCACGCTCGCACGCCAGCGCGGCGCGCTGCCGCTCGCCTACCGGCTCCTGCGACTGGCGGCCGAGCTGGGGGAACGCGGCGGCGACGTGGTCGTACGGGGCTACTCGCTCGCCGGTCTCGCCGAGACCGGGCGCATCCAGGGGGACTACAAGGCCGTCGGCGAACTGCACGAACAGCTCCTCGCCGAGGCCCGCCGCCGCGGCGAGGCACGGCACACGGTGTGGGCGCTGGAGGGCATAGCCCAGATGCACCGGAACACGGGCTCGTACGACACGGCCCTCGCCCTCTTCGAGGAGGCCGCCGAGACGGCGGGCCGGGCCGACGACCGGCGGGGCCGGGCCTGGGCCCTGCGCGGCATCGCCGACGTGGTGTCCGTACGGGACGGGGGAGTGGACCGTGCCCTCGACCTGCTCTCCGAGGCCGAACACATCTGCCGCGAGATGGAGTTGTCCAGCGCCCTCGCCTACAACCACAAGATGCGCGGCAACGTGCTCTACCGTGCCGGACGGTACGCGGAGGCCCGTGAGAACTACGCACAGGCCCTGGCCGAGTTCGTCGAGATGGACGAGTCGCGCGGAACCGCGCTCGCCCGCCTCGGGCTCACCAAGACGCTCGCCCGGCTGGGACGCGACCGGGCCGAGACGGTCGCCGAACTCGCCGGACTGCGGCGCGCCCTGGAACGGCTCGGCCTGCGGCACGCCCGGGACATGATCGACCGCGCGGCGGCCGAGCTGGGGGTGGGGGAGGTGCCCGAAGCGCCACGACCCGTACTCGAAGGCACACCGCGATGAGCTTCACGACCTCCCCCACGCAGGCAACCCCGGCGGGAACCGGCTCCGCGCCCACCACCGCCACGCCCCTCACCCTCGCCCGCTGCCGCGCCCTGGTGCGCCCCGCGCTCGTGGACGCCGTCGGGCGGCTCCATCCGTGGCCCGGCGGGATGGCGGCCTTCGCGCTCGGCTGGTGCGGCACGGGCGGCGCCCCCGACCCCGGCGCCTCCCAGGGCAAGGGCGTACGTCAGGCCCTCGCCGTCCTGGGCGCCGAAGCCGTCGGGGCGTCGGGGGAGACAGCGGTTCCCGCGGCGGTCGCCGTCGAACTCGTCCACGTCTTCTCGCTCCTGCACGACGACATCATGGACGGCGACGAGACACGGAGGCACCGGGAGACGGTGTGGAAGGCGTACGGCACCGGGCCCGCCGTCCTCGCCGGCGACGCGCTGCTCGCGATCTCCCTGCAGACCCTCTCCGAGACGCCCGGGGCACTCGGCGGAGCCGCCGTACGGCAGCTGTCCGCGACGCTGACCCGGCTGGTCCGGGGCCAGGCCGAGGACCTGCTCTTCGCGGACCGGCCCTGGACGGGACCCGGCGCGGTCCGGCCCGACGCCTACCGGGCCATGGCCGAGGACAAGACGGGCGCGCTCCTCGGCTGTGCCGTCGGACTCGGAGCCCTGCTCGGCGGGGCGTCGGCGGACACGGTCACCGCACTGGACCGGGCGGGCCGTCACCTCGGCGTCGCCTTCCAGGCCGTCGACGACCTGCTCGGCATCTGGGGCGACCCCGCACGGACAGGGAAGCCCGTCCACGCAGACCTGCGGCAGCGGAGGAAGACCTACCCCGTCATCGCCGCCCTCGCCTCGGAGGGGCGGCCCGCCCGCGAACTGGCGGCGCTGCTCGCCTCCCCGCTCCCGCTCGACGAGTCCGCGGCACTCCGTGCCGCCACGCTCGCCGAAGCGGCCGGCGGCCGGGCGGCCACCCTCGCCGAGGCCCACCGCCACCTCGACGCCGCCCACGCCTGCCTGACCGGCGTCGCGCTCGCCCCGCACACGGTGCGGGAGATCGAGGGACTGCTCGACCACCTGCTCCACCGGAACATGTGACAGCGGCGGGCGGCGGCGCCGGGGCGCGGCCGCCCGCCGACCGCCGTCAGCCGCGGCCCGGCGGGCGCCAGACCGAGAAGTCACTGATCCGGAAGTGACTGGTGACGGTGCGGAACGCGAAGTGGCCGCTGGTGGAGGCCTCCGGACGGCAACCGCGCTCGGCGCCGACCCTGGTGACCAGGCTCGGGTGCACACCGTCGAGGTGCGCGACACCGAAGTGCCCGCCGGAGGGGCCGTCCGCGGTGAAGTCGTCGGGGGACGGGCTGCCGGACGCGTTCGGTTCCGCTCTCCCCGCCACCTTCGCCCACGGCACGGAGGTCGAGGCCGGCTCGCCGGCGCGGCAGTTCGTCTCCGTCGTGACCGAAACGCGGTGCTCACAAACAGGGCGGGCGTCACACCGGGCGTTTCGGTGACGGGCCGTGACGCCCGCCACGAGGCTGCTCCGACAGGGAAGAATGCGCGGATGGACATCACCGCACAGGCGCTCAACCGCGCCACGCTCGCCCGGCAGTTGCTGCTCCACCGCGAGGAACTCGACGTCGAGGACGCGGTACGACGCGTGGTCGCCCTGCAGGCACAGCAGCCCGCCTCGCCCTACATCGCCCTGTGGAACAGACTGCGCGGTTTCGACCCGGCCCGCCTCGACGCGGCGGTGGCCGGGCACCGCACGGTCAAGGCGACGCTCATGCGGCTCACCCTGCACGCGGTCCACGCCGAGGACTACCCCCGCTTCCGCGAGGCGATGGAACCGGTGCTGCGCGGCTCCAGGCTCGGCGACGCGCGGTACAGGTCGTCCGGGACGACCCCGGACGACACCGGGGCGCTGGTCGAGGACCTGCTCGCGTACGCCGACCGCCCGCGCACCGCAGCCGAGTTCGGCGCCCGGATCGAGGAGCGGCTGGGCGCCCCGATGGACTCCGGGGCGCAGCGGATGCTGCGCCAGTACGTGCCGCTGTGGCACGCCGGCACGGGCGGGCCGTGGTCGTACGGCAACCGGCCGTCGTACATCGCTGCGGGCCTACGGCCGAGGCCGGCGGATCCGGAGGTCGCCGCCGAGGGACTGCGCACACTGGTCCGCCGCTATCTGGAGGGATTCGGTCCGGCGTCGGTGGCGGACATGGCCCAGTTCGCCCTGGTCCAGCGACCCCGGATACGCGCGGCGGTGCGCGCGCTCGCCGGTGAACTCGACCAGCTGGAAGGCCCCGACGGCACCGCGCTGTACGACATCCCCGGCGCTCCCCGCCCTGCCGGGGACACTCCCGCACCGCCCCGGCTGATGGCGATGTGGGACAGCGTCCTGCTGGCCTACTCCGACCGCGGCCGCGTCATCCCGCCCGCCTACCGCAAGCTCGTGATCCGCGTCAACGGCGACGTCCTGCCCACCCTGCTGGTCGACGGCTACGTCGCCGGCGTCTGGCGCCCCCGCGACGGCGGAATCGAGGCCACGGCCTTCCACCCTCTCCCGGATCATGTCTGGGAAGGGCTGGCGGCGGAGGCGCGAGCCCTCGTGACGTTCCTCGCACCCCGCGACCCGGGCGTCTACGGCCGCTACGACCACTGGTGGGACAAGGGGATGCCGGCCGCGGAGACCCGCATAATCCCCCGCGGCTGAGCACGTACCGGGGGCAGCCCGCCCGGGAGCGGCGGGGTGTTCAGCGCCGCGTGATCCGGACGACCGTGGTGCCGCCGTCGAGGTCCACGGTGGTCCGGTTCGGCGGCGCCCGTCCTCCTCGTCGTCCCGCATCAGCGGGGCCGACTGCCGTTCCTTGAGCTCGTTCTGCTTCCCGGGGAGAAGCTCGCGTGCAACTGCTCGAACCCCGTGGCCGAAATCCGGCCCTGGCGGGCGGCGTTGCGCCACGGGAGGACGCCCGCCCGTCCGCCACTCAACCGCAGCTGATCGACGAAGGCCGGCGCGGTCAGCAGGAGGACCAGCCCGGGCAGGGGCACGAAGACGGCGAATGTCACCCGCCCAGTACGCGGCGCGGAGCGCCCGTGGCGTCCGGCCTCGGAAGGACGGGGCTTCACTCCCGGCGAGGCCCACCGCCCACCGCTTCTCGTCGGAGTCCGGTCAGCGGCCGGGGGTGCCGTCCCCGGCCGGGCCGAGGCGCCCGTGGACGCGCCGCAGCAAGGCGGCGAACTGTGCGCGTTCCGCCTCGTCCAGGGGAGCCAGAAGGTCTTCGTCGATCGAGGCGACTTCATCGTTGAGGCGCGACAGGACGGAACTGCCCGCCGGTGTCAGCGCGACCTCGATGCGGCGACGGTCCGCGGGGTCACGGGTGCACGCCACATGGCCGGCCTCGTCCAGGTCCCGGACCGTCCTCGCCAGGTCGCTCGGGTTCATGTCCAGCCGGAACGCCAGATCCCCCTTGGACCGGGGGCCGATATCGGCCAGCATGGTCAGCACGGTCAGGTGCCACAGGCGCAGCCCGTGGGGCGCCAGCGCCTCGGTGAGTCCTCGGCGCGCGGCCCTCCCCGTCGTGTACATGAGGTACGCGTTGAGGTTCAGCACGCCCGGGGGTGTCGTGCCCGTGGGCGGCGGGCCGGCGACCTCCGCGCTCGGCACGGCGGGGCGGAGCCCCCTCGCTGACATCTCGACGTCCGGACCGCCGTCGGCGAGTGCCCGGAATATCCGCGGCCAGTCGGTCGCCCCCGGGGAGGCCGGCGGTTCCATGGTTCTTCCTAACGGTGGCGATGGCCGGAGACGTACGACGGGTTCGGACAAGTCAGGGCTGTGGGGTGAGGTGTCCGCCCATGGTGGTGAAGTATTCGGTGGCGGGGAGTTATTGGCCGGTGTGGGTGCGGACTCGTGTGAGGGCGAGGCCGTGGTTGTTGCCGGTGCGGGCGTCGTGTCCGATGACGATGCCGTTGTTCTCGCGGTAGAAGATGCGGCCGGGGGTGCCGCCGTAGCGGGCTTCGGAGACGGTGGCGGTGAGGATTCGGGTTCGGGTTACTCCTCGAAACGATGATGAACAGTAGTAAGTAAAGCAAGCCTTACCTAAGTATGCAACGCCCGCTGATGTGCGTGGTGTTCATGGCCGCGGACTCCCCCTTGTCCGTTTTGCCAGGTCGACAGGCCTGCGAGACGAAGTTAGCGTTCCCTGAGTTCCACCGGGCGTCGATCGGCAGGCATGCCCTGCCGGCAACGGGCTCCGACCCCGCCGGAGGACCGCACCGTTTCGACGACCCCCTAGGGAAACGGAACTCCCCATGCTCTGTACGAGGCTGACGAACGGCCACTTCATCACCATGCACCCCGACCACCCCGTCGCCCACGACCTGGGCGTCTGGCGCGGCCGGATCGTGGGCCTGGACGCGGCGGTGACCTCGCTCCCGGCCCGTGAGGTGATCGACCTCCAGGGTGCGACGGTGCTGCCGGGCTTCATCGACAGCCATGTGCACCTGGCCTGGACCGGGTTGCGTGCCAGGACCCCGAGCGTGGCCCCGTGCGAGCGCGTCGACGACGTGCTCGCCGTCGTGGCCGAGGCCGCCGCCCGGCAGCCGCCCGGCTCCTGGGTGTCCGTCTGCGGATACGACCAGCGAGGGCTGGGGCGCCATCTGACCGCCGCCGAACTGGACCGGGTCAGCGACGGCCGCAAGGTGTTCATGACGCACGACTCGGGACACGCCTGCGTGGTCAACAGCGCCGTGCTGGACCTGCTGCCCGCCGACGTCCCGCACACCGAGGGCTACCTCGCGGAGGGCGCCATGGGCGCCGCCCGCAAGCTCCGGCTGCCCTACTCCCAGGCCGAGCTCGCGGACGCCGTGGCGGCCGCCGCCCGGACCTGCCTGGCGGAAGGGGTGACGGCCTGCGCCGAAGCGGGCATCGGCGGCACCATGTTCGGCCACAGCCCGCTTGAGCTGGCGGCGTATCAGCTCACCCGCGAGCAGGGGCGACTGCCCCTGCGGGTGCAGCTCATGGTCTCCGCCGACACCCTGCGTCCGGTCGCCGGACACGCCGACGACGGGATACCCCGGGGCCTGGACCTGGGCCTGCGCACCGGCTTCGGTGACGACCGGCTCTCGGTCGGCGCGCTCAAGATCTGGACCGACGGCGGCATGATGGCCCGGACGGCCGCGCTGAGCACCCCGTACGAGGGCCTGGACCACGCCGGGGAGTTGCAGGGTGACCCGCAGGCCCTCATGGACACCATCGTGGACGGCCATCTGGCCGGCTGGCAGCTCGCCGTCCACGCCATCGGGGACCGCGCCGCCGACCTCGCGCTGGACGCCCTGGAACGGGCCCAGCGCCTACGGCCGCGCCCGGACGCCAGGCACCGAGTCGAACACGCCGGGCTGATCCGGCCCGACCAGCTGCCGCGCCTCGCGCGCCTGGGCGCGATCGCCGTGATCCAGCCGAACTTCCTGCGCTTCTTCGGGGACGACTACGCCCGCATCATGGGACCGGACCGGGCGCCGTGGCTGTACCGGGGCAGGGGTTTCCTCGACCACGGCGTCACCCTGGTGGGCAGCTCCGACCGGCCCGTCACGGACGGATCGCCGCTGCGGGCCGTCCAGTTCATGGTCGAGCGGTCCTCCGAGTCAGGTCTGCGGATCGGCCCCGACGAGGGCATCACGGTCGACGAGGCGCTGCGCGCCTACACCGTCGGCGGAGCCTTCGCCTGCCACTGGGACGACACCGCGGGAAGCCTCGCACCCGGCAAGCGCGCCGACCTCGTCGTGCTGGGCGACGACCCGCGGCGCGTCGCCCCCTCACGCATCGGCGACATCGAGGTGGTCACGACCTTCGTCGACGGCAGGGAGACGGCGAAGGAACCGGCGTGAGTACGACGGACACGGGCTGGGCGGCGTGAAGTCCCGCGCGAACAGGCGAGTGCGGTGTGAAGCCCTGCGCGGCGACGGGCTGGGCGGCGTACAGCCCCGCGCAGCGAAGGGGCGGGTGGCCTGAAGCCCCGCGCGGAAACACCCGGCGTGGCACGGTCGCGCGCGGGGCGGGCCCGTCCGGTCCCGCCCCGCGGCCGCACAGGCACGGCGCCTCAGCGTGAGGGCTTCCAGCGGCCACCCCGTGCCGCCGCCACCAGCTCCGGGACCGTCGAGAGCTTGACGCGGGCCCGGCCCTCCCGGGCGCCGAGGGCCAGTTCGGTACGCTCGATCTCCGCCAGACCGCGGGCGTCGACGATCCGGCGGTTGCGGCGCCGCACCAGTCGGCGGAACTCCTTCGGTCCGTGTTCCGGCGTGGGCAGCGTCCCGGCGACGGCGTCCGCCAGCAGGGTCCCGACCGTCTCGGCGGCGCAGGTCCGGTTGGCGCCGATACCGCCCGAGGGGCCCCGCTTGATCCATCCCACGACATACGTACCCGGCAGGCCCGGCACACGTCCGCCCTCGTGCGGAACGGTGCCGCTCGCCTCGTCGAACGGCAGTCCGGCCACCGGCACACCGCGGTAGCCGACCGCCCGCAGCAGCGTTCCGGCCGGGATCTCGGTGCCATCGGCCCCGCCCGTGACGCGAACGGCACGGACCGCGCCGTCGCCGAGCGCCTCCACGGGCGCGGAGTGGAAGCGGAGCACGATGCGCCGGCCCGCCGTGGGCGCGGCTGCCCAGTCGATCCGCTCGCGGGCGACGCCTCGCAGGACCGCGGCCTTGTCGCGTGGTCCGGCGGCGTCGATCGCCGCGCCGGTCCGCGGGTCGTGGTCGTCGACGACCAGCTCCACGCCGGGCAGGTGCTTGAGGGCGAGGAGCTCGGGCCGGGTGTACGCCGCCTCCCCGGGGCCCCGCCGTCCGAGCAGCACCACCTCGCGCACCCCGCCGGAGCGCAGGGCGTCGAGGGCGTGACCGGCGATGTCGCTGCCCGCCAGCGTGTCCGGGTCCGACACGAGGATCCGGGCGGCGTCGACGGCGACATTGCCGTTGCCGACCACGACGACCCGTCGCGTCGACAGGCCGACGGCGTCCGCCGCGACCTCCGGGTGGGCGTTGTACCAGGAGACGAACGTCGTCGCCGAGATGCTGCCGGGCAGTTCCTCGCCCGGGATCCCGAGCCGGCGGTCGGCGCCGGCACCGACCGCGTAGACCACCGCGTCGTGGTGCGCGGCGAGCTCCTCCCGCGTGATGTCCCTGCCCACGTCGAGACCGAGGAGCATGCGGACCCGTGGATGCGTGTGGAAGCGGGCGAAGGCGTCGCCGGCCCTCTTGGTCGACGGGTGGTCCGGTGCCACCCCGTAGCGAATGAGGCCGCCCGCGACGGGCAGCCGGTCGACGAGTGTCACCTCGGCATCCGTGTGCAGCAGCAGGTCCTCGGCCGCGTACATGCCTGCCGGGCCCGTGCCCACCACCGCGACCCGCAGTGGGGCGAAGTCGGACGGGAGGCTGCGCTCGAAGGCGGGCGCGCTCCACGCGTGGAAGTTCGGCCCCGTGACCGCGGGTTCGGACTCCCGGTCCTCGAAGTACGCCGCGTTGACCGCGCCGTACTCCCGCTGCGCGCCGGTCAGGCTCTCCACCGGGAAGATCGCGTCCACCGGGCAGGCATCCGCGCAGGCACCGCAGTCGATGCATGCCTTCGGGTCGATGTACAGCATCTCCGTACGGCCGAAGTCCTCCTCCTCCGGCGTCGGATGGATGCAGTTGACGGGGCACGCGGCGATGCAGGTGGCGTCACCGCAGCACGTCTGGGTGATGGCGTAGGTCATGTCGTCCGCCGCTCAGATCAGGTGGGCACGCTTGTAGAACACCAGAGCCGGCCTGGTGAGCAGACGCGCGGAGGCCAGGAACTCCATCAGGCCCGAACAACTGGAACGCATCATCGACTTGTGGTGCTCGTTGGCCTTCGCCTCGCCGATGGCGCGCTCCCTGTCGAGTCCCGCGTTGGCGTAGACGTCCTTGTTGACCATGCTGGTGACGATGACGTAGGACGCGACCGCGATGGCGAACGCGTGGATCTGGCGGCGGATCCGCCCGGCGCCCGCGAGGTGCCTGCGCGTCTCGGCGCGGGCGAACTTCATGTGCCGGGACTCCTCGACGACATGGATGTTGTTGATGGTGCGGACGAAGGGCACGACCCGCTCGTCCCGCATCCAGTCGCGCTGCATGACGTCCAGGACTTCCTCCGCGACCAGGATCGCCGCGTACGCCGCCTCGCCGAAGGCCACGGTCTTGAAGGCCCGGCCCAGCTCCACGGCGAGCCGGCGCGGCCGGTAGGCGGGGGCGCCCAGCTTCTGGGCACCGCGGGCGAACATGATCGAGTGCCGGCACTCCTCGGCTATCTCGGTCAGCGCCCACTGGACGTCCGCGCCGGTCGGGTCCTTCGCGTAGATGTCACGCAGCACCATCTGCTGCAGGATCATCTCGAACCAGATGCCCGTGCTGGCCACCGACGCGGCTTCCTGCCGGGTCAGTTCCTTGCGCTGGGCGTCGGTGAGCTCGGCCCAGTACGCCGTGCCGTACAGCGTGCACCACTCCGGGCTCGCGCCGTGGAAGTCCTTGTCGAGTGGAGTCTCCCAGTCGACTTCCGTAGCCGGGTCGTACGCCAGCTTCGCCGCCGAATCGAGCAGTCGACGGGCGACCTCGTGCTCGTGCGGTTCCTGTGCCTCGGGTCGAACGGTGCTGCTTGCCATGGTGCGGCTCCTCGGTTCGCGCGTGACAGATGCGGCTGAGGTGACGGGCTGTCACCTCCCGTTGGTACGGCCTGCCGTGACGGCGGCCGTGGGGAGTCTGTGCGGTGCCTGCCCGGCGGGGGTGGCGTGGGCGGGCGCGGAGTCGTGGGTGATGGCGTACGGGGCCCGCGTCCGTGCGGCCACCACGGCCGACACCTCCGGTGGAACACGAGGGCCGGTCGCCCGCCGCATCCTTGTTAGACGCAAGGTATAACAAGGATGCGGCGTGAGCCTACCCCCGAGTAAGAAGTGCGCGTGTTCCTCCGCGACATCTCCTCCTTTCCCGCGGTATCCCGTGCGCGCTCCGGGCCGGACGGCGGGCGGGGCTCGACCCGGAGCGGGTTCCAGGTCGCGGGATGGAGGGTTGGGCGATCCGATTCCCTCCCGGCCGGAGTAACGGTCGAGGTGCCGCCCGAAGGGCTGCTCATCGGCGAGGCGGCGGCCCGCGGCATGGGCGTCGGCGCGCTGCGCCCCTACGGGCGCGAAGGGCTCACCCCGCGTCCGGCGCCCCGCCCCCGCGTCCGGCGCCCCGCCCCCGCGTCCGGCGCCGCCGCGATGCGCGTGATCTCGCGTAACCGGGCGGATGCGGTCATGCACCTCGGCTTGACCGGGCTGCCGATCGCGGCCATCCGTGAGTACATCGCGCCCGCCAGGAATGAGCCGGCCGGCGCGAAGCGGCTGGACCTCCTGGAGCGGCACCGGGTCCAGGTGGTGGAGCGCATGGAGCGGACGCGGACCTGCCTCGTGGCGCGATCGGCCGGACGATCGCCGCCTTCCGGAACACCCTCGGCATGGACGTGGACGCCTGCGAACACCGGGCTCAGGCACCGGATGTTCGTCATCCCGAACATCGTTCGCAATTTCAGCGCGAGTCATTGACGCCGCGATGTGCCGCGCCTACGGTCCCGTCCGAAGTGACGGGCAGGCGTCGAAATATCGAACGTACGGCAGGGGTTCCTGCCCTCCTTCCCGCTGTCCACAGGACGAAGGAGCCGGAGCAGCCATGCATCCACCCCACCTCAGCCGGCGCCGTGCCCTCACGGCAGGCGCCGGCGCCCTGGCCGCGGCCGGAGCCCTGTCCGGCTGCGCCGCGCCCGCCACGGCCGTCGGGCCCGGCCGGACCCGCCTGCGCTACTGGCACCTCTTCGGCGGCGGCGACGGCGTCAACATGCAGGCGATGCTGGACGACTTCCGGGCCGGCCACCCGGAGATCGCGCTGGAGGCCGCGACGCTGCAGTGGGGAGCCCCGTACTACACCAAGCTCGGCATGGCCGGAGCCGGCGGCAGGGCGCCCGAGCTCGCCGTCCTGCACCTCGCCCGGCTCGCCGGATTCGCCCCCGGCAGGCTCATCGACCCGTTCGACCTGGACCTGCTGGCCGAACACGGCGTGCGGGAGCAGGACTTCCCGCCGGAGATCTGGCGCCGCGGCCGGGTGGGTGGCAAGCAGTACGCCGTCCCGCTCGACACCCACCCCTTCGTCCTCTACTACCAGAGCGAGGTGTGCGAGAAGGCCGGGCTGACGGAGGGCGGAAAACTCAAGCCGATCAAGAGCCCTGAGGAGTTCGCCGACGCCCTGCGCGCCGCGAAGAAGGTGACCGGCCGGCCGGGACTGGTGACCGAGACGCTCGGCCCCGACTGCATCACACCCTGGCGGCTCTTCTCCACCTTCTACGCCCAGACCGGCGGCACGGTCCTGTCCGCCGACGGCAAGCGCCTCGCGCTCGACGACGTCAAGGCCCTGCGCGTCCTGGAGTACCTGGCCACCCTCGCCGAGGAGGGCCTGATGGTGCGCCGTGCCGACTACGGCGCCTCCGTGGGCATCTTCAACGGCGGGCAGACCGCCTTCCACCTCAACGGCGAATGGGAGATCACCACCTTCCGGACCGCCGGGCTCCCGTTCTCCATGACCCGCGTGCCCGCGCTCTTCGGCAGCGCCGCCACACAGGCCGACTGCCACACCTTCGTCCTGCCGCACCAGGCCGACCGCGGCGGCGCGCCGAACGAGGCCGCGCACACCCTCGTCGCCTGGATGCTCCGCAACTCCGTGGCCTGGGCCGAGGGCGGCCATGTCCCCGCCTACCTCCCGGTGCTCGAGGATCCGGCGTACCTCCGGCTGAAGCCGCAGTCCGAGTACCGCGACGTGATCGACGACGTGGCGCTGGACGAGCCCGCGTGGTTCGCCGGCTCCGCCTCCCGTCTGTGGATCGAGCTCGGCGCCGTCTTCTCCGGCGTCCTCACCGGATCGCGCACACCCCGCGGTGCGCTCACCGAGGCCAGGGCCCGTCTCCGTACCCTCCTCGACACCCGCAACCCCCTTCCCGGAGCCGTGTCATGACCTCCACCACCGCGGCACCGCCCCCCGTCGCCCGGAAGGCCGGGGCCGTGTCCGCCCGCCAGGCCCGCTCCGTGCGCAGGAGCTGGACCGAACACGGCCTGGTGTTCATCGCCCCCTTCCTGCTGGTGTACGCCGCGTTCCTGATCTGGCCACTGATCTCCGGCGTTGGCATGAGCCTGACCAGTGAGAACATCACCGGCACCGGCGGCGAGTTCGTCGGCCTCGACAACTACGCCGAGGCGATGGGCGACCCCGAGGTGTGGTCCTCGCTGTGGAACACCGTCTGGTTCACCGTCCTGTCCACCGTCCCGCTCGTCCTCGTCGGGCTGGGGCTCGCACTGCTGGCCCATCAGCTGAGCGTCGTGCAGTGGCTGTGGCGGCTCAGCTGGTTCGCGCCGTTCCTGCTGCCGTCCGGTGTCGTCTGTCTGCTCTTCGCGCAGATGATCTTCCCCTCCGGCTTCGGCCTCGCCGACCAGATGCTCGCCGCCGTCGGCCTGGAACCGGGCATCGGCTGGCTGAGCGACGAGCGGTACGCCATGCTCTCCGTCGTCGCGACCACCGTCTGGTGGACCGTCGGCTTCAACTTCCTGCTGTACCTCGCCGCACTCCAGGCCATTCCCGCACACCTGTACGAGGCCGCCGAACTCGACGGAGCCGGGGCCGAGCACAGGCTGTGGCACATCACCCTGCCGATGCTCCGCCGCACCACCGGACTCGTCGTGGTGCTCCAGGTCCTCGCCTCGCTGAAGATCTTCGACCAGGTCTACATCATGACCGGCGGCGGCCCGGACGACTCCACCCGGCCCATCCTGCAGTACGTCTACCAGCAGGGCTTCACGGGCTACCGCATCGGCTACGCGTCCGCCGTCTCCTACATCTTCTTCGCCCTGATCCTGACCGTCTCCCTGGTGCAGCCGCTGCTGTCCCGGCGCCGAGCTGAGGAGGCCGCGAAGTGAGCGGTTCCGCCACCGTCACCGCCCGCCGCACACCGCGGTCCGCCACCGGCGGCCGCCGCCCGCGCTGGACCCCCGGCAGGATCGTCCTGCTCGTCGTCGCCCTGGTCCTCACCACGGCCTGGCTCGTCCCGCTCGCCTGGGCTGTCGCCACCTCGCTGAAACCGGAGGGCGAGACGACGAAGACCCCGCTCGCGTGGATCGGCTCACGCGTCACCTTCGACGCGTACGCCAAGGTCTGGGAGTCCGGCGAGCTGATGCGCTGGCTCATGAACTCGGCGTACATCTCCCTCATGACGACCTTGCTGACCGTCGTGACCTGCGCGATGGCCGCGTACGGATTCACCCGCACCGACTTCCGGGGCCGCCGGCTGCTCTACGGGCTGGTGCTCGCCGGCATCATGGTGCCCCCGCAGGTGCTCATCGCGCCGCTGTTCCACGAGATGGTGCAGCTCGGACTCGTCGACACCTACTGGGGTGTGATCCTGCCCCAGGTCGCCGTGCCCGCCATGGTGTTCATCCTGGTGAAGTTCTTCGAGGGCGTGCCGAGGGAACTGGAGGAGGCCGCCTTCGTGGACGGCGCAGGGCGCTGGCGGGTGTTCTGGACGATCGTGATCCCGCTGTCCCGGCCCGTGCTCGCCGCCGTGGCGATCTTCACCTTCATCTCCACCTGGAACAACTTCCTGTGGCCGTTCCTGGTGACCACCGACCCGGGCGGCATGACCCTGCCCGTCGGACTCGTCAACGTCCAGTCGTCCTTCGGTGTGCGGTACGCGCAGATCATGGCGTCGCTCGTCATCGCCGGACTGCCGCTCCTGGTCGTCTTCGCACTGTTCCAGCGGCAGATCGTGCGCGGCATCGCCCACACCGGTCTCGCCGGCCGGTAAGGGCCCCCGGGCGCGCCCGTACGGAAGCCCCGGTGACCGTACGGGCCGCACCGGCCGGTTCAGCCGGCCGCCGTGCCCCGTGCCAGCAGCAACGCCACATCCACCGCCGCCGCGGCCACCGTCCCCGCGAGCGCCGCCTTCCGCCTGAACCCGCCCCGCGCGAGCCCGGCAGCGGCCACGGACACCGCCAGGGCGAGGGCGACCGCCCCCCACCCGCCCGCCGGCCCCGAGGGCCCCAGGACCAGCACCGCCGACGCCGCCACCAGCGGGACCGGCAGCAGGAGGCGGGTGCGGGCGGCGCCCCACCGCTGGGGCAGGCCCCGGATTCCGGCCGCCAGATCCGCGTCGATGTCCGGCAGCACATCGGCCAGATGGGCCGCGACACCGAGCAGCGCCCCCGCCGTCACCGCCCACCACGCGGGCCAGGGGCGGCCGGGCAGGCTCAGGGCGACCAGACAGGGCAGGCTCGCGAAGCCGATCGCGTACGGGAGCCAGGACAGCGCCGTCGCCTTCAGCCCCAGGTTGTAGAGCCAGGCCGCCAGGACCCCGGCCAGGTGCGCCGCACCTGCGGCGGGGCCGCACGCGAGCGACAGGGGCACGCACAGCGCCAGCGACACGACCGCCGCGCACCGGACCGTGCCCCGGTCCACCAGGCCCCGGGCCACCGGCTTGTCCGTCCGCCCGGCCTCGGCGTCGCGCCGGGCGTCCAGGGCGTCGTTGCACCAGCCCACCGAGAGCTGGCCCGCCAGCACGGCGGCGGCGATCACCGCGCACCGGGCGAGCCCCGCCCCGGACCCGGCGGCCAGGACGGTGACCAGGACGGTGACCGCCGCCACCGGCCCGGGATGACAGGACAGCGCCAGCCCCGCCACGGGGCGAGCGGGCCCGTCGGATACCGGCCGTTCCATGGTGTCCACCGGGCGATCGTAGACACCGCGGATCGCGTCAACACGGCAGCGCACGTCTCATTTGCAGGGATTTGTCGCGAGTCATGGGCAGGATGTGGGCCATGACGTCTCCGAAGCGGGAACGCGGATGACCCGGATCGCCGCCGTGCACGGGGTCCTGCCGCCGCACCGCCACACCCAGCAGGCGGTCACCGACATGGTGGCGCGCACCTGCCTGCCCGCCGGGGCGGACCGCCGCGTGCTGGACCGGATCCACCGGAACGCCCGGGTCCGCACCCGGCACATGGTGCTGCCGCTGGAACGCTACGGCGAACTGGACGGTTTCGGGGCGGCCAACGACGTGTTCATCGACGCGGCCGTCGACCTGGGCGCCCGGGCCGTACGCGAGGCGCTGCGGAAGGCCGGGCTTCGGCCCACCGACGTCGACCTGCTGCTGTTCACCTCCGTCACGGGCGTGGCCGCCCCCTCCGTCGACGCCCGGCTCGTCGGCCGCCTCGGCCTGCGCCCCGACGTGAAACGGCTCCCCGTCTTCGGCCTGGGCTGCGTCGCCGGAGCCGCCGGAGTGGCCCGGCTCCACGACTACCTGCTCGGCCGGCCCGGACAGGTGGCCGTACTCCTCTCCGTCGAGCTCTGCTCGCTGACCTTCCAGCGCGACGACGCGACCCCCGCCAACATGGTCGCCACGGCCCTGTTCGGCGACGGCGCGGCTGCCGTGGTCCTCGTCGGAGGCCGCCACGCGCGGGGGGACGGCCCCGAAGTGGTGGACACCCGCAGCCGGCTGTACCCGGACACCGGACACGTCATGGGCTGGGACATCCGGAGCTCCGGCTTCAAGGTGGTGCTCGACCCGGCCGTCCCCGACGTCGTACGCCGCTATCTCGCCGACGACGTCCGCGGATTCCTGGACGAGCACGGGCTCAAACCGAAGGACATCGCCCACTGGGTGTGCCACCCCGGCGGCCCCAAGGTCCTGGAGGCCGTCACCGACGTCCTCTCCCTGCCCGAGGGGGCGCTCGACCTCACCTGGCGGTCACTGGCCGAGGTGGGCAACCTGTCGTCGTCCTCGGTCCTGCACGTCCTGCGGGACACCCTGGAACAGCGCCGGCCCGAGCCGGGAACCCCCGGCCTGCTGATGGCCATGGGGCCCGGCTTCTGCTGCGAACTGGTGCTGCTGCGCTGGTAGTCCGGAGGAACACGTGATCTGGTACACCGCCCTGGTGCTCGCCGTCGCCGCCGAGCGCCTCGCCGAGCTCTCCGTGGCTCTGCGCAACACCCGCTGGAGCCTGGAACGCGGCGGCATCGAGTCCGGGCGCGGTCACTATCCGGCGATGGTGGCCCTGCACACCGGCCTGCTCGCCGGATGCCTCGCCGAGACCTGGTCGGCGCAACGCCCGTTCGTACCCTGGTACGGCTGGGCCATGGTCGCGGTGGTGGCCGCCGCGCAGGGACTGCGCTGGTGGTGCGTACGCACCCTCGGGCACCGCTGGAACACCCGGGTCATCGTCGTCCCCGGGCTGCCCCCGGTGACCGACGGGCCCTACCGGTGGCTGCGCCACCCCAACTACGCCGCGGTCGCCGCCGAAGGTCTCGCCCTGCCCCTCGTCCACGGCGCGTGGGCGACCGCCGTCGTCTTCACCCTGCTGAACGCGGCGCTCATGGCGGTACGCATCCGCTGCGAGGACGGCGCCCTGGCCCGCCTCGTGGAAACGGCAGCCCGCACATGATCGACATCCTGGTGGCCGGCGGCGGGCCCGCCGGACTCGCGGCGGCCATCCGCGCCGCCGCGGCCGGCCGCGAGGTCGTCGTGGTCGAACCCCGCGCCGCTCCCGTGGACAAGGCCTGCGGTGAGGGCATCATGCCCAGCGGTGTGGCCGCGCTGCGAGCGCTGGGCGTCACGGTCCCCGGCAGCGAACTGCGCGGCATCCGCTACGTCGAGGGCGCCCGCAGCGCGGAGGCGTCCTTCCGCGGCCCGCCCGGCCTCGGCGTCCGCCGCACCGCACTCCACGACGCCCTGTACCGGCGGGCCCTGGACCTCGGCGTACGGATCGTGGCGGGCCGGGTGGGGGAGGTGCGGCAGGGACACGACAGCATCGGCGCGGCGGGGCTGACGGCACGCTGGCTGATCGCCGCCGACGGCCTGCACTCACCACTGCGCCGCACCCTCGGCCTCGACCGCCCCGTCTCCGCCCCCCGCCGCTACGGACTACGCCGGCACTACCGGGTCGCCCCATGGACCGATCTCGTCGAGGTGCACTGGTCACGCCGCTGCGAGGCGTACGTGACACCCGTCGGCGACCGGCTCGTGGGTGTCGCCGTACTCAGCGGCGACCGCCGCTCCCACGCCGACCACCTGGCGGCGTTCCCCGCCCTGGCCGACGCCCTCCGCGACACGGAGGCGGGCCCCGTACGCGGCGCCGGGCCCCTGCGGCAGTCCGCGCGCAGCCAACGGGCCGGACGGGTCCTGCTGGTCGGAGACGCGGCCGGCTATGTCGACGCCCTCACCGGGGAGGGCATCGCCCTGGCCGCGGCGACCGCGGCGGCGGCGGTCGACTGCCTCACCGCGGACCGCCCCGAGGCCTATCCCGCACGCTGGGCACGGCTGACCCGCCGCCACCGGCTGCTCACCCAGGGGCTGCTGGCCGCGGCCCGGCACCCGCAGGCCGCCCGGCTGATCGTCCCCGCCGCCCACCGCCTGCCGACGGTGTTCGCGGCCGCGGTGCGCGCCCTGCAGTAGCGGAACCCGGCCCCCGTGCCCGTCGGCCGGGCCGCTCTGCGATCCTGGCAGGGTGCCGCCCCTCCCCGTGACCCCGCAGGCCATCACCCCCGACTCGCCGCACCCCGCGCTGAGCTCCCTGATGACCCAGTCCTGGCTGGACCTGGCCTTCCTGCACTGGGCGGCCGACCCCGCGGACGTGGCACCGCTGCTGCCCGCCGGAACGGTCCCCGACACGCTGAACGGCGTCACCTACGTCGGGCTCGTGGCCTTCCGGATGCACCGGGTCGGCTGGTTCCGCCTGCCCGGCGTCCCCTACCTCGGCACGTTCCCGGAAACGAACGTGCGGCTGTACTCGGTGGACTCCCAAGGACGCCGCGGAGTGGTCTTCCGCTCGCTGGACGCCTCCCGGCTGATCCCCGTGGTCATGGCGCGGACCATGTTCCGACTGCCGTACGTATGGTCCCGGATGGACGTCGGGCGGGACGCCGACACCCTGACGTACACCAGCAGGCGGCGCTGGCCCGGACCACGGGGCGCGCACAGCCGGATAGTGCTGCGCATAGGCGACCGTGTCGAGAGCCCCGACGCCCTCGAACACTTCCTGACCGCGCGCTGGGGCATGCACAACACCTTCTTCGGACGCCGGACCTACCTCGCGAACACCCATCCCCGCTGGCCCCTGTACCGCGCCAGGCTCCTCGAATGCGACGAGAACCTGGTGACGGCGGCGGGCCTGGCCGCGCCGGAGGGCGAGCCGGTGAGCGTGCTCTACTCGCCCGGCGTCCCCGTCCGGTTCGGCCTCCCGGCCCGCCCCGGAGGCATCCCGACGCCTTGACAGCCGAGGTCCCGCACGGCACCCGTGCGGGCATGGTGACGGGGCTCGCCGCCACCGCGAGGTGATCACCTCGGGGGCCCGGCCCCGGCGGGCGCCCTCGCCGTGCTGAGCACCCTGCCGGTCGTGGCCTTCGCGGAGACCGGCTTCGCCGTCGCCCCGGGCCTGCTCCCGGACACCTTCGTCGTCCGGTCCGTGCTGGTCACCTCCCTCGTCCTGGACATCGGCCCGCGCGTCCGCCGGCCGCACCGGCTCGCCCGCGAGGACGGCGGCCCGGCGAAGAAGCCGGAAAGAGGCTGATGACCGGGCCGCCCGTACCGCTCGCCCGGGGTAGGGCAAGGGTGTAAAAAGGGGGGCATGGCCGGACGCTACGGCCGCCCGCGCTCGTTTCTCCGGATGAGAACCGTCGCAGGTCAGGTCTTTCTCCTGCAGGTGGCGATCGTGGTGTTGCTCGTCACGGCTGCCGTGGCAGCGCTCCTGCTGCAGTCCAGGGCCGCCAGCGAACGGGAAGCACGCAATCGCTCGGTCGCCGTGGCCGAAACCTTCGCGAACTCCCCCGGCATGGACGCGGCCCTGACGAGCCCCGACCCCAGTGCCGTGCTCCAGCCCAAGGCGGAGGCGGCCCGGAAGGCCTCCAAGGTCGACTTCATCGTCGTGCTGAACCTGGACTCCGTCCGCTACACCCATCCGCTGCCCGACCGGATCGGGAAGAAGTTCGTCGGCGACGTGGAGCCCGCGCTGAAGGGCCAGGTCGTCACCGAGAAGATCACCGGAACCATCGGGCCCCTGGTACAGGCCGTCGTGCCGGTCTTCGGCCCGGACGGCAAGGTCATCGGCATGGTGTCCGCCGGCATCACCATCGCCCGGGTGAGCGGCGTCTCGGAGGAGCAGTTCCCCCTCCTGTTCGGCGCCGCCGCGGGAATCCTGATCCTCACCGCGGGCGGTACGGCGCTCGTCAGCAGACGGCTGCGGCGCCAGACCCACGGCCTCGGCCCGACCGAGATGACCCGGATGTACGAGCACCACGACGCCGTCCTGCACGCGGTGCGCGAGGGCGTGCTCATCATCGGCGGCGACGGGCGGCTGCTGCTGGCCAACGACGAGGCACGAAGGCTCCTCGGACTCCCCGCGGACGTCGAGGGCCGCTCCGTCACCGAGCTGGGGCTCGACCCCGTCACCAGCGAGCTGCTGTCCTCGGGACGCGTGGCGACCGACGAGGTCCTCTCCGTGGGGCACCGGGTTCTGGCCGTCAGCCAGCGTGCCACGGACCAGGACGGCGGGCCGCCCGGCAGTGTGACGACGCTGCGCGACACCACGGAGCTGCAGGCACTGACCGGCAAGGCGGACGTGGCACGCGGCCGGCTGAAGCTGCTCTACGACGCGGGCACGGAGATCGGCACAGCTCTCGACGTCGTACGGACGTGCGAGGAGCTGGCGGACTTCGGCACGGCCAGATTCGCCGACTTCGCCACCGTGGACGTGGCCGAGAGCGTGCTGCACGGGGAGGAGCCGACCGCCGCCCGCGCGGTCAGCGACATGCGGCGCACGGCGTTCAGCGGCGTACGCCACGACACGGGGCTCTACCCGCTGGGGTCGGTGATCCGCTTCCTGCCGGGCACCGCCATCGGAAGCCGCCTGGCCAGGGGGGAAGCGGTCCTGGACACCGATCTGCCCCGGCTGTCCGGATGGCAGCAGCAGAACCCGGCGCGGGCCGAACAGATCGTGGCCTGCGGCTTCCACTCGATGATCGCCGTACCACTGCGCGCCCGGGGCGTCATCCTGGGCGTGGCCACCTTCTGGCGGGCGGGGAAGCCCGAACCCTTCGAGGAGGAGGACCTGTCCGTCGCCGAGGAGCTCGTCGCCCGCGCCGCCGTGAGCATCGACAACGCCCGCCGCTACTCGCGCGAGCACACCGTCGCCGTCACCCTGCAGCGCAGCCTGCTGCCGCGCGGCCTCCCCGACCAGAACGCCATCGACGCCGCCTACCGGTACCTGCCCGCGCAGGCCGGACAGGGCGGGCTGGGAGGGGTCGGCGGCGACTGGTTCGACATCATCCCGCTGCCCGGCGCCAGGGTCGCCCTCGTGGTCGGGGACGTGGTGGGCCACGGACTCCACGCCGCCGCCACCATGGGGCGCCTGCGCACGGCCGTCCACAACTTCTCGACCCTGGACCTGCCCCCCGACGAACTCCTGTGGCACCTGGACGAACTGGTCGCCCGCATCGACCGGGACGAGACGGCCGACGGCGGGGAGGGCGGTGTCACCGGAGCCACCTGCCTGTACGCCATCTACGACCCGGCGACCGGCCGCTGCACCATGGCACGGGCCGGCCACCTCCAGCCGGTCGTCATCAGCCCCGACGGCACCGCGGCGTTCGCCGACGTCCCCGGCGGACCGCCGCTGGGCCTGGGCGGCCTTCCCTTCGAGACCCTGGACGTGCAGCTCCCCGAGGACAGCCGGCTGGTGCTCTACACGGACGGGCTCGTCGAGGACCGGCACCGGGACATCGACGAGGGCCTGGAGCTGCTGCGCTCCACCCTCGAAGGACATCCGGACCGGACCCCCGAGGAGATCTGCGAGACGGTCCTGCGGGTCCTCGTGCCGGTGCGGGCACGCGACGACATCGCGCTGCTGGTGGGCCGCACGCGCCGGCTCGCCGCCGGGAACGTGGCCGACTGGGAGGTCGAATCCGACCCCGCCGCGGTGTCCGGCGTACGGGCCGAGGTGTCCCGCACCCTGACCGCGTGGAATCTGACCGAGGAGGCGTTCACGACCGAGCTGATCCTCAGCGAACTGGTCACGAACTCCATCCGCTACGCCACCGGCCCGATCCGCGTCCGGCTGGTGCGCGACCGCACCCTGATCTGCGAGGTGTCCGACCGCAGCAGCACCTCGCCCCACCTACGGCAGGCGGCCACCACGGACGAGGGAGGCCGTGGGCTCTTCCTCGTCGCCCAGCTGGCGGAACGCTGGGGCACCCGGTACACCGACGACGGCGGCAAGGTCATCTGGACCGAGCAGCCGCTTCTGGGGTCGACACCCCCGGACGACCCGACGGCCGGCGACCCGCGACAGCTGTGACGTTTCCGTGAGTCCTGACGCAGAGGGTAAGAGGTGCCGGGGCGATCGAAGAGGAACGTGTGCACAGGGGCGGGGAGCATCGTCGAACGCAGGTGCACGACGTGCGGCTCGGCGAGGCCGTCGAGCGTGCCCAGCAGGGGGACGAGGAGGCTTTCGGTACGGCCTACCGGATCGTGCACCCCGGACTGCTGGGGTACGTACGCGGGCTGGTCGGGGACGACGCGGAGGACGTCGCCTCGGAGGCGTGGCTGGAGATCGCCCGTGACCTCGGGCGGTTCCGCGGTGACGGCGCCGGGTTCCGCGGCTGGACGGCGACGATCGCCCGCCACCGGGCGCTGGACCACCTGCGCAGGCAGAAGCGGCGGCCCCTGATATCACTGAGCGAGCGCGACGTCCTGGACCTGCCCGGACAGACGGACACCGCGGGAGCGGTCCTGGAGTCGCTGGGGACCCGCCGGGCGCTCGAACGCATCGCGCGGCTGCCGCCCGACCAGGCCGAGGCGGTCCTCCTGCGCGTGGTCGTCGGGCTGGACGGGCCCGCGGCGGCGCGGGTGCTGGGCAAACGGCCGGGCGCGGTGCGGACGGCCGCGTACCGGGGGCTGAGGAGACTGGCCGAGCAGATGGCCTCGGAGGGCCGGGCGGACGCGGTGACGCCCGCCGTGCCGCGCACGCTGGGGGACAAGACATGAGACGCGAAGAGCGGGAGCCGGAGGAGGCCCCGGTGACCCCGGACATCGAGGCGCTTGCCGACGCCGTACGGGGCCGAGGCACGGCGGCGCGGGAGGCCCAGGCCCTCGCGGCGTTCCGCCGGGCGCGCGACGCGGGGGGCCCCACCCGTGCCGGGCGCGGCCGCAGGCGGGACGACTGGCGCCCGGCCGCCGGGCGGCGGGGCGCCGGGACGTCATGGAAGGCGGCACTCGGCGCGGTCGTCGCGTCGGCGGCGCTCGGCGGTGTGGCGATGGCCGTGGGCGTGGTCCCCGTGCCGTTCGACCGCGATCCCGGTCCCGCACCGACGGTGGACACCTCCCGGGGTCCGGCCCTACCCCCGGCGGCCGTACCCGTACCCGGCACGACGCGGGAATGGCGCCCGCGGCCGGCGGCACCGTCCGCCTCGGCGTACGGCCCGGCCGATCCGGGCCTGGTGGGGCTCTGCCGTGCCCGGAGTGCGGGGGGCGGCGCCGGCTCGGGCCAGGCGTTCGGACGCCTCGCGGAGGCGGCGGGAGGGGAGGACGGCGTGGACGAGTTCTGCGACCGGGTGCTGGAGGAGAGCGGCGCCGGGGAACCGTCGAAATCCGCGAAGCCGTCACCACCCGTGAAGCCGTCGAAGTCCGCCAAACCGCCGAAGTCGGCGAAACCCTCGAAGTCGTCGAAGTCGGTGAAACCGTCGAAGGAGGCGAAGGCCGCCAAGTCACCGACGGCCGCCAGGACGACGAGGGCCGAACCAGCCCGGACCGCGGAAGCGGCGTAGGCCGCCCCACGGCCCGCAGGCGCGTGGCCGGACCCGTCCCGCCACCGGTCCGGCGGGCGCCCGGCCGTCGCGTCGGGACCGGCGGGCGGGGGTCCGGCCGTGCGGCAGACCCGCACCGCGGCGCAGCCGAAGCCGGTCTCCCGCGCCGACGGGCCGTCACCCCGGTCCGCTCGTCAGCCGGATGCCGCCGGCTCCGGGTCCCGCCGGCAGTGCAGGAACACATGGGGCTCCGGCGCAGCCCCGGGGTGCGACGGGGTGAAGACCGTATGCTCCTCCCGCAGGACCGTCAGCCCGGCGCCGGCCGCGAGTGCCACGAAGGCCTCCGGGGCGAAACTGGTCACCCGTACCTCCTGGCCCATGAAGACCGCGGTCACGTCCTCCACGTCCAGTGGCACCGTCGCCAGGACCATCCGGCCACCGGGCCTCAGGGCCCGCGCGAGCTTCCGTACGAGGGCTGCCTGTCCGTCACGGGACATCTGCAGGAGCGAGAAGTAGACGCAGACCGCGTCGAAACCGGCCTCCCTCAGGGGGAGTTCACGGATATCGGCGCAGCGGAAGGACGCCCCGGGAACCTGACGGGACGCCAGGTCCACCATCACGGGCGAGACGTCGACCCCCAGCACCTCGTGCCCCGCTCCGGCCAGGACCTGGGCCGTGGGCCGTCCCGTCCCGCTGCCCACGTCCAGGATCCGGCTGTGCGGTGCGAGCTCACCCAACAGCCACTCCAGGGAGGCGTGATGGGCGGCCGAAGCCACGAAGGCCCGCTCGTAATCGGCACCGATGGCGTCGAACGCCCTCGCCGCCGGGTGCCGGTGTCCCTCGCTCGTGGAGGCGTCGCTCATGGAGACGTCCCTTCCGTTGATGTCGGCCCCGGGGTCACGGGACGCGGGCGACCGCGACGTACAGGCCGCTCTCCTCCGGCCGGGGCACGTCGGAGCCGTGGAACCACTCGGGGGCCGTCACCAGGCCCGGCTCGACGATGTCCAGGCCGTCGAAGAAGCGGGCGAACTCGGCCCGGGTGCGCAGGGCGAGCCGGATGCCGCCCTTGCCGTACTCGGCCGCACCCTCCTCGCCGCGCTCGGGATTGACGTCCGACGCACCCTGGGACAGCACCACGTAACTCCCTGGACGCAACGTCGCGACCAGGGTGCGCACGATGCCGTACGGGTCCTCGTCGTCGGGCAGGAAGTGCAGGAGACCCAGGAGCGAGAGCGCGACGGGGCGGTCGAAGTCCAGGACCTTGCGGGCGGCCTCCACGATCGTGCCGGGCTCGCGCACATCGGCGTGGACGTAGTCCGTCGCGCCTTCCGGGCGGCTGATCAGCAGGGCTTCCGCGTGCCGGAGCACGATCGGGTCGTTGTCGCAGTAGACGACCCGCGACGCCGGAGCGATCTCCTGGGCGATCTGGTGCAGATTCGGGGCGGTGGGAATCCCCGTACCGATGTCGAGGAACTGGTCGACGCCCTCACCGGCCAGCCAGGCCGTCGCCCGGTTCATGAACGCGCGGTTCTGGCGCGCCCCGGTCTTCGCCTCCGCCGGCAGGTGCTCCGCGACCGCCTGGTCCACCGGGTAGTTGTCCTTGCCGCCGAGGAGCGAGTCGTAGACGCGCGCCGAGTGGGGCCTGCTGGTGTCGATCGGGGGCCGAGGTGTCGCCGGCGTCATCACGAGCTCCGTTGCTGATGTGGTGGACCGCTCCGCCTGCGGATTCTGCCACAGCGACTCCGCCGCGGTACGGGGAGTCGAGGTAGCCACGTGATGGGCCGCGGGCCCGGGAAGGCCTCCCGGGACCCGCGGCCGAGGCTGTCGTCAGTTGGCGTCGACCAGGCCGTGCGCGGGCACGGTCACGGTACGCGCGCCTGGCTTGCCGCCCAGGACGACCTTGCGCAGCGCGCTGTTGTTGGTGAGGTCGGTCTCCTTGAGGCGCTTCTCCGGATTGGCGAGCACCTGGATGTAGTAGGTGCCGTTCGCCAGGCCGGTGATGTCGAAGGACTGGCCGGGCAGGTCCTGGGTGTACGTGTCACCGGAGCCGACGTCCAGGACCTCGCGCACCGAGATCGAGTTCTCCTGACCGCACGCCGTGGACAGGTCGGTGTTGTACGGGTGCCAGTTGGCGTTCTTCACCGTGTAGTCGACCGCGTCGGTGTTGGCCAGGCAGAAGGCCTCCTTGCCACTGCGCACGGTCTCCTTCCGGTCGGCCTTCAGGAGCCGGTAGCTCGCGAAGTCGGTGAAGTGCCAGTGCTCGTGACCCGGGCGGGGGTCCCATTCCATGGTGCCGGTCGGGGTGTAGCCGACCTGCTTGCCCGAGGCGTCGTAGAAGTACTGGTAGGCGTCCATCAACTCCTTGCCGGGGGCGCGGAATCCGTCCACCACCAGCTGCGCCGGTCCGGCGTTCCACACGTTGGCGCTGAAGGCCAGGAAGTCCCTGTCCGGGGCGCTCCCGTCGCCTTCGCTGACGGTGATGCCGTAGGCGGGCAGTGAACGCAGGTCCGGCTTGGGCACGTTCGGCACCTTGGCCTTGCCGGTCGGACGCTTCGCCAGGGGCTGCGCCGCGGGGGCCTGCCGCGACCCGTCCGTGCGTCCCGGGCCGTCCCCGGCCTGAGCGGCCCGGAGGCTCTGCCGCTTGAGCGCCCAGGGGAGGGCGGCCGGCGCGGGTGCGTGCGGGCCGTGGCCCACGTTGTACGCGGGGCCCGCGCCGTTGGTCGCGGAGGCCGGGGCGGGGGAGCGCGGTGCGATGTGACCGGCGTGTCCGGACGCCTGCGCGGCCTCGTTTCCGGCCGCGTGACCCGACGCGTGTCCTGACGCGTGTCCTGACGCGTGTCCGGCCGTGTGGGAGCCGTGTGCTCCGGCCGACCGGGACGCGACGCCCGCCCCCGTCTCCTCGTCCCCGCGCTCGCGCACGGTCACCTTGACCGTCTGCGGCTTGTCAGCGATCTTGAACAGGTCGCGGTAGCGCTTGGTCACGGACACCTTGGCGGTGTACTTGCCGACGCCGAGGGCGACCGGCTCGGAGTAGTAGCCCGCGTAGGTGTTCGCCGCCCAGCCGTTCTCGACACCCCATACGGAGCCGAGCGTGAACGGGTTCACGGGGCAGCTCTCCGGGTACTTCGAGGTGGACGGCGCGTCGGGGCGGATCCGGCCCGACGCGTTGTTCGGGCAGAAGGACTCCGTGCGGTTCAGCACGGTCCTGCCCGCCGCGTCCTTCACCGTGACCTGGAGGAAGCCGGGCAGGCCCGAGAAGTCCTCGACGAGGCCCGCGGGGAGCTTCCTGGTCTCGGTCTTCTTCCCCTGGCGGATCACCTGGGTGGCGACGACCGGGTCCTTGTAGGACTTCCGGGTCACCCGCAGTTCGAACGGGGAGTTGCCCGCGGTGAGGTACGTCCCCAGATCCAGGTAGACGCCGGGGTCGTCCTTCCACGAGTCGAGCGTCACCGAACCCGAGGCTGCGATCAGGCCGAGCTGCGGCGGCGGCACCGCCTTCTTGCCCTCGGGGGAGGCGGCGGCGACTCCGGCGATCACGGCGATCGCCGCACCGGCGGCCACCGCCGGACGCCACAGCCGGCTGCGGGGGGTTGTGGTGGTCATCGTTCCTCGATTTCCGTATGCCCGGTCGGGCGGCGGAGGAGCTTTGTCCGTGAGAGGCGAGGAACGGCCCCGTGGTTGTCCGCAGACCCATGAGTCACGAATCGTTGGCCGAAAACAGGTCTTGTGGTGCGGAATGAGACGTTGTCGCGTTGTTTCGGCACCGGATGGGGCGCGGCTGTGCTAACCGGGGCACCTGCCGACGGTGCGCCGTGACCGCGAACGGGCGCGATACGGGCGTGGCGTCGAGCGAAGCGGGCAGGGAGCCCCTGCCCCGCGGTCGACGCGGTGCCGTACCACCAGTGCCGTACGCGGTGGTGAAACGGGCACGAACGGGCACAGGAGGAGCCGCTGGCAGCCTGGTCCGATACGTGTCCCTGCTTGTACAACCTATGCGAGGGCCCGAACGGACGCCGGGCCATGGCAGATTCGCACCTAGTACAGGGATGGTGTCGTGGGCACCGAGGAACGCCGACGGGGAATTCTCGAAACGGCCCGACGTGACGGTTCGGTCGATGTGAACCGGCTGGCCGAACGTTTCCAGGTGGCCAAGGAGACGATCAGGCGCGATCTGCACACCCTTGAGGAACACGGTCTGGTCCGGCGTACGCACGGTGGCGCGTACCCGGTGGAGAGCGCGGGCTTCGAGACCACCCTGGCGATGCGCACCACCCACCACGTACCGCAGAAGTCACGGATCGCGGCGGCCGCCGCCGAGCTGCTCGGTGACGCCGAAACGGTCTTCGTCGACGAGGGATTCACCCCCCAGCTCATCGCCGAGGCCCTGCCCCGGGACCGTCCGCTGACCGTGGTCACGGCCTCCCTGGCCGTCGCGACGGTCCTCGCGGACGCCGAGAAGACCACCGTGCTCCTGCTCGGGGGACGCGTTCGCAGCAGCACCATGGCCACGGTCGACCACTGGGCCACCCGCATGCTCGCCGACTTCGTCATCGACCTGGCGTACGTCGGCGCGAACGGCATCTCCCGTGAGTACGGACTGACCACGCCGGACCCGACCGTCGGCGAGGTCAAGGCGCAGGCCATGCGCAGCTCCCGCCGCCGGGTCTTCGCCGGCGTACACACGAAATTCGGGGCGGTGAGCTTCTGCCGCTTCGCCGGTGTCGGCGACTTCGAGGCCGTCGTCACCGACACCGGGCTCCCCTCGGCGGAGGCCCAGCGCTACTCCCTCCTCGGCCCGCACGTCATCCGCGTCTGAGACGGCCCCGAAGGTCCGAACCCTGCCTCCCAGGAGGCCGCGGGGCAGCACCACCATGCCCGGAACCGGAGCCACCCGGCCGGCGACACACGAGCCGCTACGACCCATCAGGAGAACACATGCCCCACCAGCAACGACGCTGTGGGATCCGCGCGCGGGCGGTCGCGGGCGCAGCGGCGCTGACGCTCCTCACCGCAGGATGCGCCGGAGCCGGCGGAACCTCCTTCGGAGGAGGTGACGCACTGAACGTACTCATGGTGAACAACCCGCAGATGGTCGAGCTGCAGAAACTGACCGCGGAACACTTCACCGAGGAGACCGGCATCAAGGTCAACTTCACCGTGCTGCCGGAGAACGACGTCCGCGACAAGATCAGCCAGGACTTCTCCAACCAGGCCGGGCAGTACGACGTCGGCACCATCAGCAACTTCGAGGTGCCGTTCTTCGCGGAGAACGACTGGCTGCACCCCCTCGACACGTACGCCGCGAAGGACACGGCCTTCGACCAGGACGACATCCTCAAACCCCTGCGGGACTCGCTCACCGCCGACGGCAGGCTCTACGCCGAACCCTTCTACGGCGAGTCCTCCTTCCTCATGTACCGCAAGGACGTCTTCGAGGCGAAGGGGCTGGAGATGCCCGCGCGCCCCACCTGGAAGCAGGTGGCCGCACTCGCGGCGCGGGCGGACGGCGCCGAGCGCGGTATGAAGGGCATCTGCCTGCGCGGACTCCCCGGTTGGGGCGAGGTCATCGCACCGCTCACCACGGTCGTCAACACCATGGGCGGCACCTGGTTCACCGAGGACTGGGAACCGCGGCTCACCTCCCCGGAATTCAAGGAAGCCACCCGCTTCTACGTGGACCTCGTACGGAAGCACGGGGAGCGCGGCGCCTCCCAGTCCGGGTACGCCGAGTGCCTGAACAACATGACGCAGGGCAAGAGCGCGATGTGGTACGACGCCACGGCCGGCGCCGGATCGCTGGAGGCGGCGAAGTCCCCGGTGAAGGGGAAGATCGGATACGTGCCCGCACCGGTCGAGAGGACCAAGAGCTCGGGCTGGCTCTACACCTGGGCCTGGGGCATCCAGAAGGCCTCCAAGAAGGCCGACGACGCGTGGAAGTTCATCTCCTGGGCCTCCGGCAAGGAGTACGAGTCGCTCGTCGGCGAGACCAGCGGCTGGGCCGACGTGCCCGCCGGCAAACGGGCCTCCACCTACGACAACCCCGCCTACCTCGAGGCCGCCGGGGCGTTCGCCGACGTCACCGAGCAGGCCATCGCGGGCGCGGACCCGCTGAACCCGGGCACCCAGCCGCGCCCCACGGCCGGCATCCAGTTCGTCGGCATCCCCGAGTTCACCGATCTCGGCACCAAGGTCGCGCAGGAGATCAGCGCCGCCATCGCAGGCCGCCAGTCCGTGGACCAGGCCCTGGCCGCCTCCCAGAAGCTGGCCGAGCAGGTCGCCAAGGAGTACCGATGACCACAGCAGTCAGCACCTCACCCGTCACCCCACCGAAGCCACCGGCCACGGCGGCCCGCAGGAAGGGCCCACGGGCCTGGGCCACCCGGGCACCGCTCCTGCCCGCACTGGTCTTCCTGATCGTCGTCACCCAGCTGCCTTTCGTGGCGACCCTGGTGATCTCCCTCTTCGACTGGAACTCCCTCAACCCCGACAAGCGCAGCTTCAACGGCCTCGAGAACTACGCCTCCGTCTTCACCGACGCGGCACTGCGCGACTCGGTCCTCACCACGATCCTGCTCACCGCGAGCGTCGTCATCACCACCGTGGTTGTCGGACTCGCGCTCGCCCTGCTGCTCGACCGCACGTTCTTCGGCCGCGGCCTGGTCCGCACCCTGCTCATCACCCCGTTCCTGATCGTCCCCGTCTCCGCCGCGCTGCTGTGGAAACACGCCCTCTACAACCCGGAGTACGGGCTCCTCAACGGCGCGCTCAGCTGGGCGGGTGAGCTCTTCGGCGACACCTCACCGCGCCAGCCCGACTGGATCGCGGACATGCCGCTGCTCGCGGTCGTCGCCGCACTGGTCTGGCAGTGGACGCCGTTCATGATGCTGATCCTGCTCGCGGGACTGCAGAGCCGGCCCGCCGAGGTCGTGGAGGCCGCCCGGCTCGACGGCGCGAGCGCCTGGCAGACCTTCCGCTACCTGACCCTGCCGCACCTGCGCAGATACCTCGAACTCGGTGTCCTGCTCGGCGCCGTCCACATCGTGCAGAACTTCGACGCGGTGTTCACCATCACCGCCGGAGGCCTCGGCACCGCCAACCTCCCGTACACGATCTACCAGACCTTCTACCGAGCCCATGAATACGGACTGGCGTCCGCCGCGGGAGTCGTCGTCGTGATCGGCACGATCATCATCGCCACCTTCGCGCTCCGGACCGTCTCGTCCCTCTTCAGCGAGGAGGCGAACCGCGCATGACCGCTGCCACCGTTCCCGCCACCACGTCCGTCCCACGTGCCCTGCGGCGGGCCAAGCGCCGCTCCACCGCACTGGGCCTGCTGGCCTGGGCGGCAGGACTCGCCTTCTGCCTGCCCGCGCTCTGGATGCTCCTGACCTCCCTGCACGCGGAGTCGGACGCCGCGACCAACCCGCCCTCCCTCACCGCACCGCTGACCCTCGACGGCTACCGCGCCTTCTTCGGCGCCGACACCGGCGTGACCCCGTGGCCGCCCCTGCTCAACTCCCTGGGCGCCTCGTTCTTCTCCACCGTCCTGGTACTCCTGCTGGCACTCCCGGCGGCCTACGCGCTCTCCATCCGCCGCGTCCGCAAGTGGACCGACGTCATGTTCTTCTTCCTCTCCACCAAGATGCTGCCCGTCGTCGCCGGCCTCCTGCCCGTCTACCTGTTCGCCAAGAACACCGGGATGCTCGACAACATCTGGCTCCTCGTCCTGCTCTACACCTCGATGAACCTGCCGATCGCCGTCTGGATGATGCAGTCCTTCCTCGCGGACGTGCCGGTCTCGGTCATCGAGGCCGCCCAGGTCGACGGTGCCCGGCTGCCGACCGTCCTGGTCCGCGTGGTCGCGCCGATGGCCGCCCCCGGAATCGCCGCCACCGCGCTGATCTGCTTCATCTTCAGCTGGAACGAACTGCTCTTCGCGCGGGTGCTCACCGGCGTCGTCGCCCAGACCGCACCCGTCTTCCTCACCGGATTCGTCACCAGCCAGGGCCTCTTCCTGGCCCAGCTGTGCGCCGCGTCCGTCGTCGTGTCCCTGCCGGTGCTCGCCGCCGGCTACGCCGCCCAGGACAAACTCGTCCAGGGCCTCTCCCTCGGAGCAGTGAAATAATGCGGGCAGCGATCGTCGAAGCCCCCGGCAAGGTATCCGTCACCACTGTCCCCGACCCCACACCGGGCCCCCGCGACGTCGTCGTGGCCGTCGCCTCCTGCGGACTGTGCGGGACCGATCTGCACATCCTCCAAGGGGAGTTCGCACCCACCCTGCCCATCGTCCCGGGCCACGAGTTCGCCGGCGAGATCGTCGGCACCGGGCGCGACGTCACGGAGCTCGCCGTCGGCGACCTGGTCGCCGTCGACCCCTCGCTGCACTGCCACGAGTGCCGCTACTGCCGCCTCGGACGCGGCAACCTCTGCGAGCGGTGGGCCGCCATCGGCGTCACCGAGCCCGGCGGGGCCGCTCAGTACGCGGTGGCCCCCGTCGCCAACTGCGTCAGGCTGCCCGAGCACATCGACGTGAAGGACGCGGCCCTCATCGAGCCGCTGTCCTGCGCGGTCCGCGGATACGACGTCCTGAACAGCACCCTGGGCGCCGAGGTGCTGATCTACGGCTCCGGCACCATGGGCCTGATGATGCTGGAACTCGCCAAGCGCACCGGCGCCGCGGCCGTCGACGTCCTGGACGTCAACCCCGACCGCCTCGCCACGGCGGGCCTCCTCGGCTGCTCCCGGTCCGCCGCCGGGGCCGACGAGCTGGACCGGCCCGGCGGCTGGGACGTCGTCATCGACGCGACCGGCAACGCCGGGGCCATCCAGGACGGACTGGGGCGCGTCGCCAAGGGCGGCACCTTCCTCCAGTTCGGCGTGGCCGACTACGCGACGACGGCGGTCATCGAGCCCTACCGCATCTACAACCAGGAGATCACCATCACCGGTTCGATGGCGGTGCTGCACAGCTACGAACGCGCCGCCGCGCTCTTCGCCACCGGAGTGCTCGACCCCGCCGTCTTCATCAGCGACCGGCTGCCCCTGGAGCAGTACCCGCAGGCCATCGACCGCTTCAAGGCCGGCATCGGCCGCAAGATCGTGGTGCAGCCGTGACGGGCGGGCCCGGCCACGTCCTCGTCGTCGGCGAGGCGCTCATCGACCTCGTACCGGTGGAGGGGGACGGGAACGTCCGGGCCGCGCAGTTCGGCGGAGCACCCGCCAACGTCGCGGTCGGGCTCGCCCGGCTCGGCACACCGACCGCGTTCGCCGGCGGCCTGGGCGGCGACGGCTTCGCCCGCACCATCGAGGAGCGCCTGCGGACGGCGGGAGTGGATCTCGGCCTCTGCGCCCGGTCCGCCCTGCCGACCGCCCTCGCCGTAGCGGACCCCGGAACCGAGGGGACCGGCTACCACTTCCACCTCCAGGACACCGCCACCTTCCGGCTGCCGGACGTCTCGGCGCAGGCCGGCCGCTTCGGCGCCGTGTACGTGGGCGGCCTCGCGGCGGTCGTGGACCCCGGGGCCGAGGCCGTACGGGCGACCGCCCACGCGGCGGCCGAGCACTCCCTGCTCGTCGTGGACCCCAACGTCCGGGAGGACCGCACCCTCGACCCGGAACGGAGCCTGGCG
Organism: Streptomyces sp. NPDC058637; assembly: GCF_042717325.1. Classification (NCBI taxonomy): domain Bacteria; kingdom Bacillati; phylum Actinomycetota; class Actinomycetes; order Kitasatosporales; family Streptomycetaceae; genus Streptomyces; species Streptomyces sp. NPDC058637. Next base: position 147,472 of record NZ_JBHXRD010000003.1, on the reverse strand, counting down.
GCGCTGCGCGAGCTCTGCCGCCTCGCCCACGTCGTCAAGGCCAGCGACGAGGACCTGGCGCGCCTGTGGCCGGGCGCGGACCCGGAGGAGACCTGCGCCGGCCTCGCGGCCGGCGGCCGGCTCGTGGTGATGACCAGGGGCGCCCGGGGCAGCACCGCGTACACCTCCACCGCACCGCCGGTGTCGGTGGCGGCCACCCCGGTCGAGGTGGTCAACACCATCGGAGCCGGCGACGCCTTCCTCGCGGGACTGCTGAACCGGCTGGGCGCGGGCGGCTCCTTCACCGGCACGCCCGGCGTCCAGGGGGCACACGACGTGCTGGCCCACGCCTCCGAGGTCGCCGCATCGGTGTGCTCCCGGGCCGGCACCGAGCCCTCGGCCCCCGCCCGCACCTGACGCCCCCGGTCGACGGGGGCCACCCCACGGGCCGCATCCGTGCGCACCGGTGCGGAGGTGCGTACGGGCGCCGAGGTGCGCATCCTGACTGTGTGACCTGGAGACCGCACGGCAGCCGACCACCGGACGGTCTGTCCCTGGTGCTCGCCCAGGCGGTGGTGAGCGCCATCGACGCCGCCGGCGGATACGCCGGCGGCGTCTACCTGCGCTCCCGCACCCCCGGGCTCCTGCTGATGGCCGTCCTCGCGGGGCTGCCCGCCCCGCTCATGCGCCCGTGGTGGCGCATGCACGTGAACCGGCCCTTCCCGGTGGCAGAGGCCCACCGCTCGGGCAGCCCCGTCTACCTGGGCGACGCCGAGGAGGCCATGCGCAGGTTCCCGCAGCTCATGGCGGGACTGCCGTTCCCCTTCGGCTCGCTCTACGTTCCCGTCCTGAGCGGGCGCACCCCCGTGGGCGTACTCGTCGTGCTGCGCTACGCCACCCGCGGGGAGCCCGTCGGCGGGGCCGACCGCCGCAGGGTGGAGGACGTCGCGCGGCAGCTCGGCGCCGACATCGCCGTACTGGAGGAGAACGGGCCGCCCGTCGCGTGGGAGGGCGAGCCGATGCCCGTCAGGCTGCCCGCGGACACCGCGCAGCCGATGCGGGTCGGACACTTCGACTGGGACCCTGTCGGGGGGACCCTCGGCGCGGACGACGACGCGTGCGCGATCCTCGGCATCGAACCCACCGACCCCCCGCCGGACACCATGGAGGCGCTGACGTCCCGACTGCTCCCCGAGGACGTGTACGGGCTGTGGACCCTGGGCAACGGGGCCGCACGCTCCGCGGAGCCGCAGCTGCGCCGGATGCGGCTGCGCGGGCCCGACGGCAGATCGCTCCTGGTCGAGCTCTCGGCCCGCGGACCCGCCGGACGACCCGGGCGCCTGACCGGGGTCCTGCTCGACCCGGGCGCCGAGCCGATCGTCGCCCAGGCCGCGGACCGGATCCCGCGCGGTGTGCTCTCCCACGACCGGCTCGGACGGATCACCTACGCCAACGGCCTCGCCGAGGAGGTACTCGGCCGCAGCCGGGCCGAGCTGATCGGCCGGATCCTGTGGGAGGCGCTGCCCTGGCTCGCCGACCCCGCCTACGAGGACCACCACCGGGCCGCGCTGTTCTCCGACGACCCCGTGTACTTCCTGGCCAGACGGTCCGCCACGGAGTGGCTGAACGTGGCGATGTTCCCCGCCCGCGACGGGGTCACCATGACGGTCAGCGACGCGGGGCGCCCCGACTACACCCCGGAGTCCGTCGACGCCCAGGGGGCCGGTCTCGGCTCCCCGGCCGACCGCGCGGCCGTCCTGTACCGGCCGGTCGCGCTCGCCATCGCACTGACCGAGGCCGTCACCGCCCGCCAGGTGTCGGCAGTGGTCACCGAGGAACTGCTGCCCGCGTTCGGCGGCAGACAGCTGGCCATCTACCTGCAGAGCGAACGGCACCTCTACCTGTCCTGGGAGACCGGCTTCCCCAAGGGCTTCCTGGACCGGTTCGACGGCGTCGGCCTCGACGCCCGGATCCCCGGCGTGGAGACGCTCGCGACCGGCAGACCGCTGTTCTTCGAATCCATGGAGAAGCTCGCCGACGCCTACCCCGGCATCCCCATGGACACCGATGTCGGCGCGCGTGCCTTCCTGCCGCTGATCGCCTCCGGGCGTCCCGTCGGTTCGTGCATCCTCGGCTTCGACCAGCCCCGGGGCTTCAGCCCCGAGGAGCGCACCGTGCTCACCGCCCTGGCCGGACTCATCGCCCAGGCGCTCCAGCGGGCCCAGCGCTACGACACCGAGGCCGCCCTGGCCCGCGGACTGCAGGACGCCCTGCTGCCGCACCGGCTGCCCGTCGTCGAGTACGTCGAGACCATCGGGCGCTACCTCTCGGGCACCCAGGGCATGGAGGTCGGCGGCGACTGGTACGACGTCATCGAGACCGGCAGCGGGCTGGCCCTCGTCATCGGCGACGTCCAGGGCCACGGCGTCGCCGCGGCCGCGACGATGGGCCAGCTCCGCAGCGCCGTACGCGCCTTCGGGCTGAGCGGACACGACCCGCAGGAGATCATGAGCGCCACCAACCGGCTCCTCATCGACCTCGATCCGGGCCAGTTCGCCAGCTGCTGCTACGTGGTGCTGGACCCCGCGACGGGGTTCGCCCAGGCCGTCCGGGCCGGCCACCCGCAGCCGGTCCTGCGGCACCCCGACGGCAGGACCGAAGTCCTCGACCTGCCCGGCGGCGTCGTCCTGGGCGTCGACCCGCAGGCCTCGTACCCCCTCACCGACCTGCGGCTGGAACCGGGCGCGGTCCTGGCCCTGTTCACCGACGGGCTGGTGGAGAAGGCGGGAACGGACATCGACGAGGGCATCGAGCGCCTGCGCAGCACCCTCGCCGAGGTCGGTCACGCACCCCTCGCCGAGACGGCGGACCGCGTCATCGGGCGGGCGGGCCAGGACGAGGACCGTCCCGACGACATCGCGCTCCTGCTCGCCGCCCGCCGGGACGGGCCCCGCACCCCGGCCCCATCGGCGCCGCTCCCGTGATCCTCGGAGGAGGTCTCGATCGACGCCGTGTGATCCTGGCCGACAGTGACGAGAGGCATGGCCAACCCGCTCCCGCGATCCGAGGGAGTCCTTCGTGCGGGTGGAATGTGGCGCGAATGCGCACAAAACGGTGAACACGCGAAGATGTGGCTTTGGCTCGGGCGATTCCGGCGCCCCACGGGGCCACGGGGTGTCCGTCATGCGGACCGCGCGGGGGGCGGACTGCGCCGGGCGCCCATCGGTGAGGCATTCTTCGCTGGTCGGGTAGACCGGGCCCGTGGCGGTGGGCGCATGACCGCTGCCGGCCTGTGACGGAGAAGGATTCGGAACCAGATGGCAGACAACTCGGACCTGTTGGCCTTCGTGCGGGCGCGCCTCGCCGAGGAGGAGCGGATCGCCCAGGGAGCGGGCGGTGACGGCTGGCGGTGCCCGCCCGAGGCCCCCGGCGAAGTGCACGACCGCACGGGCGGCATCGCCTTCGTCGTACGGTCCCGCGGCTACGACAGGCACATCGCCCGCCAGGACCCGGCGCACACACTGCGCCGCATCGAGACCAACAGGGTCCTCCTGGACGAGTACGAGGAGATCTCGTCCCGCGACACGGACCGGCCCGAACAGGACTTCGCCTCGGGGCGTGCCGTGGGGCTGGGATTCGTCGTCCGGCAGATGGCCGGCGAGCACGCGGGACACCCCGACTACCGGGTGAAGTGGCTGCCCCGGTTCTCCCACTGGGGGCCTTCCGGTACGTCGGAGGCCTGACCCGGACCCGGGAGCCGGGTGAGGGGAGCGGCGGACAGGTGAGTACGGGGGTACGGCGGAACTGAGTACGTCACCCGATCCCGGGGCGGGCCGCCGCCGGTGGAATGGGAGCCATGCTCCCCGACGCGCAGCGGCACCCCCGCATCCGAAACCTCACCACCGCCGGCACGGCGCTGGCCGTCACCCTGCTCCCCCTGGCCGTCGGTGTGCTGCTGGCGAGGTCCATGGCGCTGGATCCGCTGACCCCGGTGAACGCGCTGGTCACCAGCGGGGGGCAGCGCGCCCGCCTCGCCCCGGCTCGATGGGCACTACAAGCTCGAACGCGCGGCCTGATTTCCCGGGGTAATGGCACGCCTGTCCAGGAAAGCGCTGTCGCTTTTGTTACGCGGATGCGAGCGGTCCGGCAGGGGGTGCGCGGGTAGCGGGGTGAGGCGTGAACGGAGCGTGGTGACCTGGCCGGCGGTAGCGGGAACGGGTCCGTGCAGCGATCAACGGTTGACAGGTCTACGACCGCGCGGATCCGTGCCGGTTGCAGTCGTGTGTGACAGGAATGTCCGCATTCCGTCACGTGAACCAGGGCACCTTTCCAGCCACCCCTAAAGCGGGACAAAGTTTGCGTTCCCGGCAGGACGCCGGGGCCGGACAACGCCCGGAACCTCCGTTCCGGGCCCCGCACGATGAGGGGTTTCCATGTCCCGTTCCGCACGACGGATCACCGCCACCGTTCTCGCCTCAGGAGCGCTGCTCGCCGCAGCGGCTCTCCCGGCCACGGCCGATGGCCGGGACCACGGCCAGAACCGGCCGGCCCAGCGCTCGGCGGTCGTCCTGGGCGAGATCCAGTACGACAGCCCGGGCCGCGACAACGGCTCCAACCGCAGCCTGAACGCGGAATGGGTGACCGTCACCAACACCGGCCGCCGGGCCGTCGACCTGCGCGGCTGGACGCTCACCGACGAGAGCCGCCGCACCTACGAGTTCGACCTCCGGCTGCCGGGCCGTTCCTCCGTCCGCGTCCACACGGGTGTCGGCCGCGACACCCGTCACGACGTCTACCAGGACCGCCGCCACTACGTCTGGGACAGCAGGGACACCGCGACGCTCCGCGACAGCCGCGGGTACAAGGTCGACTCCGAGTCCTGGGGCCGGCACCGCGACGGCGGACGTGACGGATGGCGTGACGGCGGACGTGACGGAGGGCGCGACGGATGGCGTGACAACGGCCGTGACGGCGGACGTGACGGAGGGCAACGCGGCGGCAACCGCTGACGCGCCGCTAGCGGCTGACGGCGTTCTTCCGTGACGACGCGGCGCACCACGGCCCACACCGTGGTGCGCCGTACCGCCGTCCGCCCGGAACGGTCCGGGCGGACGGCGTGGAACGGGGTCCGTGCAACGACGGGCCGCCGGTGATGTCAGGATGGTCCCATGACCATCAAGGCGTATTTCGACATCACCATCAACGACCAGCCCGCCGGGCGGATCGTGTTCAACCTTTTTGACGACGTAGTACCCAAGACCGTGGAGAACTTCCGCGCGCTGGCCACCGGCGAGAAGGGCTTCGGCTACGCTGGTTCGCCGTTCCACCGCGTCATTCCGGACTTCATGCTGCAGGGTGGCGACTTCACCCGCGGCAACGGCACCGGCGGCAAGAGCATCTACGGCGAGAAGTTCGCCGACGAGAACTTCACCCTGAAGCACACCAAGCCGGGCCTGCTGTCGATGGCCAACGCGGGCCCGAACACCAACGGCTCGCAGTTCTTCATCACCACCGTCCTCACCCCGTGGCTGGACGGCAAGCACGTGGTGTTCGGTGAGGTCGCCGACGAGCCCAGCATGGAGCTCGTCCGCAAGATCGAGTCGTACGGCACCTCGGCCGGCACCACCAAGGCCAAGATCGCCGTCTCCGAGTCCGGCGTTCTCTGAGCCGACCTCGTCGCGGGGCCCCGGCCGGCCGGTAACGGCGGGGCCGGGGCCCCGTACCCGTCCGTGGGCCCACCGCGGCCGCCGTGTCGGCCGGTACGGCAGCGCTTCGGACCGTAGCGTGACGCCATGTGCTGGAGCGCGACCGCCGATCTCGTCGCGGGCACGGGTATCGCCGCGGTCGGGGTGGCCTGTGTCGCCCGCCCCCTCCGGGCCCGTGACCTGCCGCTCGCGGTACTGCCGCTGCTGCTCGGGGCGCACCAGATCATCGAATCAGTGATCTGGCGCTCCGGGGGCGGCGGCGGACCCGCCACCGTCGCCTGGGCGGTGATCGCCCTTCCTCTGCCGGCCCTCTGGATCCCGCTCGCCGTGCTGTGCGCGGCCCCGCCCGGCGCCCGCCGCCGCCTGGCGGTGCCCGTCGCGGCCGGCATCGCGACCTCGGCGGCCCTTTCGTACAGCCTCGCCACGCGTCCCGTCACGGCCGACATCCGCGGACACACCGTCGGCTACGCCGTCGGCCTCCCGTGGCCGGAACCGCTCGTCGCCGGTTATCTGCTCGCCGTCGTGGGATCCCTGCTGCTCGCGGGCGACCGCGTGCTCGTGCTGCTGGGCGTCCTGGTCACGGTGGGGGCTGCGGTCTGTGCGGCGCTGTGGAGCACGGAGTTCGTCTCCACCTGGTGCGCCGCCGCGGCCGTGTGTTCGGTCGTCCTGCTCGCCTGGACCCGACGGCGCCCGCGACCCGGACGGCTCGCGGAGCGGCCCGGGTGAGCCGCACACCGGCCGGGGCGCCTCCGGAAGGCGGTCCCGGGTCCCGGGAGCGCACCATCGAGGCCTGAGGGCACCGAGGCCCCGTGCCGCCCCGGGCCTCGGTGCCGGCCAGGGCCTGGGTGCTGGCATGATCAAGGGCATGGACGAGCGCATCATCGCCGCGTGTGACGGGGCATCGAAGGGAAATCCGGGGCCCGCGGCCTGGGCCTGGGTCGTCGCCGACGCGCAGGGGCGGCCCCAGCGGTGGGAGGCGGGCCCGCTGGGCACCGCCACCAACAACATCGCCGAGCTCACCGCGTTGCTGGAGCTGCTGAGGTCCACCGATCCGGCCGTGCCCGTCGAGGTCCGCATGGACTCGCAGTACGCGATGAACGCGGTGACCAAGTGGCTGCCGGGCTGGAAGCGCAACGGCTGGAAGACGTCGGCGGGGAAGCCGGTCGCCAACCGGGAGCTGGTGGTCGGCATCGACCAGCTGATGGGCGGCCGCAGCGTCAGCTTCCGCCACGTACCCGCGCACCAGGTGGACGGCGATCCGCTGAACGCGCTCGCCGACCAGGCCGCGAGCGAGGTCGCCGTCTCGCAGGAGGCGGCGGGGACGGCACACGGTGCCACCGCACTGCCGGTGCCTGCTCCCGCCCGCTCGACGAAGAGCGGGGCGGGCGGCGCGGCGGGTGGCGGCGCGGGCACGGGCGCTGCCAGGACCTCACGTCCCGGCGGGACCATCCGCGCGAGGTTCGCGGGCCGGTGCCACTGCGGCAAGCCCTACGCGGCCAAGGACATGATCGCGAAGAATCCGAACGGCTGGGGCCACCCGGAATGCCGGGCGGCGGCCGCCTGAGCCGCCGGGAAGGCGTTGGGGCCGTTCCTGGGGGCGGGGGAGTGGCCGGGGACGGGGAGCCGTCAGATGTCGGCCCAGACCAGGCGGCCCGACGGGCTGGTGCGGGTACCCCACCGCGTCGCCAGCGTGTCCACGAGCATCAGACCCCGGCCGCCCTCGGCGAGTGAGGCCAGATCGAAACCCTCCAGGCCGTCCAGGTCGTCCGTCGCCACCGGGCCAGGACCCTCCGTGCCACCCGGGCGGTGCGGGCCGTGCGGCACCTCCCCCAGGTGCGCCGACTCCGGTCGGCGCGGCAGGGGTGCCCGGGCGTAGGGGGCCGAGCCGGGGTCCATCGGGCGGGACGGCGCGGGGACGCGGCGCCTGCCGCGGTTCCACACACAGATGCGGACCCTGCCCGGGGAACGCAGGACACGACACCGGATCCTCCGGCCCGCCGTGTGCTGCACCGCGTTCGTGACCAGCTCGGTCACGACCAGGGCAGCCGTGTCGACGCGGTCGTCGGGCTCCCCCCAGTCACGCATGACTGTCCGCACCCGGTGCCTGGCTTCGGGCACGCACTGGGCGAGACGGGGCATCCACCAGCTCTGTGCGCTCCGTCCGCCCGCATCCTCCGAGACGAGTCGTGCGCAACTGACTATTTCCGACATGTATGTACTCTCGGTGCAAAGTGCATACTTTGCAAGCGGCAGAATGCCCGAAAGGCTCTGAATCGGAGCCCACGAGGAAGGCGCGCGCATGCGGCCCCGATCCGGACCCACGGTCGAGCACCGTGTCCTCGCCGCCCGTCTGCGCATGCTGCGCGAGCGCGCGGGCGTCAGTCTGCAGGCGGCAGCCGCGGCACTGGACGCCCACCCGGCGACCGTACGGCGCATCGAACGCGCCGAGACCGGACTGGACGCCCGGCAGGTCAGCGTCCTCCTGGACCGTTACGGGGTTCCCGAGGCCGAGGCCGAGCCGATCATGACGGGCCTCGGCGCCGCGAACCTCCCCGGATGGTGGCACCGGTGGCGGCACACCATGGAGCCGTGGCAGCAGGAGGTCATCGGCATCGAGTCCTCGGCCGGGCTCGTCCGGACCTGGCACCCCGCACTCGTCCCCGAGCTGCTGCGCACCCCGGACTACGCGGCGGCCCTGTGCCGCAGCCTGTACCCCGGCGAAAGCCCCGGGCAGCGGGACGGGCGCGTCGAGCTGCTGGGGGAGCGGCAGCGGCGGTTCGCGGAGCGCGGCGCGGCCCTCTGGGCGCTGTTCCCGGAGGCCGCGCTCCACACGCGCGTCGGCGGCCCCGAGGTGATGGCCGATCAGCGGGCGCTGCTGACCGAGGCCGCGCACCGGCCGCACATCACCGTGCAGGTGGTCCCCCTCGACTTCCCGCCGCACCCCATGACGGGCGTCCCGCCCCTCCACCTGATGCGCGTCCCGGCCCCGGAGATCGGCGACTGCGCCGTCCTGGAGACGCCGGGCGCCCGGGTGGAGATCATCGACGAACCGGCCACGGTGACGCACTACCGCATCCGACTGGACAGCGCCTGTGCGACCGCCCCGCACCCCGGCTCCCCGCTGCCCGGAAACGAATAGGGCGCGTCCCGGGGGTTTCGACCACCCGGAAGCCGGTCACCCGCAGGGAGACAGACGACCGGCACGCAGCAGAGGAGTGGAAAGCCATGGACAGCTGGCGTATGCACGCGGCCTGCCGCGACGAGGACCCCGATCTGTTCTTCCCCATCGGCAGCACCGGGCCCGCGCTCGTGCAGACCGAGGACGCCAAGGCGGTGTGCGCCACCTGCCCCGTACGGGAACAGTGCCTGGAATGGGCCCTGGAGAACGGGCAGGAATCGGGCGTGTGGGGAGGCCTGGGGGAGGGTGAACGCCGTGCGCTGAAGCGCCGCACCCGCAGGCAGGCCAGGAGTCACGGGTGACGCCTGTGCGCTCCGGCCGCCGTACGGGTGGACGATGAGGCATGGACACCTCGGTCTGGCTCGTCATCGGCGCGGTCGCCGCCCTTCTCGTGGCGGGCACCGCCGCCGTCCTCCTGGTACGGGTGTTCCGGGCCAGGAGACTGCTTCTCGACGCGGGAATCCCGCTGCGCGACAAGGCGCTGGTCTGGGCCGCCATCATCTACACGGTGTCGCCCGTCGACCTGCTGCCCGATCCCGTCTACCTCGACGACGTCGGCTTCCTGCTGCTCGCGCTGCGCTCGCTGCACACCGCCGCGCAGGCGGCCGGAGTACGGGTGCGGCCGGCCAACGCGCGGCGGGCCGGGATCGGGCGGGCCGGAACGGAAGCGGAATGAGGGGCAACCTTTCGGCCTCCGGCGGCGACTGACGTCCCGTAAGCCGTCCCCGGCCAGAAGGTGTCTCTCGTGGAGCCTCCGCTTCCCCACCCCGCACCCCGCTCGCGCCGCCGGCGCCGCACCACCCGCAACCGCGCCCTGATCGGCTCACTGGCGGCCGGACTGCTCGCCGCCGGCGGGATCGTGGCCCTCGGCCCGCCCTCGCAGGCCGCCACCGTCCGGCAGGCCGAGGCGCTCGACCGCGGCGTCGTCAGCGTGCACACCGACAGCGGCAACCTCGTCAGCTGGCGCTGGCTGGGCACCGACCCCGACGACGTGTCCTTCAACGTCTACCGGGCCGGCACCAAGGTCAACGCCACGCCCGTCACCGCCTCGACGAACTACTTCCACACGGGCGCACCCGCTACCGCCGACTACACGGTGCGCGCGGTCGTCGGCGGCGTGGAACAGAGCGACTCCGTGCACGCGATCCAGTTCCGGGCCGGCTACAAGGACGTACCGATCAGCCCGCCCGCGGGTGGCACGACACCCGACGGGGTCGCCTACACCTACGAGGCCAACGACGCCTCGGTCGGTGACCTGGACGGCGACGGCGCCCTCGACTTCGTACTGAAGTGGCAGCCCACCAACGCCAAGGACAACTCCCAGTCCGGCTACACGGGCAACACGATCATCGACGGGATCCGGCTCGACGGCACCCGGCTCTGGCGGATCGACCTGGGGCGCAACATCCGCTCCGGCGCGCACTACACCCAGTTCCAGGTGTACGACTACGACGGTGACGGCCAGGCGGAGGTGGCGACGAAGACCGCCGACGGCAGCGTCGACGGTGCCGGAAAGGTGATCGGCAGCTCCTCCGCCGACCACCGCAACTCCTCCGGATACATCCTGTCCGGACCCGAGTACCTCACGATGTTCAACGGCAGGACCGGCGCGGCGATGGGCACCGTCGACTACGTGCCGGCACGCGGCACCGTCTCCTCGTGGGGCGACTCGTACGGCAACCGGGTCGACCGCTTCCTCGCCGGCACCGCCTATCTGGACGGCGCCAGACCGTCCCTGATCATGGCGCGCGGCTACTACACCCGCAGCGTCATCGCCGCCTGGGACTGGCGGGGCGGCGCCTTCACCCGGCGCTGGACCTTCGACACCAACAGCTCGACCAACTCCGGCAAGGGGTACGACGGTCAGGGCAACCACCAGCTGTCCGTCGCCGACGCCGACGGTGACGGCAAGGACGAGATCATCTACGGTGCCATGGCCGTGGACGACAACGGCAGCGGGCTGTGGACGACGAAGAACGGCCACGGGGACGCCATGCACGTCGGCGACCTCGACCCCTCCCGGGCGGGACTGGAGGAGTTCAAGGTCGACGAGGACAGCTCGAAGCCGTCCTCATGGATGGCGGACGCCAAGACCGGCCAGATCCTGTGGTCCACCCCCGCGAGCGGAGACAACGGCCGCGGAGTCTCCGGCGACATCTGGTCGGGCAGCCCCGGCGCCGAGTCCTGGTCCTCCGCCGTCTCCGGGGTGCGCAACCCGCAGGGCGCCGTGGTCACCAGCCGGAAGCCGTCCAGCTCGAACTTCCTGTCCTGGTGGGACGGCGACACGTCCCGTGAACTCCTCGACGGCACCCACATCGACAAGTACGGCACCTCGGCCGACACCCGCCAACTGACCGGCGCCTCGGTGCACTCCAACAACGGCACCAAGGCCACGCCGTCGATCTCCGGAGACCTCTTCGGCGACTGGCGCGAGGAGGTCGTCTGGCCGACCACGAACAACACCGCGCTGCGGATCTACTCCACGCCGTACGAGACCGGCACGAAGATCACCACGCTGCTCCACGACACCATGTACCGCACCGCGCTGGCCTGGCAGAACACCGCCTACAACCAGCCACCGCACCCCAGCTTCGCAATCGGCGGCGGGATGGCGACCGCGCCCCGGCCGGACATCACGACGCCGTAGCGCGCCCCCTGTCCGGATGCCGGCCGTTCCCGTGGCGGGACGGTCCGCGTCCGGTCAGCGGCCCGTCACCGGGTCACGCCGCGTGAGGCAGTAGACGCCGCCCGCGGGGTCCCGCATCACCGTCCACGTGGGGCCCTCGCGGACGGGCACGGCGCCGCACCGCTCGTGCCAGGCCCGTCCCGCGGCGAGGTCGGGACACGCGATGTCCAGGTGCGCCGAGGCGGGACGGGCCTCGTCCAGACGCTGGAGCAGCAGATGCACCGGCAGGTCCTCGCGCGGGCGCAGCGCGTGGAACTCCCGGTGATCGGCGGGCGTCCCGTCCCAGCCCGTCAGCGCCGTCCAGAAGGCGACCTCAGCGTCGAACGCGGCGGGCGCCACATCGAGACAGAGCTGGTCCAGCCGGCTCTCCGGGCGCCCGGGGCCGCCGACGACCGGCGGACGGACCTTCTGGCCGTGCCAGGGCACGACGCAGAACGGCTGGCCGCCGGGGGAGCGCAGCACGGTCAGCTCCGGTCCGAGGTTCTCCACCACGGCGCCCAGCAGGGTGGCCCGCGCGGTGAACTCCCCCACGTCCTCCACCGCGAGATCCGGATGCGCACCGCCCGCCCCGCCGACTGCCTGCACCACCAGGCAGGCGTCGGCCCCCGTCGCCCCCTCCGGCAGCAGCGTGGTGAACTCGCCCCGGTCGCCCCACATGGCGGACGCACGGGTGCCGGTGACGGCCTCCCAGAATTCGGTGGCGAGGCCGACGCGGGCTGTCGGGCGGTCGATGAAGGCGTACGTCCATCGAATCACGTCGTTCCTCCGTGAGGTCGGGACCAGGTCCGGCACCGCCATCGTGCCAGGAGGCACCCGCCGGTTCCTTCACCACCCGTTCACCGGTGGGATTCGCCGAGGGCATTTCCCCGCGCGAGCCGGGCACCTACGCTCGGCCGCGCAGCGATCAACGTCGACGGTCGCCGGGAAACGGTGTCCGACAACGATGTCCCACTCATGTGTCCCCCTTGCGGAAGGTACGACATGCCCCCCAGACCGCACGCGGCCAGGCGTCTCGCCGCGCGAGCCGCCGCGATCGTCCTCACCGGCGCGCTCGCCGGTGCCGTCACGCCGCCGGCCGCCCAGGCCGAAGCGCTCGTCACCCGGCCGACCGCCCATGTGGACCCGCTGATCGGCACGGCGAACGGCGGCAACACCTTCCCCGGAGCCGTCCTGCCGTACGGGATGATCGCCTGGTCGCCGACCAGCACCACGGGCGACCAGACCGGCACAGGTGCGGCGAACGGCTACGAGTACGGGGCCACCCGGCTGCGCGGGCTGAGCCTCACCCATGTCAACGGCGCCGGCTGCAACCCGGGTGCCGCGGGCGACGTACCGATCATGCCGTTCGTCGGCGACGTCACCTCCTCGCCGTCGGCCGACACCAAGGACGCCGTCTACGCGGCGAACTTCTCGCACGACAACGAGCGTGCCGTGCCCGGCCGTTACACCCTGGGCCTGGACTCGGGCGCCACCGCCGACCTGGCGGTGAGCAAGCGCGCGGGCGTGGCCGACTTCAGCTTCCCGGCCGGCAGGCCCGCCAACCTGCTCTTCAGGGTGTCCAACTCCCTCAACGGCAGCGAGGACGCCGAGGTCGACATCGACACCGCGCACCGCAAGGTGACCGGATCGGTGCTCACCGGGGCGTTCTGCGGAAGGCGCGCCAACGGCGGCACCAACAACCGCAAGAGCTACTACCGGCTCTACTTCAGCGCCTCCTTCGACCGCGCCTTCTCCTCGACCGGCACCTGGAAGGACGGCACCCTCGCGCCGGGCACGACCAGCGCGAGCGGTGGCGAGGGGTACGCCACCGGGGCCGACCGGGCCGGACGCGGATCCGGTGGCTGGGTCGGCTTCGACACCTCCGCCGACGACGACGTCCGCATGCGGATCGGCATCTCCTACGTCAGCCAGGCCGGGGCCGAGGCCAACCTCCGTAAGGAGATAGCCCCGAAGGCCGACGTGGACGACGTGGCACGGGCCGGGTCCCGGGCCTGGGACCGCGAGCTGGGCTCCGTACGCACCGGGGGAGGCACCGACGCTCAGCGCACCGCGTTCTACACCGCGCTGTACCACTCGCTGATGCAGCCCAACCTGATCAGCGACACCGACGGCCGCTATCCCGGCATGGACGGGAAACCGCACCGGGTGACGCGCGGGCAGGGGGCGCAGTACAGCAACTTCTCCGGCTGGGACCAGTACCGCGCGCAGATCCAGCTCCTGGCCCTGCTCAAACCGAGGATCGCGGGCGACTTCGCCCAGTCGCTGTACAACTTCGCCCGGCAGAACGGCGGTGTGTGGGACCGCTGGGTCCACGTCAACGGCGCCACCCATGTGATGACGGGTGACCCGACGGCCGCCACCCTCGCCACGTTCTACGCGATGGGCGTACGCGACTTCGACTACGAGGGCGCCTTCGAGTCCCTCGCCCGCCAGGCCACGGTGCCCCATCCCGACGGCCTCTCGGACGCCGGCTGCCCCGGCCAGTGCGCCGGCCAGCGGCCCAACCTCGCGCAGTACCTGGAGTCCCACTACGCGCCCCAGGACGTCTGCCACTGCTGGGGCGGCGCCGCCGAGACGCTGGAGGACGCGGTCGCCGACGACGCACTGGGCCGCTGGGCGCGGCTGCTCGGCCGGGACGAGGAGGCCGACGCCTTCGAGGAGCGCGGCCGCTGGTGGCGCAACGTGTACAACCCCGAGGCCGGTGACGGAGCGGGGACGAGCGGCTACATCCAGGCACGCAACCTCGACGGCTCCTGGGTGACGCCGTTCAGCCCCGGCAGCGACCGGGGCTTCGCGCAGGGCACCAGTGCCACGTACACCTGGATGGTCCCGCAGGACGTGCAGGGGCTGGCGGCGGCGATGGGCGGGCGCGACATCGCGGCGAAGCGGCTGGACGACTTCTTCCACAAGGCGGACGGCTCCTGGTCGGTGAGGGGCGGCGACGCGCTGCGCTACGACCCGACCAACGAACCCGGCATCCACGCGCCCTGGCTCTACAACGCGCTGGGACAGCCCTGGAAGACCCAGGAGACCGTGCGCGAGATCGTGAACACGGTGTACGGGACCGGCCCGCGCGGCCTGCCCGGAAACGACGACCTCGGCACCATGTCGGCCTGGTACGTCTTCTCGGCCCTGGGCATCTACCCGCAGACGCCGGGAAGCGCCACGATGCTGCTCGGGACGCCCCTCTTCCCGGCCGCCGTGCTCGACCGGCCGCAGGGCAAGGACATCAGGATCACGGCCCCGGAGGCCGACGCGACACATCCGTACATCGACGCGGTCGCGGTCGACGGACGGCCGGGCGACAGGTCCTGGACGGACGCGCGACTGGTCACCAGGGGCGGCTCGCTGACCTACCGGCTGACCGACCGCCCGAACACCACGTGGGCCACCGGACCCGCGGGTCTGCCGCGGTAACGGAGCGACGGGCCCGGGCCCGGGGGCGGCGCACCGCCGCTCACCGGGCTCGGCCCGCCCGCTGGGGGCGGTGGACGGAGAGCGAATTTTCTATCGTTGAAAATTCTGCGTGCACGACCGTTGTCAGGTGTTTGAGGCTGTGGCTCAATGTTCGACTATGTGCAGTGCTTCGCGGTTCGGAGCACTTCGGCTTCTTCGACGAGGACGACGCCTTGATACGACAACCAGTCAGCCCCCGAACGCTTTTCAGAACGCTCGCCTGTACCGCGGCGCTGCTGCTTCCCGTCGGGGCCACCCTGGTCCCGGCCGCCGCGGCGGCCCCCTCCGCCGCTCCCGCCGAAGGGGCGACCACCGCCTCGGCGTTCGTGAAGGAGAACCCCTCCACCGAGCCGCACGGCCTCAAGGGCGAGTACTTCGCCATGTCGGCCCCGGGCGCCCGTGACTTCGCGGAGCTCGGATCCGTGGCGCTCGACCCGGAGATCAACTTCCCGGGCCTGACCGGCGCGTTCGAGTCGGCCACCGGAAAGACCGAGCACACCACCGCCCGCTGGACGGGGCAGATCGAGGCCCCGGAGACCGGTGACTACACCTTCTCCGCCATCGGCGACAACGGCTTCCGGCTCTTCATCGACGACAAGCCCGTCATCGACCACTGGGTGCCTGACTGGGACAAGGAGCAGACCAGCGCCCCGGTCCCCCTGAAGGCCGGTGAACCGCACACCTTCCGGCTGGAGATGTTCCAGGACATCGGCGGGGCGAACATGTTCCTGCGCTGGTCGAGCGCGAAGCTCGCCAAGCAGATCGTGCCCGAGTCCGCCTTCACCCCGCCCGCCGACTTCGAGGTCTACCCGGTCGGGCTGAGTGTCTCCGAGAACGGTCTGAAGCTGCGGGCGACCTTCGACCACGAGGTCAGTGGCATCCAGGACGTGAAGGACCACCTGGAGATCGAGGCGGACACCACGCCGATGCCCGTCACGTCGGTGGTCAGGGCCTCGGACAGCCGCAAGGCGCTCGTCATCACGCTGGGCGCGGCCGTCCAGAAGAACCAGCAGGTCAGATTCGCGTACGACGGCGAGGGCGGCCTGAAGGCCGGCGACGAGACCGTCCCGGAGATCAGCCGCAGGGCGAAGAACCTCTCCACCCACCGGCTGCTCACCCCGTGGGGCGAGAAGGTCGACCGGAAGAACCCGCTCCCCGAATACCCCCGCCCGCAGCAGGTGCGCGACGACTGGAAGAACCTCAACGGGCCCTGGGAGTTCGCCGGAGCCACCGCCGGTGAGAAGCCGGTCTTCGGCGAGTCGCTCGACGAGCGCATCACCGTGCCCTACCCCGTCGAGTCCCAGCTCTCCGGACTCGAACGCCACGAAGACCACATGTTCTACCGCAAGCTCGTCACGGTGCCCAAGAAGTGGTCCATCGGCAAGCGGAACAGCGACGACCGCCTGAAGCTCAACTTCGGCGCCGTCGACTACCAGGCGCGCGTCTGGGTCAACGGCGAACAGGTCGCCGAGCACACCGGCGGCTACACCGCCTTCAGCGCCGACATCACCGACGCCCTCAAGGGCAGCGGCCCGCAGGAGATCGTGGTCGCGGTCACCGACACCACGGGGGCCGACCAGCCCACGGGCAAGCAGTCCGCGAACCCCAGCGGCATCTTCTACACCGCCACCTCCGGTATCTGGCAGACCGTCTGGATGGAGCCCGTCGCGCCCGCCGCGGTCGACTCCCTGACGACCACGCCCGACATCGACAGGGGCCGGCTCGCGCTGAAGGTCAACTCCGAGGACGCCTCGGAGTCCGCCCGGGTCACCGCCGTCGCCCGCGACAGGAAGGGCAAGGTCGTCGGCACCGTCACCGGTGCGGCCAACAGCGACCTGAGCCTCCCCGTCGCCAGGCAGCACCTGTGGACGCCGGACGACCCGTACCTGTACGACCTGGAGGTCACCCTCAGGGACGGCCGCTCCAAGGACACCGTCGACAGCTACTTCGGCATGCGCTCCTTCGCGGTCGCCGAGGTCGGCGGCTACCAGAAGCTCGTCCTCAACGGGAAGCCGTTCTTCTCCCTGGCCCAGCTCGACCAGGGCTTCTACCCCGACGGCCTGAACACTGCGCCCAGCGACGCCGCCCTGGTCTTCGACCTGAAGACGCAGAAGGACCTCGGCTTCAACTCCGTCCGCAAGCACATCAAGGTCGAGCCCGCGCGCTGGTACTACCACGCCGACAAGCTGGGACTCCTGGTGTGGCAGGACTTCGTCTCCGGCAACATCACCAACGAGACGGGCCGGCAGGCCTTCCTCGACCAGGGCGCCGAGATGATGGAGCAGCTGCACAACTACCCCTCCATCGGCGCCTGGATCGTCTTCAACGAGGGCTGGGGCGAGTGGGACCGCGTCGAGACCGGCAAGATCACCGAGAAGGTCCAGGCCGCGGACCCCTCGCGCGTCGTCAGCGCCCACAGCGGAGTCAACTGCTGCAACTCCAAGGGTGACTCCGGCAAGGGAGACATCATCGACCACCACGACTACAACAACACCGATCCGGCCTTCCCGGACGACACCCGCGCCGCCATCGACGGTGAGCACGGCGGCTTCACCCTGCGGATCCCCGGCCGCATGTGGCCCGGCGCGCCCACCGCGATCTACAGCGGTGTCGCGGACAAGGACGCCCTGACCGCGAAGTACGTCGAGAACACCCGTACGCACTACCTGGCGGCGGCCGGCGCCGAACTCTCCGGCTCCGTCTACACCCAGGTGACCGACCTGGAGAACGAGCTTAACGGCCTCTGGACGTACGACCGCCGCGAGATCAAGGTCGACCCGGCCAAGGTCCGCGCGATCAACCAGGAGGTCATCGCGGCCGGGGCCGCCGCGGGCGAGCGCGACGAGATCAAGGGCGGCGGCGCCTGGTCCCTCGACGAGAACCAGGGCACCCGGGCCGCCGACAGCGGCCCGAACCACAAGGACCTCACCCTCTCCGAGGGGACGTCCTGGACGCCCGGCGTGCAGGGCTCCGCGCTGAGGTTCGACGGCCAGGGCCAGTACGCCGAGACCGACGGGCCGGTCGTCGACACCACCGGCGACTACACCGTGTCGGCCTGGGCCTCGCTCGACGCGCTCCCGGGCAACTACGCCACCGTCGTCAGCCAGGACGGCCGGCGCCAGGAGAACCCCTTCTACCTCCAGTACGGGCAGGGCGCGTTCGCCTTCTCCACCCCCGGCGGCAACCGGGCCCGGTTCGAGGTCCGGCCCGAACTCGGCCGGTTCTACCAC
Organism: Streptomyces sp. NPDC058637; assembly: GCF_042717325.1. NCBI lineage: Bacteria > Bacillati > Actinomycetota > Actinomycetes > Kitasatosporales > Streptomycetaceae > Streptomyces > Streptomyces sp. NPDC058637. The sequence goes on along the minus strand of NZ_JBHXRD010000003.1, from coordinate 129,238 downwards.
GTGGTCGGCGTACGCAGCGGTGACGAGATCAAGCTGTACGTCGACGGCCAGCTCGCCGCGACCGCGGCGGCCGGTGCCGCGGACGTCAGCACCGGCGCGCTGTCCGTGGGCCGCGCCAAGTGGTCGGGCGGCAACACCGACTTCTGGAACGGTTCCGTCGACCAGGTGAAGGTGTACGACAAGGCGCTCACCGCCCAGGAGGTGACCGCGCTCCACGACGGCGAACAGCCGTAGGAACGGCGAAGGCCGGCCCGGCGGCACACGCTGCCGGGCCGGCCCCGTTCACCGAGGAGGGGTCAGGTCACGGTGCCCAGGGCGCGTCCACCGCCCAGGTCGTGTCCTCGGTGAAGGTCGCCGGGTTGTCCCAGGCGTGACCGCCTCCAGGAGTGGCCAGCCACACCTCGGAGCCGATGTGACGCAGATAGCTGCCGGGCAGATTGGCGCTGGACAGCCGTACGCCGCCCTGACCCGCCACCGCGCACCAGGTGGCGTCAGCCTTGAAGAGTGCCGAGCCGTCGCTCGCGTCGCGCCGGACCCGGAAGTCCCGGTGGCGCAGGTACTCACCGGGGTAGTTGCGGGACTCGAACGAATAGCAGTTGCCGTTCGCCAGGCCGGTGACGACCTTCCACGTGGCGTCGTTCTTCAGCAGCGCGGTGCTGCCGCTGTCGACGACGGCCGTGTGGGCGAGCTCCTGGGAATGGCGCAGGTACTTGTTCGTGTGTCCCGGAGTGGTGACCCGGAGCGACCTGTTCCCGGTGGGCAGGGTGACCGGCGGCGGGGGAGTCCTCGACGCCTGGATCAGGGCCTGGTTGGCGGCCTTCACCCGCGCGGTGTCCACCTTGACCACCTGGCGGTCGTAGGTGAGCAGCCCGTTCGCCTCGTTCTCGACGTCCGTGATCTCCGTGTAGACCGAGGCGGAGAGCCCGGCGGGCAGCTGACCCACGCGGATCGAGTCGAGGAGGCCCACGAAGCGGTTGTTCAGGGCGGAGAGGCTCGCCTGGTCCTCGTAGCTGAAACCGCCGCCCGGATACCACTCATGGCCCGGCACCCTGTAGCCCAGTCCGCCGAACTCGCCGAGCACCGCGGCGCGCGTCGCGGTGGGCGCGGTGTTCCCGGGGCCGACGTAGATGTGGTTGTCGACCACGTCGCCGTTGCCACCGTCCACCGAACCGCAGCAGTTGACCCCGCTCATGTTGTTGACCAGCCGTGACGGGTCGTACGCCTTCACCTCGTCGGCGATCCTGGCCTGGTCGTACTGGCCCCAGCCCTCGTTCTGGTTCACCCACATGACGACGGAGGGGGAACTGCGGTGCTGGTCGATGACCGCGTGGTACTCGCTCTCCCACTGGGCCCGTGCCGCGCCGTCGGGGGTCTTCCCGGTGTCCATCGCGGGCATGTCCTGCCAGACGAGGAGGCCCAGCTTGTCCGCCCAGTAGAACCAGCGCTGCGGTTCGACCTTGATGTGCTTGCGGACCATGTTGAAGCCGAGGTCCTTGTGCGCCTGGAGATCGGACCTGAGCGCGGCGTCGGTCGGCGCCGTGTAGATACCGTCGGGCCAGTAGCCCTGGTCGAGCGTGCCGGTCTGGAAGACGAACTTCCCGTTGAGGACCGGGCGCAGGATGTTGTCGACCTTCGCGATGCCGACGGACCGCATGCCTGCGTAGCTGCCCACGGTGTCCACCACGGCCGCCCCGTCGAGCAGTTCGGCGCGTACGTCGTAGAGGTACGGGTCGTCGGGGCTCCACAGGCGGGGGCTCGGCACCGGTACGGAGATCTCCGCGCCGGGGGCACCCGTCGCCGTACCCACGACCGTGCCACCGCTGGAGACGGTGACCCTCGCGCTCCGGCCGGCGGCTGCCGCCGCCTGCACCTTCACCCGCAGGGTGCTGTTCCCGAGGTTCGGGGTCATGTCCAGGCGTGTGACGTGGGACGCGGCGACGGGCTCCAGCCAGACCGTCTGCCAGATCCCGGAGGCCGCGGTGTAGAAGATCCCGCCGCCCGGGTGCGGGTTCACGTCGTTGATCCGCTGCTTGCCGACCGCCTGGCCACCGGTCTGCGTCGGGTCGTACACGGAGACCACGACGGTGTTCGTGCCGCCGTTGAGCTGGGGGGTGATGTCGTACGAGAACGAGTCGAAGCCGCCTCTGTGGGCGCCGACCTGGGTGCCGTTGACCCAGACGGTGCTCTGCCAGTCGGCGGCGCCGAAGTTGAGCACGGTGCGGCGGCCGTTCCAGTTCGACGGAACGGTGAAGGTGCGCTTGTACCAGAGCTTGTCGTTCTCGGTGATCTTGCGCTTGATACCGGAGAGCGAGGACTCCGCGACGAACGGGACCCTGATCTGCTCGGAGAACGCCGCGGGCTGCCCGGCGTCGCGCCCGGTCACGGCGAAGTCCCAGATGCCGTTGAGATTCGCCCAGTCGGGGCGGGTCAGCTGCGGGCGCGGATACTCGGGGAGCGGGTGGTCGACGGACACCTGGTCGGTCCAGGGCGTCGTCATCGGCGCCGGTTTCGGTGCCCAGGCCGTGGGTGCGGCGGCGGCCGGTGCGGTACCGGCTCCGACGAGTGCGGTGGCGAGCAGGGCCAGCAGGCCGGTGGAGACGGTCAACCGTCTCCACCAGGTACCGCGGCGCGGTGCGGGTGCGGATCGCATTCCAGGTACTCCTTCATGAGGAGGGGCCCCCGCGCCGGCCGGCACGGGGGGTGGCACGTCGGCGGACCGCTGCTCAGAGCAGCTGCCAGAGATGGTCCGGGGTCCCGTTGTCGTCGAACTGGACGACGTGGGCGCTGTCGGCGGTGGACATGCCGTCCACGCCGAGCACCTTGTCCGAGTTGCGGTTACGGACGCGGTACCAGCCGTCCCCGTCCGGCACGAGCTGCCACAGGTGGTCCGCCGTGTCGTTGTCGTCGAACTGGACGACGTGGGCGCTGTTCGCCGTGGACATGAGGTCCACGCCGAGCACCTTGCCCGAGTGCCGGTTGCGGATGCGGTACCAGCCGTCGCCGTTGGCCACGAGCCGCCAGAGGTGGTCGGCGGTCCCGGTGGCGGCGAACTGCACGACATGGGCGCTGTTCGCGGTCGGCATGAGATCCACCCCCAGCACCTTGCCGGAGTTGCGGTTGGCCAGTCGGTACCACCGGTCCGCGAGCCACGGGGCCCCGCCCGGGCTCGCTGTCGGGAAGGACGTGATCCGCAGCCGTTCCGCGCCCATCGGGACGAGCGTGACCTCCTCGACCGGCTCGGTGCTGCGTGCCGGGCTCGGCTGGAGCGGCCCCACCACGTGCTCGTCGTCGGCGCTCCACCCGGGGATGCGGCGGGCGCGGGCGGTCATGGAGAGCGGGGTGCCCTCCAGCGTGAAGGGGTTGTCGCCGGGGGAGCGGCGGCGCAGTGCGGCGGGCGGCCGCGCGCCGTCCAGGACGAGGCCGTAGTTCCACGGTGTGGTGGCGTGGACCGCGTACTCCGGGAACTGCTCGGAGCCCCCGATGCGTTCGTACGACTCCCCGATGCGCAGGGAGTAGGTGAGGGGGCCGCGGTCCACGCCGACCGAGCCGTGGGTGTCCGCCCAGGTGCGCACGGTGGTTTGCTGCGGCAGGCGCAGGGTGATCCGGTCGCCGTCGGACCAGGTCCGCTCGATCCTGGTGAAGGCCGGACCGGCCGGTGCGGTGACGCGCCGTCCGTTGACCCTGATGTCCGGCTCGTCACACCAGGCGGGGACACGCAGACCAGGTTGTCGCCCCAATCGGCGCCGTAGCGGTGGATCTTGTCGGCGAGGTCGAGCAGGAAGGTGTCACCGGTGCGGTTGAACAGCCAGTAGACGCTGTCGAGACCGTCGCCCCAGCGCAGGGCGATCCAGCTGGTGTCGAAGGCACCGGGGCCCTGCGCGTTCATGTAGCGGAAGAACCTGCTGAGGAACGGGATGATGCGGTTGTCCCCGTCGTACTCCTGCCAGGAGCGCAGGGCCTGGATCAGAGGCAGGAACGGCCAGAAGTCGGGGCCTTCGTTCAGCGAGGTGCGCTGGGCCTTCGGGCCGAAGAAGCCGTCGGACTGCTGGGTCGTGAGGACCGCGTCGATCCACCGGCGTGCGGTGGCCAGTGCCTTCGCATCCCCCGTGACGATCGCCAGGTCCGTGTATCCGCGCAGCCAGTAGGGGACTTCCTCCCAGCCTCCCAGGTCGGGGCGGACCCAGCCGGAGTTCTCGAAGTCGAGGAAGTGCGAGAACTCCTCGTAGCGGCCGCAGAGACCGTCCAGCTGAAGCCGGAGCTGGCCGGCGAGCCAGCCCTCGGCGGTGACGCGCCCCGGCGGCAGCTTGAGGAAGGCGGTCGGGTGCAGCGGTGCGGCGTTGGGGGAGTAGTGGCCTCCACGTACGGCGGTGGCCACGCCCTCGGCGGCGGTCGCCGTGGTGGCCCAGCGTCCGCCGGCGGTGGTCGCGGCGACGGTGGCCAGCGCACCGGTCATGAGTTGTCTGCGGTTCAGGGGCATCGTGCGGGGGCTCCGCTTCTGCTCTGCCGGACAGGGGTGGGGGACCGGCCCGGACCGGCCGGCGCATGGCGAAGGTGGCCGTGGCGTCCGCCACTGACGGGATCACAGCTCATGTGCAACGTTGGAAAATAGATGTCGGCGGTATGACAGCACGCGGTCAAGCCGGTGTCCAGGGGTGGCGCAGCACCTGGTGCCCTACCTGGCCCGGAACCGGCCCGGCGATCGGCGGGAGTGAGGGCGCACCCCGGGCGACACATTTTGGAAACGCATCGACAACTCTCTTGCCGCCTGCGTCACCTCGCCTATATAACGTTGTAAACCGAGCCGCCGAGAGGCCGCACAGGCACTCACGACCACAGTTTGCGCAGCTCGTAGAGGGGTCGTGAGGAATGCAGTGCCATCTGCCGCCGAGCGGTGGATGCATCGTCCAGCCATGCCCGACCGCACGCCGAACGGCGTGCCGTCATCCCGCCAAGGAGCGTCCCGCGCATGATGACCCAGCGTCGATCCCGTACCCTCGCCGCGGCCTGCCTGCTGGCCGCCACCGCCACGCTGGCCGTTTCCGGCTGCTCGAAGTCGGAGACCACGAGCAACGCCGGCGGTGACAGCAGCCAGGGCGCCCAGGCGGCCAAGACCCCCGAAGCGAGCTCCGGCGCCGGCTGCTCGCTGGAGACCTACGGCGCGCCGAAGCTGGACCTGAAGAACGCGGTGGTCGGCTTCTCCCAGTCGGAGAAGGAGGCCAACCCGTTCCGCATCGCCGAGACCCAGTCCATCAAGGACGAGGCCAAGAAGATCGGCGTAAAGAAGCTCCTCACCACCAACGCGCAGTCGCAGCTCTCCAAGCAGATCAGCGACATCCAGGACATGCTGTCCCAGGGTGCCCAGTTCCTCATCATCGCCCCACTGAACTCCGACGGTCTCGAGCCGGCGCTCAAGGCCGCGGCGGCGAAGAAGGTCCCGGTCCTCACCATCGACCGCAAGGTCAACTCCACGGCGTGCAAGGACTACGTGGCCTTCCTCGGCTCCGACTTCGTCGAGCAGGGCAAGCGGGCCGCCGACGCGATGATCAAGGCCACCGGTGGCAAGGGCAAGGTCGCCATCCTCCTCGGCGCCTCCGGCAACAACGTGACGACCGACCGCACCAAGGGCTTCGTCGACCAGATCGAGGCCAAGGCGCCCGGCATCGAGATCGTGGCCCAGCAGACCGGCGAGTTCGCCCGCGACAAGGGCCAGCAGGTCATGGAACAGCTCATCCAGTCCAAGCCCGAGATCACCGCCGTCTACGCGGAGAACGACGAGATGGGCCTCGGCGCCCTCACCGCGCTCAAGGCGGCCGGCAAGAAGCCCGGCAAGGACGTCAAGATCGTCTCCGTCGACGGCACGCGCAACGCCGTGCAGGCGCTCGTCAACGGTGAGTACAACGCCGTCATCGAGTCCAACCCGCGCTTCGGCCCGCTCGCCTTCGCCACCGCCCAGAAGTTCTACGGCGGCGAGGAGATCCCCGAGAACGTGATCATCACCGACCGCGAGTACGACGAGAGCAACGCCGAGGCATCGCTCGGCGGGGCGTACTGACCCGCCCAGGTCCCCAACGGCCCCGGCCGCCGTGGCACTCGCAGGAGTCCACGGCGGCCCCGGGCCCGCCCCTCGGAACAGCGGAAGGCCACGACCACCCATGGCACCACCCGAAGCAGTACCTCAGGCACCGGAGGCGGCCGGATCCACGGCCCCCGCCGTGCTCGAAGCCCGCTCGGTGAGCAAACGGTTCCCCGGCGTCGTCGCCCTGGACGACGTCTCCTTCTCCCTGCGCGCGGGGGAGACACACGCGCTGGTCGGCGAGAACGGCGCCGGCAAGTCCACCCTCATCAAGGTCCTCACCGGGGTGTACCGGCCCGACGGTGGAGACCTGCGGATGACGGGCGAACCGGTGCGGTTCGCCCGGCCGTTCGAGGCACAGCAGGCCGGGATCTCCACGATCTACCAGGAGGTCAACCTCGTCCCGCTGATGAGCGTGGCGCGGAACATCTTCCTCGGCCGCGAACCCAGGAACCGCCTCGGCCTCATCGACTTCTCCCGCATGCACCAGGAGACGACGGAACTGCTCGACGGATTCGGCGTACGCGTCGACCCCCGCCGCCCCCTGCACACCCTCGGGATCGGCACCCAGCAGATGGTCGCCCTGGCCCGGGCCGTGTCGGTCAACGCCCAGGTCGTCATCATGGACGAACCGACCTCCTCGCTCGAACCACGCGAGGTGGAGACCCTCTTCCGCGTCATCGGGAACCTGCGCGGCCAGGGCATCGCCGTCCTCTACGTCAGCCACCGCATGGACGAGCTCTACCGGATCTGCGACCGCGTCACCGTGCTCCGCGACGGCCGGCACATCCACACCGGAGACCTCGCCGACCTCGACCGGATGCAGCTCGTGTCGATGATGCTCGGCCGCGACCTGGCCGAGGTCCGCCGCTCCGGCGTCACCAGCTTCGCCGCGGAAGGGCACGAGGCGGCCCGTACCCCGGTGCTCACCGCGACCGGCCTCTCCAGCCACCACCACCTCCACGACATATCCCTGTCCCTGTACGCGGGCGAAGTGCTCGGCCTCGGCGGACTCCTCGGCTCCGGCCGCAGCGAGACGGCGAAGGCCCTGTCCGGCGCCCTGCCCCTGGACGCGGGCACGCTCACCGTCGACGGAACCGCCCTGAACCGTCTCACCCCGGCCGCCGCCATCCGCGCCGGGATCAGCCTGCTGCCCGAGGACCGCAAGGCCGAGGGAATCATCCCCGGCCTGTCCGTCCGCGAGAACATCGTGCTGGCCGCCATGCCGCGCCTGTCCCGGGCCGGTGTGGTCTCCCGCGCCAAGCAGGACCGGATCGTCGACATCTTCATGAAGCGCCTGCGGATCAAGGCGTCGAGCCCCGAGCAGAAGGTCGGCGAACTCTCCGGCGGCAACCAGCAGAAGGTCCTGCTCGCCCGCTGGCTCTGCCTCGAACCCAAGGTCCTGCTCCTGGACGAACCCACCCGGGGCATCGACGTCGGCGCCAAGGCCGAGGTCCAGAGCCTCATCGACGACCTGGCCCGCGAGGGCCTGGCCGTCCTGCTCATCTCCTCCGACATCGAGGAGCTCATCGAGGGCGCCGACCGGATCGTCGTCCTGCGCGGCGGAGCCGTCGCGGGCGAGCTGGCGGGCGACGACGTGGCCGAGGACCGGCTGCTCGAAGTTCTCGCCGACCACGCACCGGCGGCTGACACTGACACACCGGCGCCCGGCGCACCGACGACCCACCGACCGGCGGCCGGCGCACCGACGTCTGACCGACCGGCGCCGGAGGACAAGGCCCCGGCCGCACAGGAGGACCCCCGATGACCCAGGCCGCCGTCTCCCCGCCCGTGGGGCCCGCACAGCCCGCCGATCCCGGAAAACCCGCCAGGTCCACAGGCCCGCTGGCCCGGCTGCGTGACCCGGCCTGGTACCAGGAGTACGGCGTGTACGTCGCCGTGGCGGTGGTGCTGCTCTTCAACGCCCTGTTCACCGACCACTTCATGACGGCCGACAACTTCCGCACCCAGCTCGTCCAGGTCGCCCCCATCGTCATCGTCGCCCTGGGCATGGCCCTGGTCATCGGTACCGAGGGCGTCGATCTGTCCGTCGGCTCGACCATGGCACTGGCCGCCGCGTTCCTGCCGCTCTACCTCGGGTACGGGCTCGTGCCCGCGCTCGTCGTCGCGCTCCTGGCGGGCGCCGTCGTCGGAGCGGTCAACGGAACCCTGGTCTCCCTCATCGGGCTGCAGCCCATCGTGGCCACACTCGCCCTGTTCGTCGGCGGCCGGGGACTGGCCCTGGTCATGGCCGACGGCCAGCTCAAGCAGATCGTCAACCCCGACCTGCTGTCGCTGGGAACGGGGTCCTTCCTCGGCATCCCGTTCGTCGTCCTGATCGCCGGAGTGCTCGCCGTCGCCGTCGCCTTCCTGGTGCAGCGCACCACCTTCGGCCGGCAGATCGTCGCCGTCGGCGGCAACCGCTCCGCCGCGGCCCTCGCGGGACTCCCCGTCAAGCGCGTCCTCATCGGCGTGTACGTCCTGTGCGGTGTCCTCGCCGCCCTCGCCGGCATCCTCGCCACGGCAAGGCTCACCGCGAGCGACCCGTCCTCGCTCGGCACCCTCATGGAACTCTCCGCCATCACGGCCGTCGTCGTCGGCGGTACACCGCTCAACGGCGGATCCATCCGGGTCCTCGGCACCGTGGCCGGAGCGCTGCTGATGCAGCTGCTGCGCGCCACGCTCGTCAAGCACGACCTGCCCGACTCCACAGCACAGATCGCCCAGGCGGCCATCATCATCGCCGCCGTCTACGTCGCCCGGGAGCGTCGGTCCCGATGAACGAAACCACACCCGCACCCGCGGCAGCGCCCGTAGTTCCGGCTCCTGCCACGCGGAAGACCGCGGCACCCGGCGACGGGCCCCGCCCCACCGCCTCCGAGCCGAACACCAGGGCGCGCGTCGCCGAACTCCTCCAGCGCCAGGGCGTGCTGGCGGTCCTGCTGACCGTCGTGATCGCCGCCTCGTTCATCTACCCGACGTTCGCGTCCCTGGACAACGCCCGCGGCATCACCATCCAGGCGTCGTTCCTCGCCGTGGTCGCGCTCGGCATGACGATGGTCATCATCACCGGCGGCATCGACCTGTCCGTCGGATCGGTCTTCGCCCTCGGCGGAGTGCTCGCCGCGTGGGCCTCGCAGTACGGTTTCCTCGCCGCACTGCTCGTCCCCCTCGTGGTGTGCGGTGCGATCGGACTGCTCAACGGACTCCTGATCGCACGGGGCAACATGGCCCCCTTCATCGTCACCCTCGCCACCCTGCTCGGCGCCCGCGGCCTGCTGCTCGCCCTCACCGACGAGGGCGCCACCACCTACCTGGTGCCCAAGGGCTCCGCCTTCGGCGAGCTGGGCCAGGGCAGCGTCTGGGGCTTCGGCTACCCGATCCTCATCGCACTGGTGCTCTTCGGGGCCGGCGGAGTCGTCCTCCAGCGCACCTCGTTCGGGCAGACGCTCTTCGCCGTGGGCGGCAGCAGCGACGCGGCCACCCTGATGGGCCTGCCCGTCGCCCGTACGAAGATCCTCGTCTACACCCTCAGCGGCCTGCTGGCCGGCCTCGCCGGCGCGCTCAACGCGGCCAGGCTCTCCTCCGGCGTCACCATCGTCGGCGTGGGCATGGAACTCGACGCGATCTCCGCCGTAGTCATCGGCGGCACCCTGCTCATCGGCGGCGCGGGCTCGATCAGCGGCACCCTCTGGGGCGTCCTGCTGCTCGCCGTCATCCAGAACCTGATCAATCAGATCGGCTCGCTCAACTCCTCGTACCAATCGGTGGTCAGCGGAGGTTTCCTTATCGTTGTCGTGGTGGCCCAGCGCTATCTGGCGCGCAGTCGCAGAAGCACCTGACGACGGACCAGCTGTGCCGAACCGAACCATCGAGCCGAGTCGATCCAAGGAGTGCCGTGGGCGTCAGCCTCAAGGACGTTGCGCAACGGGCGGGCGTGTCCATCAAGACCGTGTCGAACGTGGTGAACAACTATCAGCACGTCACACCCGCCATGCGCGCCAAGGTTCAGCAGGCGATCGACGAGCTCGGTTACCGGCCGAACCTCACCGCCCGCCACCTGCGCAAGGGCCGCACCGGCATCATCGCCCTCGCCGTACCCGAATTCGGCAACCCGTACTTCGCCGAGCTCGCCGGAGCGGTCGTCGACGCCGCAGCCCGGCATGACTACACCGTCCTGGTCGACCACACCGCGGGCCTCAGGGAGAAGGAGCTCCTGGTCAGCCAGGGATTCCGGTCCCACGTCATCGACGGGCTCATCCTCAGTCCCATCCATCTGGAGACCGAGGACCTCATGGCGCGCACCGAGACGGCACCACTGGTCCTGCTGGGCGAACGCGAGTACGAAGCACCGTACGACCACATCGCCATCGACAACGTGGCGGCGTCCCGTGCCGCCGTACGCCACCTCGTCGGCCTGGGCCACCGCAGGATCGCCTTCCTCGGATCCCGCACCGGCCGGGAGCGCCAGCCCGCGCACCTGCGCCTGCGGGGATGGCGCGAGGAGCTCGCCGCCGCCGGACTGGCGGCGGACGAGTCCCTCATCGTGGTCACCGACGGTTACGGCCGCGCGGACGGAGCCACGGGCATGGCCGCCCTCCTGGACCGCGGGGAACGCCCCGACGCCGTGTTCGCCTACAACGACCTCATCGCCATCGGCGCGATGCGGACCATCACCGCACGCGGACTGCGGATCCCGGCCGACATCGCCGTCGTCGGCTTCGACGACATCGAGGAGAGCAGCTACGGAACCACCACACTCACGACCATCGCCCCCGACAAGGAAGCCATCGCCCGGCTCGCCGTCGACAGCCTCGTCGAACGACTGTCGGGGAAGCCCGTCGCCGAACCACGCAGACCGCGCCCCGGCTACCGCCTCATCGTCCGGGAGTCCACCGCGCCCGTTCCCCCCAAGGACCTCTGATGCCGCGCCCCACCGTGCACCGCACACCGTTCGGCTCCGCCCACGGGACCGGGACCGGCCTGTGGACCCTCGACTCCGGTACGGGAGTCCGGGCCGAGGTACTCACCTACGGCGCCTCCCTGCACCGCCTGACCGTGCCCGACACCGCGGGCACCGCGGCCTCGGTCGTCCGCTCGCTCGCCACGATCGACGACTACACCGGGAAGCACCCGTACTTCGGTGCCGTCGTCGGCCGCTACGCCAACCGCATCGCGCACGGCCGCTTCTCCCTGGACGGGGCCACGCACCACATCCCCGCCAACGACCGCGGCCACGCCCTGCACGGCGGCCCCGACGGCTTCCACACCAAGGTGTGGGACGCCACCGGCGACAGCACGGACACCACCGCGTCCGTACGGCTGACCCTGCACAGCCCCGACGGCGACATGGGCTTCCCCGGAGCCCTGGACGTCACCGTCACGTACACCCTCGACACCACGGGCACCCTGGCCGTCGACTACGCCTCGGTCACCGACCGCGCCACGGTCGTCAACCTCACCAACCACGCCTACTTCGACCTGGCCGGCCGGGGCGACATCCTCGGCCACCGGCTGGAGGTCGACGCCGACACCTATCTCCCGGTGGACGGCGACGGCATCCCCCTGGGACCGCCGGCCGGGGTGCGGGGCACCGCCTTCGATCTCACGGCGGCGCGCGTACTGGGGGAGCGGCTGGCGCTGGACGACGAACAGCTGCGCGTGGCGGGTGGCTTCGACCACTGCTGGGTGCTCCGCGAGCCCGACGCCGGACCGGCCGGCGGGCTGCGCCGCGCCGCCCGGCTCACCGCCCCCGACGGGGCCCGCGTCCTGGAGGTGTGGACGACGGAGCCCGGCATCCAGGTCTACACCGCCAACCAGCTCGACGGCGCGTTCACCGACGCGGACGGCCGGCGGCAGGAACGCCACGGCGCGGTCTGCCTGGAGACCCAGCACCTGCCCGACTCACCCAACCGGCCGGACCAGCCCAGCACCGTACTGCGCCCCGGCGGGACCGCGCGGAGCCGTACCGAGATGCGCTTCCCGCACCTGGGGCCCTGAACCGGGAAAACGCGTGACGGGCGCGCACCCGCGCACCCGTCACGCCCGGCGTCACTTCAGGTAGGTACCCGCCGTCCCGATCTTCCCCGGCGCAGCGTTCCTGCCGCCGAGGTCGAGGACGTACACCCGCAGATTGCCCTTGCCCGGTGCCGTTACGGCGAGGGTGCCGCCCGTCACCACCTTGGTGTCGCCGGTCACGGCGTCCTTGTACGTGCCGTTGGGGATGCCGGTGTACGTGGCGCCGCCGGAGACCGTCACGAGCGCGAAGCTGTCCGTGCCGCTCGCCGCGTCCGTGTAACGGCGCTTGTACGCCATCGAGCCGGAGATGCCCTCCGTGGAGTACTGGCCCATCTGGAGGGCGGGCACCGCACGGCGGATCTCGTTCAGCCGCTGCACATGCTTGACCAGCGGCTTCGAGAGGGTGTCCGCGACCGCGCCGCTCGCCGAGGACACCTTGCTGAAGTCGGACGCCTTCACATCACCGGCGAGGTGCCCGCCGAAGTACGCCCGCCCCGTCGACTCCAGCGGGCAGCTGGGCCCGCAGTCGATCTTCTTGCCGGCCCGGAACTCGATCTCGGAGCCGTAGTAGAGCGTGGGGATGCCCCGGAAGGTCCACATCAGGGACATGTTCTCGGCCCAGGCGTCGGTGCCGCCCGCGTACCGCTCGCTGCTCTTGTCGGGCCCGTAGTCGTGGCTGTCGACGTAGACGACGTTGTAGGTGGCGTCGTTGTAACTGTCGTCGGAGTCCTTGCCGTTGTGGTACGCGTTGCCGGCGTCACCGAAGTTCATGTGCATGCGCATGTCGATGACGTTCATCCCGGAGAACTCGCTGTGGTCCGGAGCGTGGTACGTGTTGCCGTTCAGGAAGGCGTTGTCGGAGGTCGGCTGCGAGCCGGTGCCCTGCCGCTGCTCGTAGTCGTACATCTCCAGGGCGGCCTTCCCGTCGTCCGCGCTGTACTCCCTGCGTTCCTTCCAGGTGAAGAACTGCGCGGAGTGGTTGACCGAGCCGCGGTTCCACTTGTCGTTGACGAAGGCGGCGACCTCACCGAAAACGAAGAAGTTCTTCGCGGCCTCGGCACCGAACTGCTGGGTGACGCGCTCCTGGATCGCGGGCAGGAACCGGCGGTTCCAGGTCGTGCGGGGGACGTGGACGGCCGTGTCGACCCGGAAGCCGTCGACACCCATGTCGATGTACTTGTTGTAGGCGCCGATCAGGTAGTTCTGCACGGGCGCGCTCTCGGTGTTGAAGTCGGCGAGATCGTCGTGCAGCCAGCAGCTGCGCGAGTCCTCGCCCTCCCAGTTCCCGATCCAGCAGTCGTGGTAGACCGCCTTCGGGAACATGCCCGAGGTGGGGTTCGGCCACTGGCAGTTGTAGATCCGGTACCCCTCGGGCGAGGTGTGCTGGGTGGGGGTGCCCCAGTTGACGCAGGTGTTGCCCGACGGCTCGGCGGTGGACCACAGGTCGCCGGTGTAGTACGACTTCCCGGACTTGGGCTCGACGGTCAGGCCGTCGTACTCGAAGCCGTCGTTCCTCTCGTCGTAGTACCAGCTCCACTGCGTGTCACGGACGCCGTACACCTTCGGGGTGAACAGGCCCCTGGCGCCCCAGCGGGAGGAGTGGTTGTAGACGACGTCCTGGTAGATCTTCATGCCCTTGGCGTGGGCGGCGTTGATCAGGTCCTGGTAGGAGGCACCGGCGGACTCGAGCCGGGAGTCGACCTCGTAGAAGTCGTAGCCGTGGTAGCCGTGGTAGTCGTAGTCGGACCGGTTCAGCACCACCGGGGTGATCCAGACGGCCGACATGCCGAGGCCCTTGATGTAGTCGAGCTTGTCGACCAGCCCCTTGAAGTCACCCCGGAACATGGGGTCGTCGTTGGCCGCGTTGCCCGACTTCGTGTGCTGGCTCCCGCCCCGGTTGTTGTAGGTGTCACCGTCCTCGAAGCGGGCGGTGAGCACGAAGTAGATCGGGTCCTTGCGGGGGTCGGTGCCCAGCGGCTTCCCGGAGGCCGGTGCCGTCGGCTTCTCCCCGGTGGTGGCGGTGGCGGCGGCCGAGGCGGCGGAGACGTTTCCGGCCGCGTCCACGGCCTTGACCGTGTAGCTGTAGGCCGTCCTCTCCTCCAGCCCGGTGTCGGAGAACACGGTGGAGCCGACATCGGTCACCGCCGTGCCCCTGGTGCCGCCGGTCCGTGTCACCTGGTACTTCGTCACCCCGCGGTCGTCGGTGGACGGGTCCCAGGTCAGCACGACCGCGACACCGCCGGCGTCGGCGGTCACCTTCGTCGGTGCGGTCGGGGCCTCGGTGTCCGGTTCCTCGGCCGCGCACGGGTCCTTCGCGCCGGCGGTGACCTTCCGGTCCTTCACCGTGCTGAGCCCCGAGGGGAGCGTGTAGTCGCTGCCGTTGTTGTTGTCCCAGACCCCGCTGCCGTTGTTGAAGGTGGCCTGCAACGTGGTAGCGGTGCCGAGGGCGACCGACTTCTTCACCCAGCCCGTACAGGCGGCCTCCATGCCCACTCCGGGCACGGTGGTCCAGGCGCCGCCCGTCGGCCGGTAGTGGAGGTTGGTGGTCGTCCAGCCGACCGTCGCCGTCGAGTAGTAGACCGACGCGGTGTGGGAGTCACCCGGGCCGGGGCTCGGCTCCGGTTCCGTACCGGCGCACGGGTCGCTGTGGGCCACCGCGCCGTCCCTGACGGTGATGGTCCCGGTGCCCAGGGCGTAGTTCTTGCCGGCGTTGTTGTCCCAGACGCCCGAGCCGTTGTTGAACGTCGCGGCCAGACCTGACGCGCTGCCCAGGCTGACCGTCTGCTTCACCCAGTCCGTGCACGCGGCCTCCATGAGCACTCCGGGCACGGTCGTCCAGGAACCGCCGTCGGGGGCGTAGTGGAGCCGGTAGGAGGACCAGTTCTTGGTCTTCGTGTGGTAGAAGACGGTCGCGGTGGATTCCGAAGCGGCCACGGGCTCGGCCGACACGGCTCCGGGTGAGGCCGGGACCGCGGTCAGGAGCCCCAGCATCACTGTGGCCGCCAGGGCCGCCCCCAGGGGGCGTCCGAGCAGCCTGGTGAGGGTGCGTCTCATTCGTGTGTCTCCAGGGGAGGGCCGCGAGCGGGTGGACCGCGGCTGCCAACAGCACATCCGCTCCGCGAGCGGCTGCGAGGATCCCGCCGGAGAACCCGGACGCGCCCCGGGTTCGGCGAGCAGTGCGTCCTGGCGGCAAGTGCTGCCAGAATGTTTCTGCAATCTTTTGCGGTGAGGAAATTACCTGCGCATGACAGGTTCGTAAAGAGGTCGCGCGGAGACTGCTCGCGGTGATCGGTCAGGAATGGCGGACCCGCCGGCCCGCGTTGTCCTCGGCATGACCTTCTTCGTCGATGTCACGGTGCGCGGCTACGAGCTCGACACCCAGGGCCACCTCAATCAGGCCGTCTACCTCCAGTACGCGGAACACGCCCGGTGGGAGCTGCTGCGGGCCGCCGGAGTGCCCCAGGAGAAGCTGCTCGCCGGCGGAGTCGGCCCCGTGCAGCTGGAGGTCACGGTGAAGTACCTGCGCGAGCTGCGCGGCGGCGAACGGGTGCGGGTGAGCTGCGCGTTCGTCTACGGGGCGGGCAAGACCTTCCGGATCGAGCAGCGGATCCTCAAGGAGGACGGCACACCGGCCGCCGAGATCAGCGGCGTCGGTGGCATGCTCGACCTCGAGGCCCGCCGTCTGATCGCGGACCCGGCCGGCCACCTGGCCTCGCTCGCCGACAGTCCCGGACTTCTCGGCATCGGCGTCTGACGGGCGCGGTGCGGCTCAGCCGGCTTCGCCGCCGGACTCCAGCTCCGCCATCAGGCGCGCGAGCCGTGCGGCCCGGACCTCGGGCGTCCTCGCCTTGAGGAGCTGGAGGACCATCTGATAGCGGGCCGACCTGCCGAACTGCTCGAACCGCCGTGCCGCCCGGGGGGCGGAGGCCAGTGCGGCCGTGAGGTCGTCGGGCACGGTGGCCTCCTTCTGCGAGGGGTACGCCGCCACCCACCGCCCGTCCGCCCGCGCGGCCCGCACTTCGGCCAGCCCGGACTCCCGCATCCGGCCGGCCGCCGTGAGGGCCTCGACCCTGCGTACGTTGACGAGGGACCACAGGCTGCCCTTGCGGCGCGGTGAGATCCGCTGCAGGTAGAACTCCGCGTCCAGAGCCCGGCGCTGGCCGTCGATCCAGCCGAAACAGATCGCGGCGTCGACGACCTCGTCGGGCCCGACGGACTCGATGCCCGTGCTCTTCTTCGCGAGCTTCAGCCACAGGTCGGAGCGCGTGCCCTGATGGCTCTCCAGCCAGGACTCCAGCCCGGCGAGCCGTTCGAAGAACAGCGGACGCGCGAGCGTTCCGTCCAGGGTTGCGGGCTCCGGGCCGTCGGCCGTCGTCATGTCGTCTCCTTCGGCGTCAGATCCTGACGCACCGTCATGAGCTGTTGCCCGCCTACGTGTACGGACCGGCGCGGGCGCCGGTACGGAACGGTACGCCGCTGTGCGCGGACGGAACCGGACTCCCTTCGAACCGGCAGGGCGTCAGTGGCCGGCCGCCGCGGGTGGCGGGGCAGTGCTGTCCCGGACGACCAGCCGGGTCGGGACCAGGGTAGTGCCGCGTTCGGCCGTCTCGTTGCGGATCTGCCGCAGCACGCCGTCCACGCACAGCCGCCCCACCTCGGCGAAGTCCTGGTGCACGGTCGTGAGCGGCGGAACGAACGAGCCGGAGTCGGCGATGTCATCGAAACCGACGACGCTGACGTCGTCGGGCACGCGCCTGCCCTTCTCGTGCAGGGCGCGCAGGACCCCGAGCGCCATCTGGTCGTTGGCCGCGAAGACCGCGGTGCAGGAGGGATCGGCCGCCAGGACGAGCCCGGCCTCGTAGCCCGAGGCCGCCGACCAGTCGCCGCCCACCGGGGCCGGGACCGGGCGTCCAGCCTCCTCCAGCGTCTGCCGCCAGGCGTCGGCACGGCGCTGCGCGGCGAACGACTCGGTGGGGCCGGCCACATGCACCACGGTGCGGTGCCCGAGGTCGAGCAGGTGCTGGACGGCTGCCCTGGCACCGCCGGACTGGTCGGTGTCCACGACGCTGTAGCGGTCGCCGGCGTCGGAGTCCGCCACCACGACATGCGTGTGCGGCGGCAGGGAAACGGCGGCGTCCAGGAGATGGACCTCCATGATCACGATGATGCCGTCCACGACCTGCTCGCCGAGCACGGTGAAGGCCCCCCGGACGCCCGTACTGGTGGGCGTCGCGACGGGCAGCAGGGTGATGGCGTAGCCCTGGTCCGCCGCGGAGGCGGAAATGGCTTCCAGCGTACGGACGTTGCCCGTCGTGGCCAGGGTGAACAGGATGACGCCCAGGGTGCGGAACTCCCCGCTCTTGAGGGCGCGCGCGGCACTGTTGGGCCGGTAGTCGAGCTCCTTCATGGCGGCGAGGACGCGCCGGCGGGTCTCCTCCGTGACCGCCGCGTGCCCGTTGGACACGCGGGAGACCGTCTGCGAGGAGACGCCGGCCAGGAGTGCGACGTCGGCCATGGAGGTCCCCCTGCGGCGCGGCCGGTCCGGCGCTCCGGGGGACCGCTCCACCGCGGCCGTGGACGCGGCACCCGTGGGTTCCATGGCATCCGCGGGCTGTTCCGCGGATGCCATGGCCCGGTCCGCGGCCTCTTCCCGTTCGTGCACTTCGCTCTGCCTCCGTCGTGTTCCTGTGAGCCTTTCGCCGTGTGGGAGGGCACTGCCCCGACCGATGGGCCGTCGGGCACAGCGTTCCCTTGAGGGTGTTCCGCTCGGGTGTCCGTCCTGTCCCGCACCGTCCTGTCCCGCACCGTCCTCGGCTCGTGCCGGATGACGGGCCGCGGGTCGCGGACCACCGATATTCCTACCACTTCCGGAGACCTGTCGCCGACACGGCCGTGCGAGGCCGCCGTCCGGGTGCCACCGGCCGGCCGAGCAGCCCCCAAGTCCGGTCGCAGCAGGTGGAACACGGGTCTTGACGGTGGCGGGGCGGGCGTGTAGACATCACGTCAACCGATCGTTGTTTACGTAAACATCGGATTCTGAAACGCAGCGCCTCCACGATGTCCGGTGTCTCCCTCCGGCCGGGGCCATGCACGATGCCGGACCAGTAGGAGTACCAAGACATGACGGCTGTCACGCCGCTCACCACCGGACGCCGCCCACCACCGCGAGGCACCCGCGCCCGGCGTGGACGGGTCGGGTGGATCTTCGTCGGACCGTTCATGGCCGTGTTCGCCCTGGTGTTCCTCGCCCCGGTGGCCTACTCGCTGTACCTGAGCTTCTTCCGGGACCAGCTCGTGGGCGGAACCTCGTTCGTCGGCCTGGAGAACTTCCAGCGCGCCTTCGAGGACGAGAAGTTCTGGGAGGCCGTGGGCCGGGTCGCGCTCTTCCTCGCGGTGCAGGTGCCCGTCATGCTCGGCCTGGCCCTGCTCGTGGCCCTGGCACTCGACAGCGGCAGGCTGTACGGCAAGAGCTTCTTCCGGATATCGGTCTTCCTGCCCTACGCCGTACCCGCCGTCGTCGCCACACTGATGTGGGGGTTCATCTACGGAACCCGCTTCGGGCTGGTCGCGAACATCAACGACTCGCTCGGCGTCTCACTGCCCGACCCGCTGTCGCCCTCCCTGGTGCTGGCCAGCATCGGCAACATCGTCACCTGGGAGTTCATCGGCTACAACATGCTGATCTTCTACTCGGCACTGCGCGTCGTCCCCAAGTCCCTCTACGAGGCGGCCGAGATCGACGGAGCCGGCCAGTGGCGGATCATCGCCGCGGTCAAGATCCCCGCGATCCGCGGCGCGCTGGTGATCGCGACGATCTTCTCGGTGATCGGCAGCTTCCAGCTGTTCAACGAGCCGAGCATCCTGCAGAGCCTGGCGCCCAACGCGATCACGACCTACTTCACCCCGAACCTCTACACCTTCACGCTGTCCTTCTCCGGCCGGCAGCAGAACTACGCGGCCACGGTCTCCCTCGTCATGGGCCTGGTCACGATGATCATCGCGTACGCGGTCCAGCTGCGCGGCATGCGAAAGGAGGCGTGAGCGATGAGCGCACCTTCCTACACCGCCGAGCAGACGCCCCGGCGAGTCGACCACCGTGCCCCGACCTCCCGGCGCGCCCCGCGCAGACGCCACACGGCCGACCGGCCGCGCCGCAGCGTGCTGCTCACGGCGCTGATGGGGCTGACCGCCCTCTACGCGCTCCTGCCGCTGGCCTGGCTCGTCATCAACGCGACCAAGACGCAGAAGAGCCTCCTCGACTCCTTCGGCCTCTGGTTCAGCGGTGACTTCGCCCTCTGGGACAACATCTCCGAGACGCTCACCTACAACGACGGCATCTTCGTCCGCTGGTTCCTCAACACGCTGCTGTACGTGGTCGTAGGGGCCGGCGGGGCCACCTTCCTCGCGGTCCTCGGCGGCTACGGACTGGCCAAGTTCGACTTCAGGGGAAAGCGCGCCGTCTTCGCCACGGTCATCGGCGCCGTCGCCGTGCCCGCGACCGCCCTGGCGGTGCCCACCTTCCTCATGTTCAGCAAGATGGGCCTCACCGACACGCCGTGGGCCGTCATCATCCCGTCCCTCATCTCCCCCTTCGGGCTCTACCTCATGTGGGTGTTCGCGGCCGAGGCCGTCCCCACCGAGCTCCTGGAAGCGGCCAGGGTCGACGGATCCGGAGAGCTGCGGACCTTCTTCCGCGTGGCGCTCCCGCTGCTGAGCCCGGGCATCGTGACGGTCCTGCTGTTCACCATGGTGCAGACCTGGAACAACTACTTCCTGCCGCTGATCATGATCAAGGACCCCGACTGGTACCCGCTGACGCTGGGCCTGAACGCCTGGAACGCGCAGGCGTCCACCGCGGGCGGCCAGCCGGTCTTCAACCTGGTCATCACGGGTTCCCTGCTGACGATCGTGCCGCTGATCGTCGCCTTCCTCCTGCTCCAGCGCTACTGGCAGTCCGGACTGGCAGCGGGCAGCGTCAAGGAGTGACCCGGCCCCACCGGCCCTTCCCGGCCGCCCACCGGCCCTCCTCGGCCGGTCACCGTCCCACCCCGGCCGCCCACCGGCCCTCGTCGGCCACCGAATCTCCGTGCTCCGGGGGCGGCTTACCCCGCCCCCGGTCCGCGCGGCGTCCCACCTCCGCACGCGCCTGTGCGGACGCTCGACGGTTCGTGTACCACCCTCACCACAACGGAGTGAATCAATATGAGAACCATGACCAGACGCGCGATGCGCGGCGTCGGCCTGCTGTGTGCGGCGGCGCTGAGCCTCACCGCGTGCGGGTCCTCCGACGACACCGGTTCGGGAAAGACCGTAACGGGTGGTGATCTCAGGGCAGCCCTCAAGGAGGGCGGCTCGATCACGGTGTGGGCCTGGGAGCCGACGCTGAAGCAGGTGGTCAGCGACTTCGAGAAGGAGTACCCCAAGGTCAAGGTGAAGCTGGTCAACGCCGGTACCGGCAACGACCAGTACACCGCCCTGCAGAACGCCGTGCAGGCCGGATCCGGGGTTCCGGACGTCGCGCAGATCGAGTACTACGCCCTCGGCCAGTTCGCGCTCGGCAAGTCCCTCGAGGACCTGAGCGGATACGGCGCCGCCGACTTCAAGCGAGACTACTCGCCGGGCCCGTGGAACGCGGTCGCCGTCGACGACGCCGTGTACGCGCTGCCCATGGACTCCGGCCCGATGGCGCTCTTCTACAACAAGAAGGTGCTGGACAAGCACCAGATCGCCACGCCCACCACCTGGGACGAGTACCTGGAGGCGGCGCGCGACCTGCACGCCGCGGACCCGAAGGCGTACATCACCAACGACACCGGTGACGCCGGGTTCACGACCAGCATGATCTGGCAGGCCGGCGGCACCCCGTTCAAGTCCCGCGACACCAGCGTCACGGTCGACCTCACCGCTGACAAGGGCGTCACCGCCTTCACCGAGGTGTGGCAGAAGCTCATCGACGAGAAGCTCCTGGCGCCCATCAGCTCCTGGAGCGACGAGTGGTACAAGGGGCTGGCCGACGGCACCATAGCCACCCTCGCCACCGGCGCCTGGATGCCCGCGAACTTCGTCTCGGGTGTCGAGTCGGCCTCGGGCGACTGGCGTGCCGCCGCCCTCCCGCAGTGGGAGAAGGGCGGTGAGGCCAGCTCCGAGAACGGCGGCAGCTCCCTCGCGGTGATGAAGGCGGGCAAGAGCAAGGACCTCGCGTACGCGTTCAACGAGTACGCCAACCACTCGGCGGGCGTCCAGGCCCGCGTCGAGGCCGGCGCCTTCCCCGCGACCACGGCGGACCTGACCTCCACGACGTTCCTCGACACGCCCTTCCCGTACTTCGGCGGCCAGAAGGCGAACGAGATCTTCGCCCGCTCCGCCAGCCAGGTACCCGAGGACTGGTCCTACCTGCCCTACCAGGTGTACGCGAACTCCGTCTTCAACGACTCCGTGGGCAAGGCGTACGTCTCCGACACCACGCTGGCCGACGGTCTGAAGGACTGGCAGAAGGCCGCTGTCGACTACGGCAACGAACAGGGCTTCGACGTCAACAAGTGACGTCGCACCACTGAACCGGCACAGGGGCGGTCGCCCGTCGGACGGGCGCCGTCCCTGTGCCGTGCCCGCACCTCCGTATCCGAAAGGATCTCCATGACCCCCGCTTCCGAGCGCACCTGGCTGCGCCCGACCTCCGACGACCGCACCGTGCGATTCGCCTACGGGGCCGACTACAACCCGGAGCAGTGGCCACGAGAGGTGTGGAAGGAGGACGTCCGGCTGATGCGCGAGGCCGGGGTGACGGTCGTCTCCGTCGCGATCTTCTCCTGGGCCCGTCTGCAACCCGCCGAGGACCGGTGGGACTTCGAGTGGCTGGACGAGGTGCTCGACCTGCTGCACAGCAACGGGATCGCGGTCGACCTCGCCACGGCCACCGCCTCGCCGCCGCCCTGGCTCACCACCCTGCACCCGGAGATCCTGCCGGTCACCCGCACCGGCGAGACCCTCTCCCAAGGCGCACGACAGCACTGGCGGCCCACCTCCCCGGTCTTCCGCAGGTACGCCCTGAAGCTCGTCGAGGCCATGGCCACCCGCTACGGCAACCACCCCGCGCTGGCCGCCTGGCACATCTCCAACGAGCTCGGCTGCCACAACGTCTACGACTACTCCGACGACGCGGCCCTGGCTTTCCGCGACTGGCTGCGCGCCCGCTACGTCACGCTCGACGCGCTCAACAGCGCCTGGGCGACCTCCTTCTGGTCGCAGTACTACGGCGAGTGGGAACAGATCCAGCCGCCGCGACTCGCCGCGAGCCACGCCAATCCCGGCCAGCAGCTCGACTTCAAGCGGTTCTCGTCAGACGCGCTGAAGGACTACCTCCGCGCCGAGCGCGAGATCCTGCGGCGCGTCACCCCCGAGATCCCCGCCACCACCAACTTCATGGTGATGGGCGAGACCAAGGCCATGAACTACCCCGAGTGGGCGGCCGAGATCGACTTCGTCTCCAACGACCACTACGCGCACCCCGGACCCCAGCGCCTGGACGAGCTCTCCTTCTCCGCAGGCCTCACCCACTCCATCGCGGACGGCAAGCCGTGGTTCCTGATGGAGCACTCGACCAGCGCCGTCAACTGGCAGCCCGTCAACCTCGCCAAGAGCCGGGGCGAACTCGCCCGTGACTCCCTGGTCCACGTCGCCCACGGCGCCGACGCGGTCTGCTTCTTCCAGTGGCGCCAGTCCGCCGCGGGGGCCGAGAAGTACCACTCCGCGATGGTCCCGCACGCGGGCCCGGACAGCGACGTGTTCCGCGCCGTGACCGCCCTCGGACGCACGCTGGAGGCACTCACCCCGGTCACCGGCTCCGTACGCGAGCCCGCGCGGGCCGCCCTCGTGTACGACTGGGAGTCCTGGTGGGCGGTCGAGCGCGACTCCCAGCCGACCTCCCTGCTGCGCTACCGCCAGGAAGCCCTCGACTGGTACTCCGCCTTCCTGGCCCTGGGCGTCCGGGTGGACGTCGTCACCACCGCGAGCGACCTCACGGGGTACGACTTCGTCGCGGCCCCCGTCCTGCACGTCGTCCCCCGGGACCTCGCCGCCCGGCTGGACGCCTACGTGCGCGGAGGCGGTCACCTCGTCACCACCTACTACTCGGGTGTCGTCGACGAGAACGACCACGTCTACCTCGGCGGTTACCCCGGCGCCCTGCGTGATCTGCTGGGCATCCGCGTAGAGGAGTTCGCACCCCTGCGGGACGGCGCGGACGTGCGCCTCGACAACGGCCTCACCGGCACCCTGTGGACGGACCAGATCGACGTGACCGACTCCGAGGTCACGGTCCTCGCGCGCTACGAGGACGGGGACCAGGCGGGGCGCCCCGCCATCACCCGGCGCGCCCTGGAGGACGGCGGCTCCGCCGCCTACGTCTCCACCCGGCTGGGCAGCCACGGACTGCCCGAGGTACTGGGGGTACTGCTGTCCGGGGCCGGCGTGACCAGCGACCTGCCCGGGAGCGCGCGCGGGCGGGTGGAGCTGACCGTGCGGACCGACGGCTCGGACTCGTACTGGTTCCTCGTCAACCGTACGGACGAGGACGTCACGTTCGACGCGGTGGCCGGCGAGGCCCTGACCGGACCCGCGCCGACCGCCGACGGAGGCCTGGTGCTTCCCCCGCGTGACGTCGCCGTCCTCCGCGTGGCCGCCGGGACTCCGCTCTTCCCGTAGCGCCGGGTGTGCCCTGCGGGACGGGAACGTCCCGCAGGGCACACGTGCGTCCGGGGCGGGGGCCCCAGGCGCGGGATCAGCCGAATGGACCTGCCCTGTACCGATCGTTGCGCTGTCCGGCTGACGTGGCTCAAGGACCCCACCGGATGTGGACGAAGGGTCAGGTGTCCGCACCTCGTGGGCCTGTCCCGGGTCCGCGACCGGCTCCTCCGTACCAAGGGAGAACGCATGCGCGCCCGCTGGGCACCAGCCGCTCTACTGCTGATCGCCCCCCTGATCGGCACCGCCCCGGCCACGGCCGACACCGGCGAGACCCTCGTGCCGGTGCAGAAGTCGTCCCGGGCCGTGCCCGGTCAGTACATCGTCACCCTCTCGTCCGGGCAGACACCGAGCGCCATGGCCGAACGGATCGGGGTCACCCCCCTGTTCACCTACCGCAAGGTCCTGCACGGGTTCGCCGCCTCGCTCACCGCGGCCCAGCTGGAGAAGGTGCGCGGCACCGCGGGCGTCCAGGCCGTCGAGGAGAACAGCGAGGCCTCCGTCGCCCCGCCCGCCGTCAAGGGAAAGCCGAAGACCCGTGCGGTGGCGGAGAGCTGGGGGCTGGACCGGATCGACCAGCGGACGCTGCCGCTGGACGGCGTCTACGACGTGGCCGGGACGGGGCAGGGCGTGACCGCCTACATCCTGGACACCGGCATCGAGACCGCGCACAGCGAGTTCGGCGGCCGGGTGGGCGCCGGTTACGACGCCGTCGGTGACGGCCGCAACGGCGAGGACTGCAACGGCCACGGCACCCACGTGGCCGGTACGGTGGCCGGCGCGACGTACGGCGTCGCCCGCTCGGCCTCGCTCGTCCCCGTGCGGGTCCTGAACTGCGAGGGCTCGGGCACCTGGGCCGGGGTCATCGCCGGCCTCGACTGGATCGCGCAGAACGCCGAGCAGCCCGCCGTGGTCAACGCCTCCCTCGGCGGCCCCTCCTCGTCGGCCGTCGACGACGCGTTCGACGCGCTCGCGGACCAGGGCACCCTGCCCGTCGTCGCCGCGGGCAACGAGAACCAGAACGCCTGCAACGTCTCCCCGGCCCGCGCCCACGGCGTCGTCGCCGTGGGCGCCGGTGACGACCAGGACCGCCAGGCGACGTTCAGCAACTGGGGCACCTGCGTGGGGCTGTACGCCCCCGGGGTGGGCATCGTCTCCGCAGGGCTCGGCGGAGGATCCTCGACGCTCAGCGGTACGTCCATGGCCAGCCCGCACGTCGCCGGGGTCGTCGCGCTGCTCAAGGAGCAGAACCCCGACGCGACGCCGCAGGAGGTCACCGACCGGCTCGCCGCCGAGGCGACCTCCGATGTGCTGACGAATCTGGGTACGGGCTCGCCCGACCTGCTCCTGCACACCGGGGAACTCTGACCGCGCCGACGGTTGCCGGTGAGCGGGGCCCGCGTTCTGTCGCGGGCCCCGCTCCGTGCTGCGCCGTGGAACAGGGGCTTTCCACGGGCTTCCACTTCTACGCAAACAGCTTGCGTGTTTTTCGTGCCCCTTTCGCCGTCCGAACAAGGCTCCTGACGGCGCCGACTAGTGCATATTTGTGGCCTGTTGATGTCCCTCGACCCGCCTCTCCCGGGTTCCGGGTTCTGTCCGAACAGTGGACGCTCTCGCATCGCTCTGCAATTCTCTGACTGTCAAGCGCAAAACAGAGCTTGGTGCATGTGGAAATAGCTATCGCAGAGCCGCACAGGCAGACCTCACAGACAGAGCCGCGCCCTCGGCGCCCCGTGCCGAGGCGGGAGATCGGGGACCCATGAGAGTCCAACGCTGGAGACGGCGGGCCGTTTCAGCAGCTGTCACCACCAGTCTTCTGATGATCGGATGGCCGTCGCTCACCGCCGCGGCGGCCGACGGTCCCAGCATCGCCGCGGGCCGGACCGCGGCGGCGAGCAGCGCCGACGGCGAGTACACCGCCCGGAACGTGACGGACGGCGACCGGTCGACGTACTGGGAAGGGTCGGGCGACTCACTGCCGCAGTGGGTGCAGACCGACCTCGGCCCGGGCGGTGCCCGGATAGACGAGGTGACCCTGAGGCTCCCCGCGGGATGGGAGAGCAGGAAACAGGAACTCTCCGTCCTGGGGAGCGCGGACGGCACGAGTTTCTCGACCCTGAAGAACTCGGCCACGTACACCTTCGGGCCCGGCGCGTCCAACACCGTGACGATCCCCTTGCCGGCCACGAAGACCCGCTTCGTGCGGGTGCACATCACCGCCAACACGGCGGGACGCAACGCCCAGCTCGCCGAGCTGGAGGTCCGTGAGGCCGAGGAGTCCTCGGTCGACCTCGCCGCCGGCAAGACCCTCACGGCGAGCAGCCACACCGAGACGTACGTGGCGGCGCACGGCAACGACGGCAACCGGGCCAGCTACTGGGAGAGCCGCAACAACGCGCTCCCGCAGTGGCTCCAGGTGGACCTCGGAGCATCCGTCCGGGTGAACAGGGCCGTCCTGCGCCTGCCCGACGGCTGGCCGCGGCGGACCCAGACCCTGAAGATCCAGGGCAGCACGAACGGTTCGGACTTCAGCGACCTGACCGCGGCCGAGGCGTACGGCTTCGACGCCGCGGGCGGGCAGTCGGCGACCGTCTCCTTCGACGCCACCACCACCCGCCACGTACGGGTACTCGTCACCGCCAACTCGGTGCAGCCCGCCGCGCAGGTCTCCGAACTGGAGGTCTACGGGCCGGAAACCGGGGACACGCAGGCACCCACCGCCCCCGCCGGCCTGGCCTTCACCGAGCCGTCCACCGGGCAGATCAGACTGACCTGGAAGGCGTCCTCGGACGACACGGGCGTCACCGGCTACGACGTCTACGCCGGGAACACGCTGCTGACCACCGTGGCGGGTGGCGTCACCACCTACACCGACACCCGGCCCGCCGGTGAGAGCGTCTCCTACCACGTCCGGGCGAGGGACGCGGCGGGCAACGTGTCGGGCAACAGCAACACCGTCACCCGCAAGGGCGACTCGGGTGACACGCAGGCGCCCACCGCCCCCTCGGGGCTGGCCTTCACCGAGCCGTCCCCGGGACAGATCAAGCTGTCCTGGCAGGCGTCCTCGGACGACAAGGGCGTCACCGGCTACGACGTCTACGCCGACAACGTGCTCCGCGGGAGCGTGGCCGGTGACGTCACCACGTACACCGACACGCAGTCCACGGCCACGACCGTCAGCTACGTCGTGCGGGCCGAGGACGCGGCCGGCAACATATCCGGCGCCAGCAACACGGTGACCCGCAACGGCTCGACGAACGCCGCCTCCAACGTGGCCGTCGGCAAGCCGATCACCGCCTCGTCCGTGGTCCACACGTACGTCGCGGCCAACGCCAACGACAACTCCCTCACCACCTACTGGGAGGGAGCGGGCGGAAGCTACCCCAACACCCTGACGGTGAAGCTCGGGTCCAACACCGACACCGAGCGCGTCGTCGTGAAGCTGAACCCCGACGGCAGCTGGGGCGCGCGCACCCAGAGCATCCAGGTCCTCGGGCGGGAGCAGGACGCCACGGCCTTCACCAGCCTGGCCGCCGCCAAGGACTACGCGTTCAGCCCCGCGACGGGCAACACGGTGACGATCCCGGTCACCGCCAGGGTCGCCGACGTCCAGCTGCGGTTCACCGCCAACAGCGGGTCCGGAGCCGGCCAGGTCGCCGAGTTCCAGGTGCTGGGCACGCCGGCACCCAACCCGAACCTGCAGGTCTCGGCCGTCAGCGCCTCCCCGGCCACGCCGGTGGAATCGGACGACATCACCCTCTCGGCAACCGTACGCAACACGGGCGCCGTCGCCGCTCCGGCGGGCAGGCTCGACTTCGAGCTGGGGGGCTCCAAGGTCGCGACCGCCCCGGTGGGCGCTCTCGCCGCCGGGGCCTCCGCACAGGTCACCGCCCGTATCGGAGCACGTGACGCAGGCAGCTACACGCTGGGCGCGGTCGTCGACCCGGCGGGCGAGATCATCGAACAGAACGAGACCGACAACCGCTACACCGCCGGCACCCCGCTGGTCGTGAAGCCGGTCTCCAGCTCGGACCTCGTCGCGGGCGCGGTCACCACCACCCCGTCCTCCCCGGCCCAGGGCGACACCGTGACCTTCTCCGTCGTCCTCAGGAACCAGGGCACCGTCGCCTCCGCGAGCGGCAGCCACGGCATCACCCTCAACCTGGTCGACGCCAAGGGCGCCACGGTGAAGACCCTCACCGGAGCGCACAACGGGGCCGTCGCCGCGGGCTCCATGACGGCGGCCGTCCCCCTCGGCACCTGGACGGCCGTCAACGGCTCGTACACGCTGAAGCTGGTGGTCGCCGACGACGCCAACGAACTGCCGGTGAAGCGCGAGAACAACACCCGCACCGAATCGCTCTTCGTCGGGCGCGGCGCCGACATGCCGTTCGACATGTACGAGGCGGAGGACGGCGTCACGGGCGGCGGAGCCAAGGTGGTCGGCCCCAACCGGACCGTCGGCGACGTCGCGGGCGAGGCGTCGGGACGCAAGGCCGTCACGCTCGACAGCACGGGCAACTACGTCGAGTTCACCACCCGGGCGTCCACGAACACGCTGGTCACCCGGTTCTCCATCCCGGACTCCGCGGGCGGCGGCGGCATCGAGTCGAAGCTCAACATCTATGTGGACGGCACCTTCCTGGAGGCCGTCGACCTCACCTCGAAGTACGCGTGGCTGTACGGGAACGAGACCGGCCCCGGCAACTCCCCGGGCGCCGGAGCACCCCGGCACATCTACGACGAGGCGAACGTCATGCTGGGCAGGACCGTCCCGGCCGGCAGCAAGGTCCGGCTGCAGAAGGACGCGGCCAACACCAGCACCTACGCGATCGACTTCGTCAGCCTGGAGCAGGTCTCCCAGGTCGCCAACCCGGATCCGGCCACGTACACGGTGCCCGCCGGCTTCACCCACCAGGACGTGCAGAACGCCCTGGACAAGGTCCGCATGGACACCACGGGGACCCTGGTGGGCGTCTACCTGCCCGCCGGTGACTACTCCACTGCCAACAAGTTCCAGGTCTACGGCAAGGCGGTGAAGGTCGTCGGCGCGGGCCCCTGGTACACCCGCTTCCGCGCCCCGTCCACACAGGACAACACCGACATCGGGTTCCGTGCGGAGGCGAGTGCGAAGGGTTCGTCGTTCTCGAACTTCGCCTACTTCGGCAACTACACGTCCCGCATCGACGGGCCGGGCAAGGTGTTCGACTTCTCCAACGTCTCGGACATCGTGATCGACAACATCTGGAACGAGCACATGGTGTGCCTCTACTGGGGCGCCAACACCGACGACGTCACCATCAAGAACTCCCGGATCCGGAACATGTTCGCCGACGGCATCAACATGACCAACGGATCCACCGACAACCACGTCACCAACAACGAGGCGCGGGCCACCGGGGACGACAGCTTCGCGCTGTTCTCGGCGATCGACTCCGGCGGCTCGGACATGAAGAACAACGTCTACGAGAACCTGACGTCGATCCTCACCTGGCGGGCCGCGGGTGTGGCCGTGTACGGCGGGTACGACAACACCTTCCGGAACATCCACATCGCCGACACCCTGGTCTACTCCGGCATCACCGTCAGTTCGCTGGACTTCGGCTATCCGATGAACGGATTCGGGACCGGTCCCACCGCGATCGAGAACGTGTCGATCCTACGGTCGGGCGGGCACTTCTGGGGGTCGCAGACCTTCCCGGGCATCTGGCTCTTCTCGGCCTCCAAGGTCTTCCAGGGCATCCGGATCTCCCATGTGGACATCGTCGACCCGACGTACAGCGGGATCATGTTCCAGACGAGCTACGTCGGCGGGCAGCCCCAGTTCCCGATCAAGGACACGGTGCTCACCGACATCTCGATCACCGGGGCGCGCAAGAGCGGTGACGCGTTCGACGCGAAGTCCGGATTCGGGCTCTGGGCCAACGAGATGCCCGAGGCGGGCCAGGGCCCCGCGGTCGGTGAGGTCACGTTCAACGGGCTGGAGATGAGCGGCAACGCCCAGGACGTGAAGAACGGCACCTCCACCTTCAAGATCAACATCAACCCGTAGGGAGCGGGTGCGGGGTGGTCCGCGGTATGTCCGCGGGCCACCCCGTCCGCACTGCGATCCGAGTACGCGCCTTGCAGCAGGAAGTCAGGCGTTTGCAAGGATTGCGCTAGCGTTGCGGTCATGACGCGACGACTTGCCCAGGTGGCGAAGCAGGTAGGGGTCAGTGAGGCCACGGTCAGCCGCGTGCTCAACGGCAAACCCGGAGTCTCCCGGACCACCCGTCAGTCGGTGCTGACCGCACTCGACGTGCTGGGCTACGAGCGGCCGACCCAGCTGCGCGGCGAGCGGGCCCGGCTCGTGGGGCTGGTCCTGCCCGAGCTGCAGAACCCGATCTTTCCGGCCTTCGCCGAGGTGATCGGCGGCTCCCTCGCACAGCAGGGCCTCACGCCCGTGCTGTGCACCCAGACCAAGGGCGGCGTCTCCGAGGCCGACTACGTCGAACTGCTCCTCCAACAGCAGGTGTCCGGCGTCGTCTTCGCGGGAGGGCTCTTCGCCCAGGCCGACGAGCCCCACGACCACTACCACCGGCTCGCCGACCGCCGCATCCCGGTCGTGCTCATCAACGCGCCCATCGAGGGGCTGGACTTCCCCTGCGTGTCGTGCGACGACGCCGTCGCGGTCGAGCGGGCGTGGCGCCATCTGGTGTCCCTCGGTCACGAGCGCATCGGCCTCGTCCTCGGGCCCTCCGACCACGTGCCCTCCCGGCGCAAGCTCGCCGCGGCGCTCGCCGTTGCGGGAGCGCTCCCGGCGGACCGTGTCGAGCGCTCCCTGTTCTCCCTGGAGGGCGGCCATGCCTCGGCCTCGCGCCTGCTGGAACGGGGTGTCACCGGGATCGTCTGCGCGAGCGACCCGCTGGCCCTGGGTGCCGTGCGGGCCGCCCGCCGGCGCGGCCTCGCGGTCCCCGCGGACGTCTCGGTCGTCGGCTTCGACGACTCGGCCTTCATGAACTGCACCGACCCGCCTCTGACCACGGTCCGTCAGCCCATCGAGGCGATGGGGCGGGCGGCCGTCGAACTGCTCTCCACGCTGATCCAGGGCGGAGCCGTACCGCCCGGCGAGCTCCTCTTCGAACCCGAGCTGGTGGTCCGGGGATCGACGGCGAAGGCGCGCCGCTGAGGGGTCCCGCGGCGGCCGGTGCGGGGCGCGCGGTGGACGCGGGCCACGCACCGGATGCGGAAGACTGTCAAGCATTTACGAAAAGTGCGCGAGATATTGCGTTCACATGTCGGCGGTGGTTGAGTGAGCCGCGCCCCGGCAGAGAGTTCGCCGAGGGCCTTCCATGCTCATGCCCGAAGGGGACCACCGATGAGAAGTGCTGGCTTCCGCCGATCTCGCACACGTCGAACCTCCGCCGCCGCGCTCGTCACCGCCCTCGCCCTGACTGCTCTTGCCTCCTGCGGCACGAGCAGCAGCAACAGCGAGGAAGGCGACAACGCCTCAGGCAGCGGCTCGTCCGATCCGTCAGCACCGCTGGACCCGAAGGCCAAGGTGACGCTGTCGATCGACTGCATGCCGCCGGCCGCGAAGGCCGCGGAGCTGCGGGAGTGGAAAGAGGACATCAAGACGTTCGGCGAGATCTACCCGAACGTCAAGATCAACGGGAAGTCCACGCCCGGACAGTGCCTGGAGCCGCCGCGCTTCACGGCGATGCTCAAGGGCAAGTCCCAGCCCGACGTCTTCTACGCCTACTTCACCGACCTCCAGCAGGTGCTGGACAACGACGGGGCGGAGGACATCTCCGCGTACGTGACCGACAGGACCGTCCCCGCGCTGAAGGACATCCAGCCGCAGGTGATCGACGTCGCGCGCAAGGACGGCAAGCTCTACGCCCTGCCGACCAGCAACTACACCATGGGCCTGATCATCAACCGGAAGCTGTTCACGCAGGCGGGTCTGGACCCGAACAGCCCGCCGTCCACCTGGGAAGAGGTCCGCGCGGCCTCCAAGAAGATCGCGGCGCTCGGCAAGGGCATCGCCGGCTTCGGGGAGTACAGCGCCGGCAACAACGGCGGCTGGCACTTCGCCGCCACGCAGTACGGCCTCGGCGGTGACGTGGTGGACGCCAGTGGCAAGAAGGCGGCCTTCAACGACGACAAGGGCAAGCAGGTCCTCCAGCAGCTGCACGACATGCGCTGGAAGGACGACAGCATGGGGAAGACCCAGCTGCTGAAGTGGGGTGACCTGCAGAAGCAGATATCCACCGACAAGCTCGGCATGTTCCTCGCCGCGCCCGACGACATCGCCTACATGGTGCAGCAACTCGGCGCGAAGTACGAGAACTTCGGACTCGGCCCGATCCCCGGCGCGCAGGGCACCCTGTTCGGCGGCAACAACTACATGATCAAGAAGGGCAGTTCGCCCGACAAGATCAAGGCCGCCGTCGCCTGGCTGAACTTCAAGAACCTCAGCCCCGGCAAGGGCCAGTTCGACTGGGCACGCACCAAGGCGGACCAGTTGCCCGTCGGACTGCCGCAGCCGAACTTCTTCACCGGCGAGAGCAAGACGGTGGACGACGCCGCACGCGCCGCGAACGCGACCATGCCGGTCGAGAACTTCAAGGCATTCATGGACAACCCCGTCCAGGGCAAGGCCGAGCCCCCCAAGGCCCAGGAGATCTACAAGATCCTCGACGTCGCGATGTCAGGAGTCCTGACCAACGAGGACGCCGACATCGACAAGCTGCTCGACACCGCGGAGCAGCAGGTCAACCAGGTGCTGGCGAATCAGTGACGGACGCGCGGGGCCGGGTTGCCCGGCCCCGCGATCCGGACCGCCCGACCGTGAGTGACCGAACCGGCACCGAGGAGACACCATGTCGGCCCCCACCCTGTCCGCGAGCAAGCCGGGCCCGGCGCCCCGTGGACACCACCGCCCGGCCGGGCGGAACGCCGCCCGCGAGGAGTTCGCGCGCGCCCTGCGCCGCAACCTCTCCGCACACGGCTTCCTGATCGGCGCGGTTCTCTGCTTCTCGTTCTTCTCCTGGTACCCGATGGTCCGGGAGTTCTTCCTGGCCTTCCAGAAGACCGAGGACGGACGTACGACCTGGGCCGGCTGGTCCAACCTGAGCTATGTCTTCAACGACCCGGCCTTCTGGCAGGCCTGGCGCAACACCCTGCTCTTCACCGTGCTCGCGCTCGTCCTGGGCTTCGCGGTCCCGTTCGTCATCGCCGTCGTGCTGAACGAGTTCCGGCACGCCCAGGGATACCTGCGGCTGCTGGTCTACCTGCCGGTCATGCTGCCGCCGGTCGCCTCGGTGCTGCTCTTCAAGTACTTCTACGACCCCGGCTACGGACTCTTCAACCGCATCTTCGAATTCCTCCATCTGCCCGCCCAGCAATGGCTCCAGGACCCGGACACCTCGATGCTCTCCGTCGTCATCGCGGCCACCTGGATGAACATGGGCGGAGCAACCCTGATCTACCTCGCCGCCCTCCAGGGAATCCCCGGCGAGCTGTACGAGGCGGCCGAGCTCGACGGGGCCGGTCTGCTGCGCAAGATCTGGCACGTCACCATCCCGCAGACCCGGCTCATCCTGTCGCTGCTGCTGCTCATGCAGATCATCGCGACGATGCAGGTCTTCACCGAACCCTTCCTGCTCACCAACGGCGCGGGCCCCGAGGGGTCCACGACGACGGTCGTCTACCTCATCTACCAGTACGCCTTCAACTTCAACAACTACGGCAGCGCGGCGGCTCTCGGACTCGTCCTGCTCGTCGTACTCGCGGGATTCTCCGCCGCGTACGTACGCCTCAGCCGCAGCAGCGAAGACTAGGACGGGAGCACGACGATGGCATCGAACACCCTTGTCTCCCGGCGCGGGACCGGAGGGCCGCGCGCCGGCCGGAGCCGTGAGACCGCCCAGGCCCGCCAGCGCACACTGATCTCACCGGCCCAGCTGGGCCGCCGCCGCGGGAAGGCGGTCTACTGGATCGTCTTCGCCCTGGTCCTCGTCGGCTTCACCCTCGTCTTCCTCGGCCCCCTGTACTGGATGGTCACCGGCGGCCTGAAGACCACCCAGGAAGTCGTACAGAGCCCGCCCACGGCCTTCCCCACCTCGATCCACACGGAGAACTACTCCCAGGCGTGGAACGTGATGGACCTGTCCAGGCTGCTCTTCAACACCCTGTACTACGCGTTCGGCGCGCTGGCCTTCCAGCTCGTCTTCGACGTGGCCGCCGCCTACTCGCTCTCCAAACTGCGGCCGCTCTTCGGCAAGGTCATCCTCGGCATGATGCTCGCCACCCTGATGATCCCGGCGACCGTCCTCGTCGTCCCGCAGTACCTCACCGTGCTCGACGTGCCGATCTTCGAACGCAACCTGCTCAACTCGCCCTGGGTGATCTGGCTCCCCTCCGTCACCAACGCCTTCAACATCTTCCTGCTGAAGCGGTTCTTCGACTCCATCCCGGGCGAACTGCTGGACGCCGCCGCCATCGACGGCGCCTCACCCCTGCGGACCCTGCGCTCGGTGGTGCTGCCCATCTCCCGGCCGATCCTCGGCGTCGTCTCCATCTTCGCGGTCGTCGGGGTGTGGAAGGACTTCCTCTGGCCCATGCTCACGCTGCCCGACCCGAGCAGACAGACGCTCAACGTGGGCATCTACTCGCTGGCCAGCGGAGTGCCGGAGAACGTCCTCATCGCCGCGCTCACCATCGCGTCCGTCCCGACCCTGCTGATCTTCCTGCTCTTCCAGCGCAACATCATGAGCGGTCTCACCGCGGGCGGCCTCAAGGGCTAGCAGTACCCCCGCCGTCCCCACCAGCGCTCCGCCGCCGGTCCTCCCACCA
The DNA here is from genome assembly GCF_042717325.1 of Streptomyces sp. NPDC058637. NCBI lineage: Bacteria > Bacillati > Actinomycetota > Actinomycetes > Kitasatosporales > Streptomycetaceae > Streptomyces > Streptomyces sp. NPDC058637. The sequence goes on along the minus strand of NZ_JBHXRD010000003.1, from coordinate 94,566 downwards.
CGCGCCCCGCGTCCGGGCCGGCGGCGGAGTACCTCCCTGCCCGAAAGGAACGTCACGTGGCAGCCATCCGCCCGACCGAGGCCACCGCACCCTGGTGGCGCGACGCCGCCATCTACCAGATCTACGTACGCAGCTTCGCCGACGGCGACGGGGACGGCACCGGCGACCTCGCGGGAGTGCGGGCCCGGCTGCCCTATCTCGTGGAACTGGGCGTGGACGCCCTCTGGTTCACCCCCTGGTACCTCTCACCGCTGGCCGACGGCGGCTACGACGTCGCCGACTACCGTGCCATCGACCCCGCCTTCGGCCACCTCGCCGAGGCGGAGAAGCTCATCGCGGAGGCCCGCGAGCTGGGCATCCGCACCATCATCGACATCGTCCCCAACCACGTCTCCGACCGGCACAGCTGGTTCCGCTCGGCCCTCGCGGCAGCCCCCGGCAGTCCCGAGCGCGACCTCTTCCACTTCCGGACAGGGCGGGGGGAGCACGGCGAGATCCCGCCCAACGGCTGGGTGTCCGAATTCGGCGGCACCCCCTGGACCCGGCTCGACGACGGCCAGTGGTACCTCCACCTGTTCGCCCCCGAGCAGCCGGACCTCAACTGGGCGCACCCGGCGGTCCGCCAGGAACACGAGGACGTCCTGCGCTTCTGGTTCGAGCGCGGCGTCGCCGGTGTACGGATCGACTCGGCGGCCCTCCTCGCGAAGGACCCCGCCCTGCCCGACTTCACCGAAGGCGTCGACCCCCATCCGTACACCGACCGCGACGAACTCCACGAGATCTACCGCTCCTGGCGCGCCATCGCGGACGAGTACGACGGCGTCTTCGTCGGCGAGGTCTGGCTACCGGACTCCGAGCGCTTCGCCCGCTACCTGCGCCCCGACGAGCTGCACACCGCCTTCAACTTCACCTTCCTGGCCTGCCCCTGGGATCCCGCACGGCTGCGCTCCGCGATCGACGACACCCTCGCCGAACACGCCCCCGTCGACGCCCCCGCCACCTGGGTGCTGTGCAACCACGACGTGACCCGGACCGTCACCCGCTACGGACGCAAGGAGACCGGCTTCGACTTCGCCGCCAAGGTCTTCGGCACCCCGACCGACCTGGAGCTCGGCACCCGCAGGGCCCGCGCCGCCGCCCTGCTGTCGCTGGCCCTGCCGGGCGCCGTCTACCTCTACCAGGGCGAGGAGCTCGGCCTGCCCGAGGCCGACATCCCCCGGGAGCGGATCCAGGACCCGATGCACCTGCGCTCCGGCGGCATCGACCCCGGGCGCGACGGCTGCCGGGTGCCGCTGCCGTGGTCCGGCCGGGAACCGTTCGCGGGATTCGGGTCCGAGACCGAACCCTGGCTGCCACAGCCCGCCTCCTGGCCCGCGTACGCCGCCGACGCGCAGAGCACCGACCCCGGGTCGATGCTCGCCCTCTACCGGGAGGCGCTGCGCCTGCGCCGCGCCACACCGGGATTCGCCGCGGCGCCGGGGGAGACGGCCGACGGCCGGCTGAACTGGCTGCCGTCCGGCCCCGGGGTGCTCGCCTTCGCCAGGAACCACGGGCTGGTCTGCGTCGTCAACCTGTCCGGCGGCCCGGTCCCGCTCCCCGCCCACACCGACGTCCTGCTGACCAGCGGTCCGCTGGACGCGGACGGCCTGCTGCCCGACGACACGGCGGCCTGGCTGCGGAGCTGACACCACCGCCCGGAGGGCGGCCCGCTCCGGGCCGCCCTCCGGGCGGGTCACGGGGCGGTCCGGCGGAGGAGCGGGGGAGCGGCGGCTGCGGCACAGTGGTCCTATGGACGACCTCAACGCTCTCGCCGACGAGCACCTGACCGCGGCCCGTGCGAACGCGCACGGACGCAGCGCGCACCTGCTGCTGCGGCAGGAACCGCTGCGGCAGACGGTGATCGCACTCACCTCGGGATCCGCCCTCGACGAGCACAACGCGCCGCCCGCCGCATCGCTCCAGGTGCTGCGGGGCTCGGTCCGGCTCACCGCCGCCTCCGGGGACGTGGACCTGGCATCGGGCGTGCTGCACCCGATCCCCCAGGAGCGGCACGGACTGCTGGCCCTGGAGGACGCCGTGGTGCTGCTGACCGCGGTGAACGACTGAGACCACCGGCCCCCCGCATACACCGGCGGGAACGAGGCATGAGAGAAAGGTGGCAGCCGGGCGTCCCGCCCCGCCGATCCTTCCCTCGTCCCCCCCCCCGGAGTGCCAGCGTGCCAAGGACCGACACCCCCGCCGCGGAACGCACCCCGCCCGCGCCGGGGCAGGCCCCACCGCCGACCTGGCGCACCGCCCTGCGCCGCACCCCGGCCTCCCTCTGGAACGACGACCTCTCCGACTGGGCGGCGGCCCTCACGTACTACGCCATCCTCGCCCTGCTGCCCGCGCTCCTGGTCACCGTGTCCGTCATCGGCCTCGCGAACCCCGGCGCCACCAGCAGCCTGATCACCGACATCACGGCCTTCGCGCCCGCCGAGTCCGGAGCGGCACTGCGCCAGCCCCTGGAGGCGGCCACCCAAGAGCGCACCGCCGTGTGGCTGCTCGTGGCCACCGGCAGCGTGAGCGCCGTCTGGTCCGCCTCCAGCTATCTGGCCGTCTTCCGCAGGGCGCTGCACGCCATGCACCGGGTGAAGGACACCAGGCCGCCGCTGCGCCAGGCGCACATCATCGTGGCGTCCGCGATGGGACTGCTCGTCCTGCTGATGGCCAGCGCCTTCGCCCTCGTCCTCACCGGCCCGCTGGCACGCTGGCTCGGGGAGCGGGCCGGATTCACCCGGGCCGGGGCGACCGTGTGGGAGGGCCTCAAGTGGCCCGTCCTGCTCTTTCTGGTCGCCTGCCTGATCCTGGTCCTCTTCAGCACCGGCCCGCGCAACGCCCGAGGCATCAGGCGCGGGCTGCCGGGCGGGGTGCTGGCCGCGTTCCTGTGGCTGTTCGCCTCGGCCGGATTCGCGCTGTACGCCACACACATCGGCAGCTACAGCCGGCTCTACGGATCGCTGGCCGGTCTGGTCGTCTTCCTGATCTGGATCTGGTTCACCAACCTGTCACTGCTGACGGGCGCCCAGTTCAACGTCGAACTGGCCCGTACGGAGGAGGTCGGCGGCTGAGCCGCGTGACCCTTGTGGGAGCGCTCCCAAATGGGCAGGATGGGGCGATGACCAAGGCTGCGCACGTACGTTCCTACCGTCCGGGTGACCGCGACGCCCTTGCCGACATCTGTATCAGCACGGCGGACAACGGCGGCGACTCCCGGCACCTCTACCCCGACCCCGGGCTGATGCCCGCGCTGTTCGCCGAGCCCTATGCCCACCTCGAACCAGAGCTGACGTTCGTCCTGGACGACGGGACGGGGCAGGCGGTCGGCTACATCCTGGGAACGGCGGACACCCGGCGCTTCGCCGACGCCTTCCGCGAGGTCTGGCTCCCTCGGGTGACGGAGCGCTTCCCCGCGCCCGCCGGGCCGCCGCGCACGCACGCCGAGCACATGACCGCCCTCCTGTACGACGCCGAGCGCATGATCCTGCCCCAGCTGGACGGGCATCCGGCGCACCTGCACATCGACCTGCTGCCGCCCTGGCAGCGCAAGGGGTACGGACGGGAACTGATGGGGACCTTCCTGGGCGCGCTCCACACCCGCGGGGTCCCGGCCGTCCACCTGTCCATGCTGACGGCGAACACCCCGGCCAGGGCGTTCTACGACCGGCTCGGTTTCCACGAGATCGAGGTGCCCGACCCGGGGCCGCTCACCTTCCTGGGACGCCCCACGGAGGGGTGTGGCGGCCACGGGGTGGGCAGGTAGTGGGATGCGACCTCGGGAGAGGGCCGAGGCGCGGGTGCGGAGGGGTGAGTGAGAGGTGAGGGACCAGAGCGCATGGAGGTTCACGGACGACCGCGGGCGGCTGACCGCGGTGGACCCGCGCCCGTCGAGGGTTCTCGCGTACGTCCAGGCGGGGGCGACGCTGTGGGACCACGGGATACACCCGCAGGGGATCTTCGGCTCCGGTCACGACGGCCCGGAGCCAGACCCCGCGAAGACCGGCACGCTCGCCCTGGACGCCGTGGACTACCGGGGCGCGGGTGACGGCCTGGACCTGGAAACCCTGTTACGCGGCGGCCCGGACCTGGTCGTGGCCGTCAGCTACGGACACGGCCAGATCTACGGGCTGGACCCGGACACCGCCAAGCACCTGGAGGAGCGGGTCCCGGTCGTCGTGATCGACGTGGGCCAGGCCCGCACCCTGGACCGGGTGGCCGAGCGGTTCGCGGAGCTGGCCCGCTCGCTCGGCGGCGCGCCGGCACCCGCCGCGGCAGAGGACCTCCGGGCCGCGCGGGAACGGCTGCGCGACGTGGCGGGCGCCGCGCCCGAAGGCCCCCGGGTGGTGGCGCTGTCACCGGCGGGGCCGGACCAGGCACATGTCGCCCGCCCCCGGATGTGGCCCGAACTGCGGGTGCTGGCCGAGCTCGGGGTCACCCTGGTGTCCCCGGCCGAGGGCACGGGGGTCAACTGGTCCACCACCGGCTGGACGGAGGCGGCGGAGCTCCGGCCGCACATCGTCCTCACGGACATCCGGTCCCACGCGACGCCGCTCGACGAGATCGACGCCCCCGCCTGGTCGGCGGTCGCGGGGGAAGCCCTGACCGTGCCGTGGAACCCGGAGCCCGTGTGCAGCCCACAGGCCCAGGCGCGCTTCCTCGGACTCGTGGCTGACGCGGTGGGGGCGGCGACGGCCGGCTGACGCGGACGGACCGCCCGGACCGGCGTGGCACGGCCGGCTTTCCGCTCGGCGGACCGGCCGGCGGCTGCTCCGTACGGGCGTGCCGGATCGCGCCCGCCCCCGTGGTTCGCGAGGCTGGCCCGGACGCGGGGACACGCGATCCCCCGTACCCCCAAGGGCAGGAGCAGGAATGCAGCAGGACAAGCACCCGTCGTACCACCCCGTGGTCTTCCGCGACCGTTCGGCCGGCTACGCCTTTCTGACCCGGTCCACCGCGTCCGGCGAAGAGACCATCGAGTGGGACGACGGCAACAGCTACCCCGTCATCGACGTGGAGATCTCGGCGGAGAGCCACCCGTTCTTCACGGGCAAGGCACGTGTGGTCGACACCGAGGGACAGGTCGCCAAATGGGAGCGCAGGTACGGGGACGAGGCGGGCAAGGACGAAGGGGGCGAGGGAGGCTCCTGAGCCCCCTTGCCCCCCCCCCGTGACGCACGCCCCTGCGCGGATAGGGGCCCCATGCCGCGCCCCCGGCGACCCCGGGCCGAGAACCGGGCGTGCGCGGTGCTCCCGGACCCGGTGCCGCGCCCGGCCGGACACCCGTCACGGCCGGGCCCGCGCACGGCTCCGTGCCCCGCGTACCGTGACCCGAGATCGAACAGGTCTGACCAGCACACCTGTACCCGGGTGGTGAGTGTCCTCGCCCCCGCCCCGGTCGTTTAGATCTGCATGACCGTGACCCTTACCGCCACCGCCCCACCGTCCACCGTCGAACTGCTGACCGGCGTCCTCCTGGGCGCCGGCTACCGCCGCGAGCACGGCTTCTGGCAGCGGCTGATCAGTACAGAACCGTTCCGCCGCCCCGCGGGCGGGACCCCCGAGGAGCGCCTGGGCCTCGCCTACGAAAGGCTGCGCGTCCTCAACCGCTCCCTCGACAGCGGAGCACGCCTCGCCGCCGACCCGCGCGCACTCGCCGCCCTGCACGAATGGCTGGGCCCGGTCGACCCCACGCTCACCACCGTGGCGGGCATCCACTACAACCTCTTCCTCGGCAGCCTCCTCGACCACGACGCCGTCGGCAGCCGCGATCTGTCGGACCACCTGGCGATGCGCCGCGTCGGCACCTTCCTCTGCACGGAGGTGGCGCACGGCAACGACGCGGCGTCCATGGAGACCACCGCCACGTACGACCCCGCCCGTGACGGCTTCGTGCTGCACACCCCGAACGCGGGTGCGCAGAAGTTCATGCCCAACACCAGCCCGACGGGCGGGCCGAAGTCCGGACTGGTCGCCGCCCGTCTGATGGCCGACGGCGAGGACCACGGGATCCGCCTCTTCCTCGTGCCGCTCACCGACGACGTACGGGCTCTGCCCGGGGTACGCGTACGGCGCCTGCCCGCCAGGATGGGCAGCCCCGTGGACCACTGCCTGACCGCGTTCGACCAGCTGTTCGTGGAGCGGGCCGCGTTGCTGGGAGCGCGGGAGGGAAGCGGCGGGCAGGGGGACTTCAGCAGCACGCGGGACGATCGCCGGCGACGCTTCCTGACCTCCATCGGCCGGGTCGTTCCCGGCCGGATCTCCATGAGCGCCTGCGCCGCGGGCTCGGCCAGGGCCACGCTCGCCGTCGCCGTCCGCTACGGCGGGCACCGGATGATCTCCGGCGCCCGGGGCACCCGCACCGTCCCCGTCAACGCCCACCGGACCCACCACGGGCCGCTCGCCTCGGCCATGGCGACGGTGTTCGCCATGAGTCTTCTGCACCGCCGGGCGCTGGACCGGTGGGAGGTCTGCACCGAGGAGGACCGGGCGGCGGCGGAGCGGCTCGTGGCCGTCGCCAAGGCCTGGATCACCTGGCAGGCACGCGCCGTCATCGTCCAGTGCCGTGAACGCTGCGGTGCGCAGGCGCTGCTGGAGAACAACGGCATGGCCGAGCTCGTCACCGGCGTGGAGGGCGCCATCACCGCGGAGGGCGACAACGTCGCCCTGTACAGCAAGGCGGCCGCGGACCTCCTCTTCCCGGCCGGCCCCGACCGGTGGGACACGCCGCTCGACCGCACCCCCGGTGAGCTGACCGATCCGTACTTCCTCGGCAGGCTCCTCGCGGCCGTCGAGGAGATCTGGTTCGGCCGGGCCAGGGAGCGGGTGCTCTCGGCGACCCACGACGACAGGCTCGCACGGTGGAACGCGGGCTCCGGGCCCGCCCTGCGCGGAGTCGAGGCCCACGCATACCGGCAGGCCGCCGAAGCCTTCGCGCAGGCCCGCGCCGCGCTGCCCGGAGGGGCCGCGCGGGAGCGGCTGACGGAGCTGGAGCGGCTGTTCGCCCTCGAATGGGTGGCCCGCAACAGCGGCGACCTGCTGGCCGCGGGTCTCCTGAGCGCCGATCAGGTCGACCAGTTGCCCGACGCCACCGAGGAGCTGATCGCGGCCGTCGCCGCGCACGCCCCCGAACTGGCCGAATCCTTCGCGCTGCCCGCCGAACTGCTCGCGGACTGGCCGATCGCGGGACCCGACTACGCCGACGCGTACGACGACCCCGACGGGCCCTGGCAGGCCGGGGCGGCGCTCGCGTCGGCGGGCACGGTGTGAGCGCCGCACGAGCGGTTCACGGACGCCCCGGCACCATGGTCCCGGGCCGCCGGAGCGTGCGCGAGGCCGTGGAGATCCTCGGCTTGCGGGCCGTTCTGCCGGCGTACTGGGGCACCATCTCCCTGCTCGCCCGGCGTACGAAACCCCAGGCCGGTGGCGGCGAATCGGTTCGTCGCACACGCTGACGGCACGACGGGCGGCCGGTCCACGCGGGAGGTGCGCGGGGGTGTGCGGCGGACGCCCGCGCACCCCTTCCCGGCGCGTGCGGGCCGCCCGATCGCTGCGTGATAGCTTGCAGACGCCAGTCGCACTCCACGTGGAGTCAGGGAATCCGGTGAGAATCCGGAGCTGACGCGCAGCGGTGAGGGGGACGGGCGGGGCCACAGCCACTGGGACACCCTCGGGTGCCCCGGGAAGGCGTCCCGTCCGGACGAACCCGAGTCCGAAAACCTGCTGGCACCCCGCTTCCGTACCGGGAGCGGTATTCCGTACGGGCTTCGCGCAAGAGCCCAGAGACGCAGAGGGATTCCGTGCCGTCCATACCCAGAGCCGTACGCCGAACCGCCCTGCTCGCCGCGGGACTTGTCCTGACAGGTGCCTGCGGAGGCGGGAACACGAGCCCGTCCGGAGAGGCCGCGGAGGACGGCGGCGCCGGATATCCGGTGACGCTGCGGAACTGCGGTCGCACGGTGACGGTCGAGGCCGCACCGAGCCGCGCGGTCTCCCTGAACCAGGGATCGACCGAGATCCTGTTCTCCCTGGGCCTCGCCGACCGGCTCGTGGGCACCGCGACCTGGACCGACCCGGTGATGAAGGGTCTGGAGGAGGCCGACGCCGCGGTACCCCGCATCGCGGAGAACAACCCCTCGTCGGAGAAGGTCCTCGACAAGGAACCCGACTTCGTCAGCGCCTCGTTCGAATCGACACTCGGCAAGGGCGGTGTCGCGCCCCGCGAGCAGTTCGAGAAGCTCGGTGTGCCGACCTACCTCTCGCCGACCGACTGCACGGCCAAGGACAACACCGGCAGCAGCGACGGCTCCCGTACGAAGCCGCTCACCATGGACAGCGTCTACGGCGAAGTCCACGACCTGGCCAAGGTGTTCGGCGTACAGGAGCGGGGCGACGCGCTCGTCGCCGGTCTCCGGAAGCGGATCGGGACGGCCACCGCGGGCATCGACGCCTCCGGCACCACCCTGCTCTACTGGTTCGCCAACTCCGAGGCCCCCTACCTGGCCGGCTGCTGCGGAGCGCCCGGGATCATCACCGCGGAACTGGGCGCGAGGAACGTCTTCGACGACACCCGCGAGGAATGGCCCCAGATCAACTGGGAGACCGTCGCCGACCGGAACCCCGACGTCCTCGTCATCGGCGACCTGACGCGCAGGTCGCAGACCGCCGAGAGCGCCGAGAAGAAGATCGAGTTCCTGGAGACCAACCCCGCCACGAAGAACATGGACGCGGTCCGCAACAAGCGTTACGTCCTCCTCAGCGGTCAGGCGATGAACCCGACGATCCGCACCGTCGAGGGCGTGGAGGCGGTCGCCGCCGGGCTGCGCTCCTTCGGGCTCGCCGGGTGACGGTCACCCAGGGAGCGACCGTCACCGAACAGGACCCGGGCGGGCTTCCGGACAGGGCGCCCGTCCGCGTCCTGCGCGACGGACTGCTCTGGAGCGGCGGCGTCGCCCTGCTGCTCCTGTCCGTCGCGGTCGCCGTCACGATCGGGCCCGCCCGCATCTCCGTCCCCGACGTGGGGTCGGCGGTGGCCTCCCACCTCGGCCTCGGCGACACCCGGCTCACACCCATCCGGGACGGCATCATCTGGAACCTGCGCATGCCCCGCACCCTGCTCGCCGCGGTGTGCGGGGCGGGGCTCGCCGTGTGCGGAACGGTGATGCAGTCGCTGCTGCGCAACCCGCTCGCCGACCCGTTCGTCCTCGGCGTGTCCTCCGGGGCGTCCACCGGAGCGGTCGTCGTCGTCGTCCTCGGGGTCGGCGGCGGAGCGGTGTCGATCTCCACCGGGGCCTTCGTCGGTGCCCTGTGCTCGTTCGCCCTCGTGCTCCTGCTCAGCCACACCCTCGGCGGATCGACCGACCGGGTCGTGCTGTCCGGCGTCGCCGCCATGCAGCTGTTCTCCGCGCTCACCTCCTTCGTCGTGATGACGGCCGCCGACGCCGAACAGACCCGGGGCGTGCTGTTCTGGCTGCTGGGCTCCCTGAGCGGGGTCGGCTGGACCGATGTGTGGATGTGCTCCGCGGTGCTCGTCGTGACGCTGCTGATCTGCCTGGGACACGCCCGTACCCTCGACGCGTTCGCGTTCGGACAGGACGCGGCGGCGGCCCTGGGCATTCATGTCGCCCGCACCCGGATCGTGCTGCTCTGCACGACCGCGCTGCTCACCGCGGCGCTCGTCAGCTCGGCCGGAGCCATCGGTTTCGTCGGTCTCGTCCTGCCGCACGCCGCCCGCGCGCTGACCGGCTCGGGACACCGGCGGCTGCTGCCCGTCACCGCGCTCGCCGGGGCGGTGTTCCTGGTCTGGGTCGACACCCTGGCCCGGACCGTCCTGGACCCGCAGGAGGTGCCGGTCGGTGTGTTCACGGCCCTGATCGGCGTGCCCGCCTTCGTCCTGGTCCTGTACCGCACCCGGAGGAGCACATGACGGACACCGGTCTGCGGGCCGAGCGGGTGACCCGGGAAGCGGGCGGACGGATCGTCCTCGACGGGGTGAGCATCGCCCCGCCGCCCGGCGCCACGGTCGGGCTCCTGGGCCCGAACGGCTCGGGCAAGTCCACCCTGCTGCGGGTGATGGCAGGGGTCCTCACCCCGGGCGCGGGCGTCGTCACCCTCGACGGCCGGACACTCGCGGACACCGGCCGCCGCACGGTCGCCCGGCGTGTGGCCGTGGTCGACCAGCACTCCGTCACCCAGGTCGAGCTGAGCGTGCTGGACGTCATACGTCTCGGCCGCATCCCGCACCGGCGCGCCTGGTCCGCACCCGGTCCCGAGGACGAGGCCGCCGTGCGCGAGGCACTGGCGCGCACCGGACTGGCCGACCGTGCCGGGCAGTCCTGGCACACCCTGTCCGGGGGTGAGCGCCAGCGCGTCCAGATCGCCCGCGCCCTCGCGCAGCAGCCGCGCGAACTCCTGCTGGACGAGCCGACCAACCACCTGGACATCCAGCACCAGCTGGAGCTGCTGTCCCTGGTCGCCGAGCTGCCCGTCACCGCGGTGATCGCGCTGCACGACCTCAATCTGGCCGCCATGTTCTGCGACCGGGTCACCGTCATGAGGGAAGGCCGTGCGGTGGCCGCGGGAACACCCTCGGAGGTGATCACCGAGGAACTCATCGCCGAGGTCTACCGGGTACGGGCCGTCGTGACGCCGGACGGGCCGGACGGCAGGCCCTCGGTGCGCTTCCTGCCGGGCGCGGCCGGCCGCGCCCGCGGTACCGGGTGAGTCCGGCGGCACCCGAACGGGCGCGTCGGGCCGGCCGGGTCCGAGCCCGGACGCGAAGGGGCGGGCCCGCAGAACGTCCGGGTCCGCCCCTCGCTACTGCCGCGAGGCCTGTCGCCGCTGGGTGAGGGGGTCAGCGGCGACGACCCTGGCCGTATTCGCCGCCCGTGTCCTTCCCGCTGCCCATGTCCTTGCCGTCCGCGTAGTCGATCTTCTCCTTACGGATCTCGGCGGAGACTTCCTTCTGTTCGGTGACCTTGTTGGTTTCGAGACGGACCCGCTCCACCGGGACGGCCTCCTTGCGAACGGTGGCGCGTTCGGCGTGCAGGGTGACCTCGACGTCCTGCTCACCGATGTTCGTCGTACCGGTCGACTTCTCGCCCGGCCGCAGAGGTTCGCGCACCACGCGCACCTCCTCGTGGGACACGGGCACCGTCCGGGTGACGTGCTCGGTCACGACGTACTTGTGCAGATGTGCCTTCCCGCTCTCGTACTCCTCCGTACCGACGAGGAGCTGCTCCTCGGAACGGACCATCTCCTCCCGGCCCGCGGCACCCGCGGCGGACCGCTCGGCCCCGGCTCCGGCGAGCGGACGCGATGTGGAGGACGTCTCCGTGTCGCGGTGCCTGCCCATCCCGGCGCCCTTGGTGGCCGCGGCGCCCGGCGTACCGGCCGTCGTCGCCTTGCCGGTCCCGGAGGTGCGGGCCGTTCCCGCCGCCGCTCCGGCTCCCGCTCCTGCCCCGGCGGCGCCCATGGCTGCCGTTCCGGTTCCGGACGTGGTGCGTGCGTCGCCGCCCGCGCCCGCATGGCCCGCGGCCTTCCTGGTCAGGCCGTAGTGCCGGTAGAGCTCCTCCTCCTCGGCTACGGAGAGATGCGCGTCGGCGTCGACCCGTGGGGCGTCCTTGACGCGGTCCTTCGTGTGCGAGACGTGCAGGTCGGAGCCCACACGACGGGCTCCGGCAAGTGGTACGAAGCTCTCCTTCATGCCGAACATGCCGGTCTTGACCGTGATCCAGTCGGGCTTGCCGGTGTCGTCGTCGACGTACACCCGCCCCACACTGCCGACCTTCTCGCCGTCGCTGTCGTAGACAGTCAGACCGTCGAGTTCTCCGGAATCCGTGAAACCGTCAGCGGCTCCCATGGCCGATTCCTCCTCGCCCGGGCGCGTCCTGTGGGTGTGTCCATCAGGGGAGGCGCGTCCGGATTCCATCGCGCCTCACCCGGTTGGACGGTGCAACCTCCCGGCCCCGGCGGCGGACGGCCCAGGACACCCCGGGTGGGCGGTGGCCCCGCGCAACGCCTGTATCGGCCCGCTCGACGAATTACGCCATTCGGGTGAGACCACCCCCATGGGTGCGCCGGGAGTGCGGCCCCGCCGCGCACGTATGATCGACGCGCCGTCGCCGGCCGTCGGCCCGGCCCGCCAACGGGGGTGCACCATCGGATCCGTACGCGTCCGTCCGCCCGGACAGCGTGGCGAGCTGCTGGCCAGACAGGAGGAGGGCATCGGCCTCCACCACCTGGTCTGGCGGCTGGGGCCCGGCTGGCGGGTGTGCAGCAGCGCCGTACTCGGCGGCGGGCTCGGGCCGCGCGCCTGGATCCTCAACGCACAGGTGCCGGGCGGTTACCCCCGGCTCGACCCCGACCGTCACCTCGCCGGGATCGCCGCGGCCGAAGGCCTTCGCGGCCCCGGCGCCGGGCTGATGACGGCGGCGGACGTCACCGCGCACACCGTCGCCGAGGACGGCGGTGCGACCGCCACCGTCACCAGTGGCCTCGGCGTCCGCGGATGGGCCGCCGTACCGGCCGCGGGCACCGAGGAGCCGCTGCCCCCGGGCACCGTCAACATCGTCGTCACCGTCCCCGTGGCCCTATCCGACGCCGCTCTGGTCAACGCGGTCGCCACCGCCACCGAGGCGAAGGTCCAGGCCCTCGTGGAGGCCGGACTCGACTGCTCGGGCACCCCCACGGACGCGGTGTGCGTCGCCGCCCACGATCCCGGGGCCGGGACGGGGGAGCCGTTCGCCGGCCCGCGCTCGCTCTGGGGCGCACGACTCGCCAGAGCCGTGCACCGCGCCGTCCTCGACGGCGCGGTGCGGCAGTCCTGAGTCCCGCACGCCCGACGGAGGTTCCCGCCGGGCGGCGTCAGACGACCGTCACCGGGTGCCTGACCACCGCGTCGAAGAGGTAGCCCTGCGTGTTGTGGTCCGTCGTCACCGGCTGGGTGCGGCCCTTCCGGTCCGTCGCCCGCGCGAGCAGCACGGCCGGGCCCGGCTCCCGCGGCACCCAGTCGGCCGACCAGCGGACCCAGCTCCCGCCGCGCGGCTCGTCACGCAGCCGCGCGGGTCGCCACCGGGCGCCCCCGTCGGTGCTGACCTCGACCGAACGCACCGGTGCGCCGCCCGACCACGACCGGCCGGTCAGCACCTGCCCGCGACGGGCGGTGAACGTGGCCCCGGGTGCCAGCTCGAACGCGCTCTTGAGGGTCTGCCGCGACAGCGGCGCGCTGCCCTCCGCCGGATAGCCGGGACCGAACAGACGGTACAGGCCCGTGTTCCACGGGCTCAGCAGCGGCTCGGCGCTCACCTCGATGTCACCCACCCACTTGATGTTCGCGATGCCCACCCAGGACGGCACGATCAGCCGGACCGGATGCCCGTGGTCGGGCGGCAGGGGCTCACCGTTCATCTCGTAGGCGAGCAGGACGTCGTCCAGCGCCTTCGCCACCGGCAGCGGCCGGCGCACCCGGCCCAGATTCGTCCCGTCGCTGACGAACTCCGCGTCCAGGCCGCGCGGCAGCACGTCGACCGCGTCCCGGCCGATCCCGGCCAGGCGCAGCACGTCGGCGAGCCGTACCCCGCGCCAGCGTGCCGTGCCGATCGCGCCCAGCGTCCAGGCGGTCCCGCTCACCTGCCGGCCCTGCTGCGAGGTGAAGTAGCTCCGGCCGTTGCCCGCGCACTCGACGAACGCGGTACGGCTGACGGAGGGCAGGGCACGCAGCGCCTCGTAAGAGAAGTCCACCGGCCCGCCCGTCAGCCCGCTGCCCCAGACCGTCAGCTTCCAGTCCGCCGCGTCGATGCGGGGGGTGGCCGTGTGGTTGCGGACGAAGAAGCGGTCGGCGGGGGTGAGCAGCCCGGTGCCACGCAGCGCCTCGAACCTCGTCTCGGCGTTGGTGCCGCGCACCGTGAACAGCTCCGGCGGCAGCGGCTTCACCACCCCCGCCAGGCTCCCCGCGGCGCGGGCGGGCCCGGCCACGGCCGGGACGAGCGGGGCGGCCACCGACGCGGCGGCGACCAGCCGCAGCAGATCCCGGCGGTCGATCCCGGCCGGTCTCGCCCGGCCGCGGGACCACTGCCGCATCCGCATCAGGTCGTACGCGGCTTCCGACGGCGCTACGGAACTCATGGGCACTCCAGGGTGAAGGGAAGGGACGACAGCGGTCACCGTCACGGGGCAGACAGCAACTCCCGTACGAGAGCGCCCCCATGGCCGGTCTCGATAAGGGAACCGTCATGCCCGAACGGAGATTCGATGTTGTCGACGGCGAGCGGGATCCCGGCCGCGTGCGCCACCCTCCGGATGTCCGGCACGTCGCCGCGCGGATTGCCGAGCGTCTCCGCGAACAGGACCCGGGTGTTCGGGCGGATCGCCGCCCGCCACACCTCGGGAACGTCGGGGTTCTCGACGAACGACACCTCGATGCCGAAGCGCGGCAGGGTGTGCCGGAACAATTTGTACGTACCGCCGTCCGGCGAGGCGGAGGAGACGATGTGGTCCCCGGCGCCGGCCGGCGTCAGCAGCGCCGGCGTCTGGGCGGCCTGACGACCGGACGCGAGCGCGACGGCGGCGACTCCGCCCTCCGGCGCGGCGATGCGCTGCTCCAGGACGTCCTGCGTCAGGTTGTGGATCCGCGTGTAGATGTTGCCGGGCTCGGCCGGCGAGAACACGTCGGCCGCGTGCCGGGTGTCACGGAAGACGAACGAGGTCGACCGGTAGATCGGCACCGCGCGGGCACCGGCCGGCGGATCCGGGACCGCCCCGGAGTGGATCTGCTTGGTCTCGAAGGGCCAGGCGGCACCGGCGTCCCGCCGGTCGTGGTCCTCGGGGGCGTGTCCTGCGGTGACGGAGTCGACGGGCCGGCTCATGTCTTTCCTCGCACGGTGGTTCGGTGGCGGGTTCGTACGCGCGAGCCCGGACACGCCGCGGCGGCGACGGCCTGGTTACGGACCGTAGAGGCGCCCGCGCGGGAACGGAAGCGGGACGCCCGAGTGGCCACGAAGCTGCAATGCGGCGGCAACAGCCGGTACCCGCCCGGCACGTTCCCGTCGGCCCAGTTCGCACCGGTGCGTCGGGGGCGGGCACGGGTGCGAACGGGGACGCCGGGCTCACGCGCGGCCGTGACGTCTGCGAGGGAGGAAACGCGTCAGCCTGCGAGGGTGGTGCGGGACCCGTCAGTCCTGTGTGAACATCCCGCTGCGCAGCTTGCGCAGGAGACGGCTGAGCAGCCGGGACACATGCATCTGGGAGATGCCGAGCTCCTCGCCGATCTGAGCCTGCGTCATCTCCTGGCCGAACCGCATCTCTACGATGCGGCGCTCACGGTCGTCGAGGTCGTCCAGCAGCGGCGCGAGGGTGTGGAGGTTCTCCACCGTCTCCATGGCAGGGTCCGGCTCACCGAGTACGTCCGCGAAGGTGCGCCCGCCCACGGCGCGGCCTCTCTGGTCCGCCGTCTCGGTCGGCATGTCGAGCGAGCCCGCCGTGTAGCCGTTCGCGGCGACGATGCCCTCGGTGACCTCCTTGTCGTCGAGGCCGAGATGCTCTGCGAGCTCGTGCACCGTCGGGTCCCGGTCGAGGGCGACCGCCAGCGACTCCTTGGCCTTCGCGATGTCCACCCGCAACTCCTGCAGCCGCCGGGGCACATGCACGGACCATGTGGTGTCACGGAAGAACCGCTTGATCTCACCGACGATGTACGGCACGGCGAACGAGGTGAACTCGACCTCGCGGGAGAGGTCGAAACGGTCGATGGCCTTGATCAGACCGATCGTGCCGACCTGGACGATGTCCTCCATGTCGCCGCTGCCCCGGTTGCGGAAGCGGCCCGCCGCGAAACGTACGAGGGACAGATTCATCTCGATGAGCGTGTTCCGGGCGTACTGGTGCTCCGGGGTGCCCTCCTCGAGTACCTGCAGACGGTCGAAGAACACCTTGGACAGCGTCCGCGCGTCCTGCGGGGCGATCTTTCCCGCGTCCTCGATCCACGGCAGGCCGTCCGTGGCGCCTGCTCGTTCCGCACCGGCGGTCTGTGCAGTGTGCGCCGTCATCTGGTCACGCTCCCCTGGTCGAAGTCCATGAGGTGTGAGCGCCTGCCCGCGCGGAGGCAACTCATGCGTGCAGGAGCTGATTCGAGCCGCATCCTTGGCGGTTATGGCCGGGAACCGTCACGACAGCCCTCCGTGGTCATGGCGGGAGGGGGCCGTCGGAGCCGGCGGAAAACGCAGAACCGCCCCACCGGTACGGGGGAGCCCGGTGGGGCGGCCGTACCCAGGGTGCCACAGGGAGGGGCACGTTGGGGCCGGTTCCGCTCAGCGAGCCACGATCCGCCGGACCATTACCGGCACCCACTCCACGTACTCCACCTCCGCGCCGCCCGCGTGGCGCGCGTCGGCGGCCACGAGTTCACGCGGCGGGACAGGGTCGCGGCCATGTCGTCGACCCGGAGTCGCGCATATGTCTTCAGGATGGTCATACGGTCCTCACGTCCGTCGCCGGCGAACGGGCCCTGGCCCTGGTCAACGCACTCGCGGGACGCGCACTCCGCTGCACCGAGCTGCGCGCCGAGGTCCCCGGAGGCAGCCGGACGATACTCCCCGGACCCCGCGCGGACCGGAGCGGGACTGCCCGGTGCCGCGCACGGTGCATCCGACGGTGCCGCCGGGCGTCGAGTACGCCCTCCCGGACGCGGGCCGGGCGCCGCGGTCCCGGGTGAACGGGGTGTGCGACCGGACGGGGCAGTACCTCGACGACGTCGAGGCCGCCCGCGAACGGTACGACGCGGCGCCGGCCACGTACGGATCGGAGCAGGGCCAGGCCTCGTACGACGAGGTTCCGGGCGCGGGCGTGGCCCGATGACTGCACGCGCGTGAACAGGGGGGCGTCCCGGGAACGCGTGCAGGGTGAATCAGCTTTCCCCGCCTGTGGGAGCCGCCGAGGCAGACCGCAGTGAGGAGCTCATGCCCAACATCCGCGCATTCGACCGCACCGTGCCGAGCCGGCGCACCCGCAGCAGGACCCTGAAGGAGGCGGCCGTATGACCGCCCCGGCCGCCTGTCGTCCGCGAAGGACTCCAGCGCCCATCCGCTGGACAACCCGGCCCGTGCCGCCCTGACCGGGCCTCACACCCATTTCGCCGAGCGGCGCGGCCGGATCCTGCGCTACCCCGTCGACGTCACACCGCGGCTGGCCCTCCCGGACACACCCGACGCCCAGGACTGGGCCGATGTCGCCGCACCGGCGGGGCCGGGTGCGTCCGTCACCCTCACTGCCTTCCGCGAGCCGCCGCCGGCCGGCTGGGAGATCGCCTTCCAGAGGGAGGGCGTGCAACTGGTGGACGACGGCGTGGACACCGCCCCGCCCCCGGAGGCCCTGCGCCTCGGCCCCGCCGATGTCCCGGAGATGCCGGAACTGGTCGCCCGCACCCGCCCCGGCCCCTTCCTGCCCCGCACCGTGGAGCTCGGCACCTATCTCGGCATCCGCCGTTCGGGTGTCCTCGTCGCGATGGCCGGGGAGCGCCTGCACCCGCCCGGCCACACCGAGATCAGCGGTGTCCGCACCGATGAGTCCGCCCGTGGCCAAGGGCTCGCGTCCCGCATGGTCCGAGCCGTCGCCCACGGCATCAAGGAACTCGGTGAGACTCCCTTCCTGCACGCCTCCGAGTCGAACACCGGCGCGGTCCGGCTCTACGAATCCCTCGGCTTCCGGCTGCGCCGACGGACGCCCTTCTTCTCCGTGATCATTCCGGTGGGACCGGAACCGCGGACCGACGCCAGGACCCCGGTGCCGGGGGCGGGTAGGTTGGAACAAGTGGGGCAATAGCGACGAACACGCGGGAGGCAGGCCGTGGCCATGGGATTCCGCCGCCCAGCAGCGCGCAGGACACCGCTGCCGGGGACGGACCCGCAGGAGGCGGCGGCGGGCGCCTCCCGGATCGGGAACCGGGCGCTAGCGCTGTGGCTGTTCCTGCTGACCGCGGTGGTCGTCCTGCTCGACGCCCTGACCGGTGCCGACCTGCCCGTCATCCCCCTCCTGGTGGTGATGCCCGCGCTGGCCTCGGTCTTCTGCACCGTCCGCCAGACCGTCTGCGTGGCGGTCTGGATCACCCTCGTGGTCGTCGGTTCCCGTATCCCGCAGGCCGGTGCCTTCTGGGACGTCGCCTTCCTGATCGGCTTCGCGGTCATCGCCAGCGGCCTGGGGGTCGTCGCCTGCGCCGCGCGCATCCGGCACGCCACCGAGGTAGCCCGGCTGCGCTCCGCCGCCGGAGCCCTCCAACGGCAGATTCTCCGGCCGCTGCCCATCGTCACCCGGCAGATCCGGGCGGAAGGATTCTACGAACCTGTCGAGGAGGACCGCTTCGTCGGCGGGGACATCTACGAGGTCGTGGAATCGCCGTACGGGACCCGGGTCATCATCGGAGACGTCCAGGGCAAGGGACTGCCCGCGATCGGCGCGGGCTTCGCCGCGCTCGGCGCGTTCCGTGAGGCCGCGATCCGGGAGCCCTCGCTCGCCTCGGTCACGGACATGGTGGAGGACGCGGTCGTCCGGCACAACGCGTTCTCCGCCGAGACCGGTGAGACCGAGCGCTTCGTCACCGCCCTGCTGCTCTCCTTCGACGGGGACGACCGGGTGCGCGCCGTGAACTGCGGCCATCTGCCGCCACGGCTGCTGCACGGGGGCACGGCGTCGGCGGTTCCCCTGCACCTGACGTCCGTACCCCTGGGCATGGCGGACCTCAGCGATGAGGCACGATCCGCCGAGTGGTTCGGCTTCCCGGCCGGCGCGTCCATCCTGGTCTTCACGGACGGGGTGACCGAGGCCCGCGACGCGACGGGCGCCTTCTATCCGCTCGACGAGAGGATCGCCGCGTGGGTGCGCCGCGAGCCGCGGCAGGTCCTGGAGGCACTCCAGGCCGACCTGGACGCGTTCTCCGGGGGAGTGCGACGCGATGACGTGGCGGTGCTCGTCCTCAGCAGGCGGCAGGACGACGGCCATGACTCGCGGCCGGAGGCCACGGACGAGCACCCGGGAGCCGAGGGGGCGGTCGAGGCCCGGGGCCAGGCGTAGGCACGGAGCCGCCCGGGTCGTGCGCGGGCACCGGACGCCCGCGCACGCACGACCCGTCGCCGTCGCACCCGAGGAGACATCGCGCCGGGCACCGCCGACCGTGAACCCGCCGTGGTTACACTGGACGCCATGGGTTCGTACTACTTCTTTCTCTGATTTCCGGCCAGGACGCCGCCGCGTGACGCCGAGCGTCGCCGCGTGACCCGACCGGGCCGTGCCGTGTGCCGCAGTCCTTCCGCCGTCCGGCACCCGTGCCCCGCCGCGCGCCACTCCGGTGCGCGCGACCGAGGGCCTGTCACCTCAGGGAAAGCACCCATGTCCTTCCAGCGCCACAACTCCCAGCTGACCATGGACGACGTCTCCAAGGCCTACGGGGACCGCTCCGTCCTCGACCAGGTGTCCCTCACCGTCCGCCCCGGCGAACGGGCCGGCGTCATCGGTGAGAACGGCTCAGGGAAGTCCACCCTGCTCCGGCTCATGGCCGGGGCGGAGGCTCCGGACAGCGGTGACGTCACCGTCGACTTCCCCGGCGGTACCGGCTACCTCGCCCAGACCCTCACGCTCGACCTCGCGGGCACCGTCCAGGACGCCGTCGACGCCGCCCTCGCCGAACTGCGCGAGCTCGAACGCCGGATCCGCGCGGCGGAGACGGCCCTGTCCGAAGGAGACCCGACCGACGCGCGACTCGCCGCGTACGGAGACCTCCTGACGGCGTACGAGGAGCGCGGAGGCTACCGGGCGGACGCCAGGGTGGACGCGGCCCTGCACGGCCTCGGCCTCGGTCACCTCACCCGCGACCGCCGGCTCGGCACGCTGTCCGGCGGCGAGCAGTCCCGGCTCGCCCTCGCCTGCGTGCTGGCCGCCGCACCGGAACTCCTGCTGCTCGACGAACCCACCAACCACCTCGACGCCGCCGCCGTGACGTGGCTGGAGGACCATCTCCGCGCCCACCGCGGCACCGTCGTCGCCGTCACCCACGACCGGGAGTTCCTGGAGCGGACGACCACCGTGATCCTGGAGGTCGACCGAGACCTTCGCGGTGTCTCCCGCTACGGGGACGGCTGGGACGGCTACCGTACGGCGAAGGCCGCCGCCCGCCGCCGCTGGGCACAGGACCACCAGGAATGGCTGGCCGAACTGGCCCGTACCCAGGAGCTGGTGAGCGCGGCGGGCCGACGCCTCGCGGGCACCGGCAAGGACCCGGGGCAGGGCTTCGGCAAGCACCGCAGGTCCCACGAGGCCAAGCTGTCAGGGCAGGTCAGGGCGGCCAGGACCCGGCTCGAAACGCTGCACCGCGCACCCGTTCCCGCACCGCCGCAGCCCCTGCGCTTCACCGCCGGAATCCTGACGGCCGGTGACACGGACCCGGCGGGGGACCTGGACCCGGCGAGGGACCCGCGCGGCGAACCCCTGGCCGTGCTGGACTCCGTCGTCGTCGGCGGCCGGCTGGACCTGCCCGCACTGCGTGTCCGCCCCGGGCAGCGCCTCCTGGTCACCGGACCCAACGGTGCGGGCAAGACCACACTGCTGCGCGTCCTGGCCGGTGACCTCGCACCGGACGCCGGGACGGTCCGGCGCCGGGCCCGCATCGGATACCTCCCGCAGGAGCTCCCCGTCAGGCCCACACGCCGTTCCCTGCTCGCCACGTTCGCCGCGGGGCGGCCCGGATCCGCCGATGAGTACGCCGAGGAACTGCTGGCCCTCGGTCTGTTCCGCCCGGACGACCTGGCCGTGTCCGTGGCCGCGCTGTCCATCGGCCAGCAGCGCAGGCTGGCCCTGGCACGACTGGTGACCAGGCCGGCGGACCTGCTGGTCCTGGACGAGCCGACGAACCACATCGCGCTGAGCCTGGTGGAGGAGCTGGAAGACGCACTCGCCCGGTACGAAGGGGCCGTGGCCGTCGTCTCGCACGACCGCGGCTTCCGGGGCCGCTTCACCGGCGACCGCCTCGAACTGCGGGCCGGCCGCCCGGTGGTGGAGACAGGACTCGCGGCCCGCGACTGAGCGGCGCACCGGTCCGGGCTCCTACGGCTCGGAGGGTACGTCGCCGTCCCGCAGACGGGCGCGGAGCCGGTCGACGAACACCCGCTGGCCCGCCACCAGGCGTTCCGCCGCCTCCATGGGTGTGCACCAGGCGAACCGGTCCATCTCCGGGAACTCCTGCCGCACACCGGACCCCCTGGGCCACTCCATGGTGAACGTCCCCGGGACCGCCAGAGCGGGATCCAGGTCGGCCTCCACGGCCCATACGGTCACGGTCTTGCCGCCGGACTGACGCGCCTCGCCCAGCGGCACCCAGGGGCCGTCCGGCACGGGCAGCCCCAGCTCTTCCTCGAACTCCCGGCGGGCGGCCGCCGCGGGCTCCTCCGCAGGCTCGTACTCACCCTTGGGCACCGACCAGGCCGCCGCCTCACGGCCCGACCAGAACGGTCCGCCCATGTGCCCGATCAGCACCTCGGCGTCCCGCTCACCACCCTCCGTGCGAATGATCCGGTAGAGCAGAAGACCCGCACTGCGCTTCGCTGCCGACATGTCGTCAAGTGTGCGGGAGCGGGCCGCGGGGGGCCATCGGTCCGGCCCGTCCGGCCGACGTGATCCCCGGCCCCGGGGCCGGGGAGGTCACCCCCTCGCCGCCCGCTGTTCCCTCCGATGTCCTCGTCGTCCTCTGGTGCGTCAGGGTGCGTCCGGCCATGCTGGCCGCCGACAGCGCTCACCGCACGACCAACCCGCACTGCACCAGGAGGACTTGTGGGCCTAGGCTCCCTCGGCACCGCCCTGCGGCCGCTCGTACTGCTCGCGACGGCGTCCGCGATGACGCTCGCGGGCGTGGCCCCCGCGACCGCCGGCCGGCATCCGGACCCGCGCCCGCACACCGCCGCCGAGATCCTCGGACCCGTCGCCCCGCCGCCGGCGAGCGGTGCGGCCGGCAGCGCGAGATCCGTCGTGGACGGCGACGGCATCGAAACGGCCCGCACCTCCCGGCCGCTCGCCCCCGGCGTCGGCCTGAGCTCGTACGACCGGCTCGAATCCGACAAGTGGCTGCGGGTCGACACCCTCACCGTCGACCTGGACGGCAGCGGCGTGCGCGCCGACTACCTCTCCAGCGGCAAGGTCGCCGACCGGCGTACGGTCTCCGAACTCGCCGCACGGCACGACCCGGGCAAGGGCCGGCGCACCGTGGCCGCGATCAACGCGGACTTCTTCGACATCAACCAGACCGGAGCACCGCAGGGCCCCGGCATCAAGGACGGACGGCCGGTCCACTCCCCGGCCCCGGGCGTCAACCGCGCGGTCGGCCTCGGGCCCACGAGCGCCGGACGCGTCCTGGAGCTGTACTTCGAGGGCACGCTGACCCTCCCGGACGGCGAGCACCCGCTCGCCGCGTACAACGCCGCGAACGTGCCGGCCGGGGGAGTGGGCGCGTACACCTCCTCCTGGGGCAGCGCCGACCGCGCGCTGACCGTCGACGCCGCGCGGCCCGTCGCCGAGGCGACCGTGCGGGACGGCAAGGTCGTCGCCGTGGCGGACACCCCCGGAACGGGCCCCGTGCCCGACGGCACCACCGTCCTCGTCGGCCGCGAGGCCGGAGCCACCCTGCTGGCCGCCCTGGAACCCGGTGACCCGGTCGCCATGGAGTACCGGGCACGCACCGACGACGGCGGAGCCGTGCCGGACACCGCGGTGGGCGGCCGGGAACTCCTCGTCGTCGACGGCGTCGCACAGAACCACGACGGCGAGGGCAACAACACCGCCGCACCCCGCACCGCCGTCGGCTTCTCCCGGGACGGCCGCACGATGCAGGTGGTCACCGTGGACGGCCGCCAGGCCGACAGCGGCGGAGTCACCCTCACCGAGCTCGGCCTGATGATGAGCCGGGCCGGTTCGTACAGCGCGCTCAACCTGGACGGCGGAGGCTCCTCGACGCTCGTCGCCCGTGAGCCGGGCAGCGACGCACTCCAGGTGGAGAACAGCCCGTCCGACGGCAGCGAACGCACCGTGCCCAACGGCCTCGCCCTCACCGCCCCCGGCGGCAGCGGCCGACTGGAGGGCTTCTGGGTGCGGACCCGCACCCCGGCCGGCGTCGCACCCGGCACCGACCCCGTCGCGGGCGGCCACCCCGAGCGGGTCTTCCCCGGCCTGACCCGACGGCTCACCGCCGCCGGACACGACGAGACGTACGGTCCCGCCGAGGGCACCCCGCGCTGGCGTGCCCTCAGCCCGGCGGTGGGCGGCGTCGACGCCCACGGGACCTTCACCGCCCGCCGCGGCGGCACGACCGACGTGCGGGCCGAGCGGGCCGGAGCCCACGGCAGCACCCGGCTCACGGTCCTCGACCGGCTCGCCCGGATCCGGCCCACCACCCCACGCGTCGGCCTCGCCGACAGCGCGGCCACCGGAACCTTCGGCATCGTCGGACTCGACGCCCACGGCGCGAGCGCCCCGGTCGAACCGGCCGACATCACCCTCGACTACGACCACGCGCTGTTCGCCGTCGCCGACGACGGCCAGGGATCCTTCACCGTCAGATCCCGCACCGGCGGCGGAGCGGGACAGATCAAGGCCACCGTCGCGGGCACCAGCACCACGCTCGCGGTGAGCGTCGGCCTCGCCGAACAGGCCGTTTCGGCCTTCGACGACGCCGGGTCCTGGAAGTTCAGTCAGGCCCGGGCCGCCGGCTCCCTCGCCGCGACACCTGACGGCCACACCGGCACCGGACTGCGGCTCACCTACGACTTCACCGGATCCACCGCGACACGCGCCGCCTACGCGGCCCCGCCGCAGCCGGTCGTCGTGCCGGGGCAGCCGCAGTCCTACACCCTCTGGATCAGGGGCGACGGCAACGGCGCCTGGCCCACGCTGCACCTCAAGGACGCGGCCGGTTCCGACCAGCTGCTGCGCGGGCCCTACGTCACCTGGACCGGCTGGCGCCAGGTCACCTTCGACGTACCATCCGGTGCCGCGACGCCGCTGTCCGTACACCGCTTCTACCTCGCCGAGACGGCGGCGGCCCGGCAGTACACCGGTGAGATCGTCATCGACGACCTGTCGGCGCAGGTGCCGCCCACCGTGGACCTGCCCGAACAGCCCGCCCCCGCCGACCCGTTGATCGACCCTGCCGCGGAGACCGAGCGCCGGGACTGGCAGTTCGCGGTGATGTCCGACGCCCAGTTCGTCGCCCGGGACCCGGACAGCGCGATCGTCCGGCAGGCCCGCCGCACCCTGCGCGAGATCAAGGCCGCCGAGCCCGACTTCCTCGTCGTCAACGGCGACCTCGTCGACGAGGGATCACCCGCCGACCTCGCCTTCGCCCACCAGCTGCTCGACGAGGAGCTCGGTGACGCGCTGCCCTGGTACTACGTGCCTGGCAACCACGAGGTGATGGGCGGGAAGATCGACAACTTCGTCACCGAGTTCGGTCCCGCCCGGCGCACGTTCGACCACAAGGGCACCCGTGTCATCACCCTCGACACGTCCAGCCTCAGCCTGCGCGGCGGCGGCTTCACCCAGATCAAGGAGCTGCGCGCCCAGCTGGACGCGGCGGCGCGGGACCGGTCAGTCGGCTCCGTCCTGCTCGTCGAGCACGTACCGCCGCGTGACCCGACCGTGCAGAAGGGCAGCCAGCTGGGCGACCGCAAGGAGGCGGCCCTCGTCGAACAGTGGCTCGCGGACTTCCGCCGTACGACGGGCAAGGGCGCGGCCCTGATCGGCAGTCATGTCGGGGTCTTCCACGCCTCGCGCGTCGACGGGGTCCCGTACCTGATCAACGGGAACTCCGGCAAGCCGCCGGCCGGGCCCGCGGACGAGGGCGGATTCACCGGCTGGACCCTGGTCGGCGCGGACCGCGTCGCGCCCGGCGAACAGGCGTCGGCCCGCCACCGGCCGTGGCTGGGCGGGCCCGACTGGGTGTCCGCCCAGACCCGCGCCCATGTCGACGCGCTGACGCTGGACGCACCGTCCGTGATCGGAGCGGGCGAGCACACGCGGGTCGGCGCGAGCGTCATCCAGGGGGCGCGGACCGTGCCGGTCGCCTTCCCGCTCAGCGCCGACTGGACCGGCTCCCCGAACCTCCACATCGGCGATCCGGATGATGCCCGCCGGCGCCACACCGCGGTGCTGGATCCGGCCACCGGAACGCTCTCCGCACTGCGGCCGGGCACGGTCACGCTCGCGGTGACCGTGAACGGCACGACCCGGCAGACCCGGATCGAGGTCGCGGCGGGGGCGGTGGTGGCACCGGCGGCCTGAGGCACGGCGGGGCCACCGGCGTATCCCGCCGGTGGCCCCGCCGTGTACGGACGGTTCAGGCCCGCTGCCCACCCGCCTGCTGGACAGCGACCTCGCCCCGGGTGGCGGGCACGACGGGCGGGGCCGTTTCCGCGTCCGGCGCCGGACCCGCCTTCGAGGGGAGGTGGTTGAAGACGATGTTCAGCACGATGGCGGTCAGGCAGCCCGCACTGATCCCGCTGTGCATCACCGTCTGGAACCAGGCCGGGAACTGGTCGTACAGCGTGGGGACGCCGACCGGCAGCACTCCCATGGCCACCGACACGGCGACGATCGTCAGGTTGTTGTTGCCCTTGAAATCGACCTGTGCAAGGGTCCGGAGCCCGCTCGCTGCGACCGTACCGAACATCACCAGGCCCGCACCGCCCAGCACCGGAGCCGGAATCGCCGCGATGACGGCGCCCAGCTTGGGCAGCAGGCCCAGCAGGACGAGGATCCCGCCCGCCGCCGCGACCACCCAGCGGCTACGGACCCGGGTCATGCCGACCAGGCCCACGTTCTGGGCGAACGCCGTGTACGGGAAGGTGTTGAACACGCCCCCGAGGACCGTGGACAGGCCGTCGGCCCGCAGACCGTCCGCCAGCGCGCGCGGCTCGACCTTGCGCTCGGTCATCTCACCGACGGCGATGAAGTCGCCGGTCGTCTCCGTCATCGTCACCAGGGCCACCACCAGCATCGCGATGATCGCCGAGGCGTGGAAGGTCGGAGCGCCGAAGTGGAACGGCGTGCTGATGCCCACCCAGTCCGATTCGCCGACCCCGCCGAAGTCCGTGAACCCGAACGGCACCGACACCGCCAGACCCACCGCGATGCCGATCAGCACGGCGGTCCGGCTCAGGAAGGGCGGTGCGAAGCCCTGGACCGCCAGCACGACGACCAGCACGAACGCCGCCAGTGCCAGGTTCTTCGGGGCGCCGAAGTCAGGCGCACCCGCGCCGCCGGCCACCCAGTTGCCGGCCACCGGCAGCAGCGAGACACCGATGATCAGGATCACGGTGCCCGTCACGAGCGGCGGGAAGAAGCGGAGGAGACGGCCGAAGACGGGAGCGAGGAGGACGATCGCGAGTCCGGCGACGATCACGGAACCGTAGATGGCGGGCAGACCGCCACCCGTCGTGCCGATCAGCACCATGGGCGAGACGGCGGCGAACGTGCAGCCCTGCATGATCGGCAGACGTACGCCGAAGCGCCAGAAGCCGACGCACTGGATGAGGGTAGCCACCCCGCAGATGAGCAGGTCGGCGGTGATCAGATAGGCCAGATCGGCGGGCGGCAGCTTCATCGCACCGCCCACGATCAACGGCACGGCCACCGCGCCGGCGTACATCGCCAGCACATGCTGCAGCCCGAAGGCCGCCAGCATACGTATCGGTGGGACCGCGTCGACGGGATGTACGGGTGTTGCGGACACCATGGGCGCTCCAAGGACGTGCGGGCGGGGACGGAGATGGTCCGACAGCACGAGACCGTAAGCTCCTTGAACAATTTGTTGATTGCGCGTCTGTTGCGGGGACGTGTCCTGTTCACCGGGCCCCGCAGGGCCCGCCGCACCGCGAACCCCGGGAGCGGTCGCCGCGGCTGTTACGGACCGACCCTTGCGGAGCATCACAACGGCCCCATAGGTTCCACGCCGGAGCAGTAATTGGGAGCGCTCCCATCATCGAGTCCTAGGGAAAGGACATCATGAAGAGCCTCATCGTCTCTCTCAGGTCCGCACGTGCCGCGGTGACGGCGTTACTGGTGACGCTGGCCTCGCTCGCGGCCCTCGGCGCGGTGGCGACGCCCGCCCAGGCGGACACCCTGATCTGCGACCAGTACGGAACGACCGTCATCCAGGACCGCTACGTGGTGCAGAACAACCGCTGGGGCACCGGTGAAGCGCAGTGCGTCAACGTCTCCGGCGGCGGCTTCACCGTCCAGCGTGCCGACGGTTCCGTCCCGACGAACGGGGCGCCCAAATCGTATCCGTCCGTCTTCAACGGCTGCCACTACACGAACTGTTCGCCCGGCACCGCCCTCCCGGCGAAGGTGAGCTCGATCAGCAGCGCACCGACCGCGTTCACCTACGGATACGTCGACAACGCGGTCTACAACGCGTCCTACGACATCTGGCTCGACCCGCAGCCGAAGACCGACGGCGTCAACCGGACCGAGATCATGATCTGGTTCAACCGGGTGGGCCCCATCCAGCCGATCGGCTCGCAGTCCGGCACCGCGTCCGTCGGCGGCCGCACCTGGGAGGTCTGGACCGGGAACAACGGCGGCAACGACGTCATCTCCTTCGTGGCCCCGTCCGCGGTGACGAGCTGGAGTTTCGACGTCATGGACTTCGTGGACCAGACCGTGGCCCGGGGGATGGCCCAGAACTCCTGGTACCTCACCAGCGTCCAGGCCGGCTTCGAGCCGTGGCAGAACGGTGCCGGTCTCTCGCTCAGCTCCTTCTCCTCAGTCGTCAACACCGGTGGCGACACCGAGAACCCCGGTGAGCCGGAGGAGCCGGGCACGCCCGCGGCCTGCCGGGTGACGTACACGGCCAACTCCTGGTCGAACGGATTCACCGCCGACGTGAAGGTCGAGAACACCGGGACCGCACCCGTCGACGGCTGGAAGCTCGGCTTCACCCTGCCGTCCGGACAGACGGTCGGCCAGGTGTGGAACGCGGCCCTCTCGGCCTCCTCGGGTGCGGTGACCGCCACCAACGCGGCCTTCAACACCCGGATCGCCCCAGGCGGCAGCCAGTCCTTCGGCTTCCAGGGCACGCATTCCGGAACGTTCACGGAGCCCGGGCAGTTCACACTCAACGGCACGGCCTGTGCGGTGAACTGACCGTACGTGGGGCGCCGGCCCTCCGTGCGCGGACGGGCCGGCCGCCCCGTCACGCATGGGGCGGCCGGTATCCCCGCTCAGACCTTGCGGTACCCGTACGCGTCCACGGCCGCAGCCTCCACGGTCGCCAGATCGCCGCCGGCCGACGCGGTCACCAGCGCGGCGACCGCGCCCTCGACGAACGGCGCGTCCACCAGCCTCGCGCCGTCGGGCAGTTCACCGCCCTCGGCCAGCATGGACTTCACCGTCAGCACCGCACTCCCGAGATCGACGAGCAGCGCGACACCCGCACCCCTGTCGACCGACCTGGCCGCCTCGGCGATCAGCTCCGCACTGGTCCCGAGCCCTCCGGCAGAGGTGCCCCCGGCCGCGGCCACCGGGGCGGTCGCACCACCGGCCGCCAGTCCCCGCGCCAGCTCGACGACGGCGTCCGCCACCGGGCCGCTGTGCGAGACCAGCACGATCCCGACCTGCTTCTCGCCGCTCACGCGTCTCCTCCACCGTTCGACTCCGCCACCTCGGCGAGCGCGGTGACCAGCAGGGCGGCCGAGGTGGCCCCGGGATCCTGATGGCCGATGCTGCGCTCGCCCAGATAGCTGGCCCTGCCCTTGCGCGCCCGCAACGGCACGGTCGCCAGCGCCCCCGCCCGCGCCGCGTCCCTGGCCGCCCCGGCCGACGTCCCCAGCGCCTGGACGGCCGGCAACAGCGCGTCGAGCATCGTCTTGTCCCCGGTCTTCGCCCCGCCCAGCTGCGCCACGGCCTCGACGCCGGTCCCGAACGCCTCCGCGAACTGGCTTTCCGTCACCTCCGATTCGGTGCCCAGCGCTTTGCCGGTACAGCGCAACAGGGTGCCGTACAGCGGCCCCGACGCGCCGCCCACCGTCGAGATCAGCTGCCGTCCCGCGAGCGTCAGGAGCGCACCGGGCGTCTCGGGGGACTCCTTCTCCAGGACTGCGCTCACCGCGTTGAAACCGCGCTGCATGTTGCTTCCGTGGTCGGCGTCCCCGATCGCCGCGTCCAGGTCGGTCAGCCGGCCCGCCTCACGGTCGACGGCCGCCGCGGTGGCGGCCATCCAGCGGCGGAAGAATTCGGTGTCGAGCACATGATCTCCTGTTCGTCACACGTTGGGTGATGGTCCGTCACGTGGTGGTCGGCTCACCGGCCCCAGCGGAGCGCGGGCGTCTGCACCGGCGCGTCCCAGAGCCTCAGCATCTCCTCGTCCACCTGGCAGAGCGTCACCGAACAGCCCGCCATGTCGAGCGACGTCACGTAGTTCCCCACCAGCGTACGAGCCACCGTCACGCCCCGCTCGGAGAGCGCCCGGTGCACCTCGGCATTGAACCCGTACAGCTCCAGCAGCGGCGTCGCCCCCATCCCGTTGACCAGCGCCAGCACCGGTCCGTTCGGCCGAAGGTCCTCCAGCACCGCGTTCACCGCGAAGTCCGCGATCTCCCCGGACGTCATCATCGGACGGCGCTCCCGCCCCGGCTCGCCGTGGATGCCGATGCCCAACTCCAGCTCGCCCGGCGGCAGATCGAACGTAGGGCTGCCCTTCGACGGCGTGGTGACGGCCCCGAGAGCCACCCCGAAGCTGCGCGAGGACTCGTCGACCTGGCGTGCCACGGCCTCGACCCGCTCCAGGGGCGCACCCTCGTCGGCCAGCGCACCGGCGATCTTCTCGACGAACAGCGTCGCACCCGTGCCCCGCCGACCCGCCGTGAACGTGCTGTCGGTCACCGCGACGTCGTCGTCGACCAGCACCCGGGCGACCCGCAGTCCCTCTTCCTCGGCGAGTTCGATCGCCATGTCGAAGTTCAGCACGTCACCGGTGTAGTTCTTGACGACGAACAGGACGCCGGCGCCGCTGTCGACAGCGGCGGCGGCCCGGACCATCTGGTCGGGCACGGGGGAGGTGAAGACCTCGCCGGGGCACGCCGCGGACAGCATGCCGGGCCCGACGAACCCGGCGTGCAGGGGCTCGTGCCCCGAGCCGCCGCCGGAGACGAGCCCCACCTTTCCGGCCACCGGGGCGTCGCGCCGCACGACCACGCGGTTCTCGACGTCCACGGTGAGCTCCGGATGAGCGGCGGCCATACCGCGCAGGGCATCCGCGACGACGGTCTCCGGCACGTTGATCAGCATCTTCAACGGTTCCTCCTGAGTAGGTACCAGCTAGGCCATGGAACAGGGAGTTGCCTGGTCGGTGGGCCTGTAGGGGTTCTTGGCGTGTGGCGGTCGACAGCTCCCTCAGGTGGTTTCGACGGGCTGGTGCCGAGCCCGCCGGCTTACCGTCAGCCGGCTCCGACGGTCGCTGACGAGACCGAAGACATCGTCCATTATCGAAGAGGTGGGGCCCTGTCCGGAAGCGGCGCGTCGAAGGCTACCCCCAGTCCTGGGGCACACATCGGGCTGATCGGATGTGACTCCTCGCGACACCCCACGTGGTCCGCGGCGTGGCTGCACTCCTTGAGGTGAACGCACGTACGAGCTCCTATACGCATGGGCGGGTGCAGGGGGAAGGGCGCGGGTGGTCGGTGCCCGGGTCGGGACAACCCTCTGCCGAGGGCCACCCTCCTCCGTAGCGGGTGGCGAGGGTCCGTACCGTCTCGGCGACGCGGTCGCGGAGTTCAGCCGGTGCCATGACCTCGACGTCGGCGCCCAGCCGCAGGAACTCTCCGTGGGCGTGGTCGATCGACTCGATGGGCACCCGGGCCTCCGTCCATCCGTCACCGCTGGGTGTGACGCCGAGGCGGCGAGCGCCCTCCGGGGTGAGTCGTACCCGGGCCTCCCCGGTGTGCAGCCGGGCTCGGAAGTCGGCCAGATGGCTGTTCCAGTGCCCGGCCAGGTCGAACCCGTGCGGGATGTCGAACTGCTCCTCCAGCGGCCCGAGTCCGAGGATCTGGTCGATCCGGTAGGTGCGGATCCCGGACGCCCCGCCCGCGACCAGGTACCAGCGGCCGGCCTTGAGCACGAGCCCGTACGGATCCACCCGCCGCTCGATCTCCTCCGGCGCCCGCCAGCGCCGGTACCGCAGTACCACCGCCCGCCGTGCCCACACCGCGGCGGCGGCCGCGGTCAGATGAGGCGTACGGTCGGCGTCGCCGTACCAGCCGGGGGCGTCGAGCAGAAAGCGCTCCTGGATCCGCTCGGCGTGCTCGCGCAGCTCCGCCGGAAGGGCGGCCCGCAGCTTGAGCCGGGCGGTGGCGAGCGCCTCGCCGAGGCCGAGCTCGGCAGCGGCGCCGGGGAGTGCGGCGAGGAACGCGGCCTGCGCCTCGTCGGCGGTCAGTCCGGTGAGCCGGGTCCGATAGCCGTCGACCAGTTGGTAGCCGCCCGCGTGTCCGGCGTCACCGTACAGCGGGATACCGGCGGCGCCGAGTGCCTCGACGTCTCGGTAGACGGTCCGTACGGAGACCTCCAACTCCTCGGCCAGCTGCCGGGCCGTCATCCTGCCCCGATTCTGGAGCAGCAGAAGCAGGGTGACCAGCCGACTCGCACGCATGCCGCTCAGTATCCACTGACAGTAGATGTCAGTGGAACGGTCCTAACCTCCGGCGCATGGACGACTTCGACTTCCTGCACGGCTTCTGGGACGTGGCCGGCCGCCGTCTCACCAAACCACTCGGCTCGGGCTCCGGCACCTGGGAGGAGTTCCCCGGTCACGCGGTGGTCCGGCCGCTGTTCGAGGGTGCCGGCAACATCGACGAGATCACCTTTCCCACCCTCGGCCGTCAGGGCGTGACCTTGCGGCTGTTCGACCGGGAGACGGAGCGCTGGTCTCTCCACTGGTCCGACAGCCGGACGGGCCGACTGGATCCGCCGGTGGTCGGCGCCTTCACCGGTGACCGCGGTGACTTCCACGGAGAGGACACCTACGACGGCCGGCCGATCCGGGTGCACTTCGCCTGGTACCGCCTCGGCCCGGACACTGCCCGCTGGGAGCAGGAGTTCTCCGCCGGTGACGGCCGCTCCTGGGAGCTCAACTGGATCATGGATCTCACCCGCACGGGGCGGGTCAGCGGATGAGTATCGTCGAACTCCGGCAGTACACCCTGCACCCTGGAGCCCGGGAGACGCTGATCGAGCTGTTCGAACGTGAGTTCGTGATCGGTCAGCAGGCGGTCGGCATCACCGTCGCAGGCCGTTTCCGCGACCTTGACGACCCGGACCGCTTCGTCTGGCTGCGCGCGTTCCCCGACATGGCGCACCGCAGGCGCGCGCTGGAGGCGTTCTACACCGGCCCGGTCTGGCGGGAGCACCGCGATGCGGCCAACGCCACCATGGTCGACAGCGACAACGTCCTGCTGCTGCGCGGCCCGGGCTTCACGCCTCCGCCCGGCGCCGGTGAAGTGTTCGCGACCGTCTGCCACCCCGCCGACGCGGCCGCCTTCGATGCGTACGCCGCCCGGCACCTGGGTCCGGGCCATGCGCTGCACCGCACCGAACACGCCGAGAACGATTTTCCCCGTCTGCCCGTCCGCACCGGGGAGGACGCCCGGGTCTGGTTCGGCCGGGCCGAGTCACCACCACCCTGGCCGACCCGGCGGCTGCGGCTGGAACCCGTGACGCCTTAGCCTCGCCCCTCACGAAGCGGGCTGCGCCGAGGGTGGCGGGGACGGCGTGGTGAAGGACGCGAAGCGGGATGCCACTCATAGGCCCCTGCGGCTGCTGTGCCCGTCGTTGCCGGGCGTATGACTGCACCGGGAACCGGGTCAGGCAGTGGGGGGGCAACTACAACCCGCGCGGTGTGGGGGGCTACGGCAGTCTCTGGGGCTCCAGGTCCGCGGACGCGGCACACCGGCTCCAGCTCGCCGGCTCCGTTCGGAACGAGGACCGCGTCATGAGCGACGCCGACGCAGAAGGCGCTGCAACGACAGCGGAGCACGGGCTGTGGCAGGTGACCATCGCCTTTCTGGCGACAGCCGCCCAGCATGAGCAACTGATGGACCGACTGGTGGAAGTCCTGTGCCCGGACTCCTCACGTGAAGGGCCGTGTCCCATTCCCTGGGGCGTACACAGCGTGAACGGCGAATCGCTTTCCAGGAAGAAGCGCAAGGCCCTCCGGGAGGACATCGCCGAAACCGGTCCGGATCCGGTCCGACCCACGCTTGAGCCCGGTTCCGTACGCCATGCGGAACCGGGCTCGTTCACGTGGACGCCCGCCTCACCGATCCAAGAAGCTCGGGTCTTCACCAGTGTGTGCGGGTGATCGGTCGCCGACGGGCTCTCCCAGCAACTCAGCCGATGACCGCCCCTGGGGCGTCCCGGGCGCCATATTGCTGTTGCCGGCATCGCTGACGATCCGGCCGTCCGAGGTCATCAGCGGCCTCCCCGGGCTTCCCCGCTCGCTTCCACCTCCCTGTCACGAGCTCGGCCTGGGCAGAAGATAGCCAATGCCGCGGGCGTCCTGCCGAAGTCCGCCGGCCCGATGTGAGGAAGGCCTGACCGTCGTGACCGTCGTGTCTCCCGCCTCCCACCACCGGCGATCCATCGACTTGCCTACCAGGAAAGTCAAGAGTAACTTTCCTGGTAGGAAAGTAATCGAGGACGGGAGGGCGACGGCCGTGAGCATGCCGGTGGACGCCGAACAGGCATGGCAGGATCTCCAGCGCATCCGAGTGCCGCAGGAGCGGGTGTACGACGAGTTCGAGCGTTCCGCGTCCGGCGGGCGCGGCATGATCTACGGCACGGCCGCGCTCATGTGGGTGTTCCTTGCCGGCGTCGGCATGGACCCGCCCCGGTGGAGCGTCGGACTGTACGTGGCCGCCTACGTCGGCCTCTTGGGCGTGCTGGTCGTGATGAGCAGCCGCAGGAACCGGATGCAACTGCACCACACTCGCTGGCCCGGGCGTATGTGGGCCTCGTTCGGTGCGGCGGCGGTGCTGGTCGGCGGGACAGTCGTGCTGTCGGACCACCTGACCGAGCCACTGGGACCCATCTACGCCGGCCCCATCCAGGCCACGGCTGCGGTGGCCGTGTACCTGCTCTTCCTCGGTCCCGCCAACCGCTGGGCGGCCGACTCGGTACGGAGCGGCGGCGCACCGGCGGCCGACGAGGGGGCGGGCCGATGAGCACCCCCGCCGGCTTCGACGAACTGATCCACCCCGCTACCAGACTTTCGGTGGTCGCGCTGCTCGCCGCCACCGAGTGGGCGGACTTCGCGTTCGTCCGCGACAGTCTCTCGCTCAGCGACTCCGCGCTCTCCAAGCAGCTGCATACCTTGGAGGGGGCCGGATACCTGGAGACCCACAAGGAGGGGGGCGGCCGCAACCGCCGGACGAAGGTGCGGCTGACGGACCGCGGTCGCGCCGCCTTCGAGGGGCATGTGGCGGCACTCCGGGCCATCGTCGACAGCGCCGGACCGGCGACCGGGGCGGCACAACGGCAGCAGCCCCGCGCGGACGCGGCCCGATGACCACGCTCGGGCGAACCGACGTCCAGCCCGTGATCCGGGTACGTGATCTGACCATGGCGTACGGCGATGTCGACGTCCTGCGCGGCGTCGACCTGGACATCCACCGCGGCGAGGTCTTCGCGCTGCTCGGGCCCAACGGCGCGGGTAAGACCACCACCGTCGAGATCCTGGAAGGCTTCCGGCAGCGCTCCGGAGGGCAGGTGAGCGTCCTCGATACGGATCCCGAGCGGGGCGGCGACGCGTGGCGAGCCCGGATCGGCCTGGTCCTGCAGTCCTGGCGCGACCACCGCCGCTGGCGGGTGGCCGAGCTGCTGACCCACTTCGCGACCTACTACCCCGACCCGCGCGACCCGGCCGAACTGCTGGCCCTGGTCGGCCTCACCGACCAGGCCGGCCGGCAGGTCGACCGGCTGTCCGGCGGCCGGCGCCGGCGCCTCGACGTCGCACTCGGCATCATCGGCCGCCCCGAACTCCTCTTCCTCGACGAGCCGACCACCGGCTTCGACCCTCAGGCGCGGCACGAGTTCCACCTCCTGATCGAGCGGCTGGCCCGCGACGAGGGGGTCACCGTCCTGCTCACCACCCACGACCTGGCGGAGGCCGAGCGGCTCGCCGACCGGATCGCCATGCTGGTCGGCGGCCGGATCCGGGACTGTGGCACACCCGCGGAACTGGCCCGGCGAGCGGCCGCCCAGGCCGAGGTCCGCTGGACGGCCGACGACGGCAAGCCCCGCCGCGAACGCACGGAGGACCCCTCACGGCTGGTCTGGGAACTCCACCGGCAGGTGGACGGCCCGATCGCCGATCTGGAGGTCCGCCGCCCGACGCTGGAGGACACCTACCTGCACATGGTGCACCGGGAGGCCTCGGGCAAGGACGAAGCCGACGGCACGGACAGGGACGCGGACGAAAAGGCACCGGCCGCATGAGGGGGACACACATGACGAACAGCTGGCGTGCCGGACTCCAGCGCGGCGGAATCGAGCTGCGGCACCTCCTGCGCAACGGCAAGGAGATGTCCGGCCATCTGACCAACGTGGTCGTGGCGTTGCTCGTCGCCGCCTACATCAGCGACGACGTGCCCGGGGCCCAAACCCCGATGACCCACCTGGTGCTGGCGGGCTTCGCCGCCTACCTGCTGTTCCAGGTCGGGCTGATCAACCTCCCGCAGATCCTCGTGACCGAGCGGGAGGAGGGTACGCTGCTGCGGCTGCGCGCCACGCCCGGCGGGATACCGGCCTACCTCGTCGCCAAGTGCCTGCTGATGGTCGTCCTGGCCGTCGGCACCCTGGCGCTGCTCCTGGTCGCTGGGGCGCTGCTGGTGGACGGGCCACTGCCGCACGGGCCGGGCGACTGGCTGACGCTGCTGTGGGTCACCACACTCGGACTGCTCGCCGTCATACCGCTCGGCGCGGCCATAGGCGCCGTACTGCCCAACCCCCGCGAAGCCCTGGCGTTGATCATGCTGCCGACGATGGGGCTGCTGCTCACCTCGGGGACGGTGAGCCCGATCACCGCCCTGCCCGTGCCGGTCCAGCAGGTGGCCGCGGTCTTTCCGCTCAAGTGGATGGCACAGGGCCTGCGTTCCGCACTGCTTCCGGACTCGGCTCGGGCCGCCGAAGCGGCCGGCTCCTGGGAACTGCCCATGGTCGCCCTGGTCCTCACGGCCTGGGCGGTCCTGGGGTTCCTCCTCGCGGTACCGCTCCTGCGCCGCGCCGCCCGCCGCGAGTCCGGCTCGCGGCTGACCGCCCGCCACCGCAAGGCGGCGCAGAGCGGCGCGCCGGCCGCATAGGCGGCCTCGCGACCACCGGGCCACGCCCTGGCCCGCTTCGACCGTCGGTACTGGTCGTGGTCGGCAGATGCGCGTGGTCATGCAGCTCCTCGGCATGACCTCGGTCGCGGCACTCGACGCCGGTGCCATCCGCCTGGGTGCGGCCACGCGTCCAGGACCGATCGGAGAGTAAGGGGACGGGCGGCGTCCCCCGATCCGCCCACGACGCGCGGAAGGCGCTGGTCAGGCCGCCCGTGCGGATGCGAGGGCAGGGGCACCCCGGGGCGGCCTGTGCAGAACCTGACGCCGCGCTCCGGCACACA
This sequence comes from Streptomyces sp. NPDC058637, assembly GCF_042717325.1. NCBI lineage: Bacteria > Bacillati > Actinomycetota > Actinomycetes > Kitasatosporales > Streptomycetaceae > Streptomyces > Streptomyces sp. NPDC058637. The sequence continues at coordinate 57,854 of NZ_JBHXRD010000003.1, read as the reverse complement.
GGTTCGGTTGTGGTCGACGATCGCGTGGAGGCTCGCCGGCACGGTCGCGGGGATTCCCGGCGTGCGAGCCGCTCTCGCCAGGCCCTCTGACGCGGCCGGGCGAGAGCGGTGGTGTGTCCCCTGGTGGGTCTCGGCACGGGGGCACGTCCTTCCGGACGGGAAGGTCCGACGCCGTGGGCGCCGTTGTTCCATTGGCAGTCGTTCAGCACGCAATTGCAAGAGAATCCCGGAACTTCGCCCTGAAAGGGCATCAGCGGACGACTGCGTCCGACGCCAGTGCGAGTGAAGTGTCAAGGCGCTTGCTGCTCACGGACGTTCAGGGCTGGGGCATTGTTCCGTGAATTCGTGATCACGTGGCGTGATCGGCTGGTGTCCCTCCATGCTGGTCCGACTTCCGAGTGGCGATTCGGCACCGCCCCGGGGGTTCCGGACAACACATAAGGACACAGAGGGAAGGGCTCCGATGCCCCGAGAACAAGTACTCATCGCCATCGTGCTGGTGGCGGTCCCGGCGTGGAGCGCGGTCATGGCCGCACTGGGGCGCATCGCCGCGGTCGCGACGCCGGTCCCGTCGTTCGAGCTCGTCGTGCAGCAGATCGTCCACGCCGCCCGCTCGGACTCCGGCCCCACCTGCATCGATCCGCCGGCCGCGGGCCGGGATGAGGGGCACGTCAGGTGACCGCGCACTTCATACCGGGTCAGCAGCCCCAAGCGGGCTGCCCGGGGAAACCGGGCCGCAAGCTGGGGCCCATCAGTGAGAGCGTCGGCAGTACCCACCGGGCCTGGCTGGAGCCGCTGCGCAGCAGCTTCCTCGCCGGCGGCATGACCATCAGCGAACTGAGCGCGCAGACGGGTTGGGCGAAGTCGAAGATCTCCGAGCTACTGCGGGGGACGGGACTGTATCCGCGGTGGGAGATCACGCACAGCCTGCTGTCGTTGCTGGGCATACCCACGTGGCCGATGCGGCGTCTGTGGACGTCGGCGGCCCGCGAGGCGCGGAAGAAACCGGAGTGGATCGAGAGGTGTATGGAGAAGCAGGTTTTGACGGCCGAAGATCCTCCCCTGGACCATGGTGCCTTCACCGAGCTCCATGCCGACGCCTACCTCGCGTACGCCACCGTCTTCCTGAGTCCTCGCGAACAGGCCGTCCAAGCCGTGAGGGACGCCTTCGACATCCTGTGGCTGGGCTGGAACGACGCTCTGGCCAGCTCGGACGTCGTGAAGTACGCATGGCCGGTCCTGCGCCGCACCGTCATGACCCGTGCCCGGCTCGTCGACGGCCGTCCCGAGCTGTCCGAGGCGGCCTTCGACACCGTCGCGCTGCGAGCCGTGCTGACCGGCGAGGAGCAGTTCGCGCAGATCGAGGAGAGCGTCGCCCTGTTCGCGACGATGAGCCGACTGCCCGACCACCAGTTGGACGTGATGGTGCTGCGGCATCTGCGCGGCATGGAGCCGTTGGAGGTTGCCGACGTGCTCGGCGTTCCGATCGCGTCCGTGCGTTCCGACGAACGGCATGCCAAGCACACCCTGGAAACCGCCCTGTGTACCGAGCACGACTCCGAAGGGACCCCCACGTGACCCCGATCGATGAACTCCTCTCCCGGGCACGGCTCATCGATGAGCCACGAACCCCACGCGATGTCGTCCCGCGGGCGCCGCTCACGGCCCGGGCCCCAACAGCAGGCGCCGTCCCCGAGGCTGGTTCCTCGCGCAGAGAAGAGGACCAGGCCAGCGCCGTCGCCGATCGCGACCTCCAGGCCTTGTGTGAGGCGCTGGTCTCCAGCACGCCGGCCACGGCGCTGCGGGAGTTCCTGACCGAGCAGGTACCGGAACCGGACGGGGCCCGGGTGCTCGGCTGCATCCTCCAGCTCGCCGATGCCGACGACGGGGCCCGCTCCTGGTGGCAGTACGCCGCCGGGGCCGGAGACAGGGCCGCCTCCTACTGCCTCTACCTGCACCACCTGTCCCTCGGGGAGGACGAGGTGGCCGCGTGGTGGCACCAGCAGACTCAGGTCGACGCCGATCCGGAAGCCGATCACCCCCAGGGCGACAGTGGCGCCGGCAGGAAGACGGCGAAGCGAATCCCGCACTCTCCGACCACCCCGGGGACGATCAGGCATTTCGACACCAGCACCCCGACCGTCCTCCGCGTCTTCAGACACCTCCTGCGCAGGACCAACCGCCCGCGCACCGAGTTCGTCGACGCGCTGATGCACTACGTACCGACCGCCGTGGCCGTCGGCTACGTCACCGACGAACCGGACGTAGACCTCCCGTTGCCGGGACCCGACTTCGCCGACGAGATCAACGACCTCGTCGCGGTCGACCCCACCGTCGGAGCCGGCCGACCATCAGGCGGGTGCAGCGCGACTGCTCCACGGCTCCCGGAACGGCAGGAACTGCGCTCATGAACGAAATCCAGCTGCGGCGCGGATCACGTGCGTCCTGGCGGAGGTCCGGGTCACCCCGTCAGGCCCGCTGGAGCTCCTGCTGCGCCGTGCTCGGGCGCGTCGATCAGGCTCGCCGTCGTGATCAGCTCTCGACAGGTACGGGCTCCGCGTGAACCGACACGGCGGTGAGGTAGAGACCGTCGCCGCTGAGCCGGAGCGTCGGGGGCAGGCTGTCACTCAGGGCATCCGAAACCTCGGCGGTCGGGCAGCCGAAGAGATCGACGGCGCCTAGGACAACTGGGCAGGCAGACGGCCCAGTGAGCGTGAAGGGGTCGCGGGTGAGGCCGATGCCGGCTAGGCCAAGGGTGTCCTGGTGCCGGCCGCGGCGGTCCCTGGTGTCGCCGTACGCGTCGAGTCTCAGGCCCCGGTACTGCGCGCTGAAGGCCCAGCGGGCGCCGCAGGCCCAACCGTCGCGCACGTCCGCGAAGGTGGCGACGGCCCACTGGGCGGTGCGCTCGTCCATGCCGAAGCAGAGGGTGCCGGCACAGCCGGGGAGCCGGAGCCCGACTCCGGGGAGCAACTCGAACATGCGGAGATGCTCCCAACGAACGGCACTGCGCCACAAGCCGGAAACGACGATCACCTGCTGCCGACAGCCAAGGGGGCGCTCTCTGTTCCTGCAGATCAGGCGGCTTGCGCGAGCCGGCCCGGCTCAAGATCGTGCAGTACGAAGGACGCGAACTATGGGCTCCGGGGAAGTACTGGCCGCGGCAGAGTGAGCGGTGCTGATCGGAGAGCGCCCCGAACCACCGCTCCGTCACGTACGCGCTCATCTCGCTCTCCACCATGGCGGCTGCGGAGGACCGCACCCTCTTGCGCCACCCCGCGACCGCATCGTCAGCTCAGCCCGTGGCGGCGTTGAGGAGGTCTAGCACGCTCTGCTGGCAGCCGTATCCGATGGTTGTGCTGCCACCGCTCCAGTGCGGGCCGTACTGGTCGAGCGCGTTGCGATTGCGGTCGTAGGCGCTGTTGGCCCAGCGGGTGAGGGCGGCGGCATACGGGCGGTCGGACAACTGGCGGTTGAGGGTGCCGAGCCCGCGGACATAGGCGCCCTTGAAGCTGGGGCCGTCTCCCGTGCAGTTGTCGCCCTCGCCCGGCTCGCGCAGGACGCCCTCGGTCTGGAGCCGGACGGTGGAGGCGTCGGCCAGGCCGCGTGCGGTTGTCAGGAGGCCTGGGTCGCCCGTGGCCCGGTGGAATTCGGTCAGGGCGCCCAGGATGACGCCCTGGTTGTAGGTCCAGGTGGGCTGGCCGTTGTTGGCGCAGTTGTCGCCGAGACCGTCGTTGATCAGGCGGTCGCCGTTGATCATGCCGCTGTTGCGGAACCAGGCCCATTCCCTCTTCGCCTGCTCCAGATACATGGTGTCCCCGGGGATACGGTTGTGCAGAGCCGAAGTGAGCTGGAGGAAGAGCTCGTTGGTGATGGCGTTCTTGTAGTTGCCGTTCGTGCTCCAACGGACACCGCCCCCGCAGGTGCCGTTCCAGTTGGCGTACATGTGGTCCGCGTCGGCCCGCGCGGTGTCGAGGTACCGGCGGTCGCCGGTCAGATCGTATGCGGCGATCCAGGCCAGACCCCACCACCCGGTGTCGTCGAGGTACTCGTTGCGGAACTGCCCACCCTGCGAGGCGATGTTCTTCTCGTACGTGTCGGCGATGGCGTAGGCATAGCTGCGCATGCCGCTGATCCGGATGTTGTCGATGATCGCGGTCAGGGCGTTGGCGCCGGTCCACCAGCCGTTGCCGCCGAAGAGTTTGCTGTCGCGGTCGAACGACATCATCAGGGCGGTGGCCGCCGCGGTGCTCCTGCTGCCCGCGTTCCACGTGGTGCGTGCCCAGGGAGTACAGGCGATGGCGCCCCCGGCCGGCTGACCGCAGGCCCGAAGAGCCCCGACGCCCTGGGTGTTCCAGTCGTCGACGTTGTACATCTGCGTGCGCCAGCCTCGCCACCCGGAGGGCACCGAGGTCTCGCCGAGACGGCTGCCCGCCTCCCAGGTCCGGCCCCCGTTCATCGATCTGTCCAGCCACACGCGGTCGCCCGGTGCCCCGTCGTCGATGGACGCCCACCCCATCGCGCCGGCGTCGTCGAAGTGCAGCGCGACCGATCGAGAGGAGACCCCGGCGGTGACCGGGACACGATCCTGGGCGCTCAGCGCCGGATCCCGCCCGTCGCAGTACCTGTTGCATATGACCGTCGCCGCCGCGGCGGCGGATGACTCCGACACCCCGACACCCAGGAGCGGAGACAACGTTGTCAGTGCGGCAAGGAGGGCAGTCGACGTGAATCGTGAAGGCTTCATGGATGAGGCTCCTGAAACGTTCGTCGCGGAAGCGGCGCTCCGCCGGTGAAGGAGAGCGCTCTCCGAAAATAGCGACACGGCATGGGCACGTCAATGCTCGAGACATGTCGACGGATGGGAAACCGCCGTCCCGGCTTGTTGACGGGCTCTCGGGTCGGCGGTCTGACGTAGTTGTTCCCGTGGCGCCGTTGCCGCCGGGAGGGGGTGTGCGTCGAAGGCCAAGTGGCCTGGCCCGGACGCCCGCTGTCCGCGCTCGCACCTCGATCGGGCAACTGCGCGTGCGCCTCGGCTCTGTGGAAACGTACCGGAACGAAGAGGCCGGTCCGGGCGGTGACGCATGGGAATCGGCGTGCCTCCCTGGGGCGGCTCGTACACCCGCACCCGGCGCCCGCCGTCATGCGGCCCGCTTCGTGGCCCGGCCCTCACGTGCGTCCCGGTCGTAACGACCGGCCTCCGGGGCCGGTTATCCCGGTCCGGTGGGGTCCGGTGGCGCGAACGGCTGCCGGCCTCCAGGCTCACGTACCTATCCGGCGGACCGCGACGTCCGGGCGTCAACCCTCCTCACAATCATGGAGTCGTACCGATGAAACGATGGCGCGTCCCTCTGACGCTCTGCCTGATGCTCTTCGGGCTCGCCACGCCGGTCACGTCGCCGAGGCGGCACCCGTGTCCGATCCCGCATCGATGGTCAACCCGCCATCAGCGGCACTCACCTCTCAGCGGGGCAGCGACAGCTCGATTACCGTGGGCGCCGGTCGGCGCGCCGCCGCAGGTGATGGGTCAGCTTGGCGGGATGATTGTCGTATTCATGATGTCCAGGCGGAGTGGCCTCTCTTCCTGCTCCATGCATGAACATGGACAGCGACAGGCGCCGGTGCGGAACTTCGCACCGGCGCCTGTCGGACGCGTGGATGTCATGTGATCAACCGGGGCCGAGGGGCGGCCGATCAATCAGTGATCGTCCCAGTGGCCGTCGTGGGAGGCGTGCCGATGGCCGTCGTGGACGTAGTCGACGTGCTCTTCGTGCGGCACGGCGACGTGACCGCAGTCCTGTCCGTGCCGGTGCTCGTGTCCTTCGTGCACCGAGTGTGCCGGATTCACGCACTCGTCCACATGGTCCTCATGGGCACGGTGCAGGTGGTTGTCGTGCGCGTAGTCGATGTGGTCGTTGTGCGGGATCGCCACGTGGCCGCACCCTGGGGCGTGCTGGTGCGCGTGCGCGGGATGGGGGTGGTGCGCCGTGGTCGCGGACATCTCACTGACTCCTTCGTCGGTTCGCCGTCCCGGGGATCGGGGGCACCGAACGCGCCCGCCGGGGGCAGACATGTCCGGCATATCTCGCAGCGTAAGCCCGTCGCCGGAAGGACACCTCCGGGCGCGCTGCCGGAGGTGCTGTTCGGCACCCGGAGTCCTCAACCGTCACTTTTCGTGGTGATCACCCCCGGTTCGTTGATCACTTGCGGAAGCCGGCGTACGGCAGCAGCGCCATCTCGCGGGCGTTCTTGATCGCGGTGGAGACCTGTCGCTGTTGCTGGGCGGTGATGTGGGTGACCCTGCGGCTGCGGATCTTGCCTCGGTCGGAGACGAACTTACGCAGGAGGTCGGTGTCCTTGTAGTCGATGTGGGTGATCTTGGCGGCGTCGAGCGGGTTCGGGCGGTCCTTGGCGGGCCTACGGGGTTCCTGGGGTCGGGCCATGGGTCTTTCCTTACGGAGCGGGGTGAGCGGGTGCGTGCGGCGGTCGGTGGACGGGATCGAGGAACTCGTCGAAGGCGGCAGGCAGGTCCTTCCATGCCGCACGGCCCGCGGCGTACTCGGCGTCGGTCAGCAGGCAGGAATCGAGCAGGGCGGTCAGCCCGTCCCGGTCCAGGCCCGGGGAGACGAAGACCAGGTGCTGGCAGCAGTCGCCGTGCTCGGGGTGCCAGTCCAGTGCGGCGGCCGCCCGCCGGACCGGCGGAATCATGTCCCAGGCGGCATCCGGGAGGGACGCGAGCCAGGGGCCGTTGTCCTCGACGCAGAGGGCGCCGCCCGCCGCGTCCCAGGACAGGAGTGTGTCCGGGCGGTCGGCGAGCCAGAACCGGCCCCGGCTACGGGCGGCCGCGCAGCTCAGGTCCTCCAGGGCGTCGTACAGGCGCCCGGGGTGGAACGGTCGGTGCTTGCGCCACACCAGAGTGCTGACGCCGGCCTCCTCGGCCTCCTGGGGCAGCAGCGCGCACGCCGGATGCTGTCCCGCGCCGGCCGCTTCCACGTCGAACCCCACGAGGGCAAGCCCGACCAGCTCCGGTGAGCCGGCCGCCGCCTGAGGGGCCGTCGGGTGCAGCTGGCCGATCAGGGCCCGGTCCTCCTGGTCCGCCTGGCCGTCGTCCACGAGGGCGACCGCCGAGGCGTACTCCAGCTGTCGCGCCCAGGTGTCGCCCACGGTCCGCTGATCGGTGGCCGCGGTTGCCAGACCCGCCTCGGCGAGGTCGTCACCGTTGACGAGGTAGGGCAGCACGAGCGCGGGATCGACGGCGGTGATCACGCCGGTCACCTCTATCCGTCCCCCGCCGTGTGCGGCGATGGCCTCGGCCATCGCCTGGGGCTCGACGGAGTCCCACAGTTCGACGACGGCCGCCCTGGTCACCCCGTCGGCCGCCAGTCGCTCCAGCTCCGGCACCAGGTCCTCGCGCAGGGCGCAACAGGCGCAGTCGTTCACCAGCGGGGTCTCGCCGCTGGAGAGCACCCCGGAGGCGTCGCGCACGGTCCGGAGCACCGTGCCCTTCCCCGCCGTCGCGAGGTCGTGGTGCAGGGCGACGCTGTGGGGCATCTCCCTCAGCAGCCCCTCCACGACCTCGTGGCGTGCGTCCGAGTGCAGCCCGCTGACGATGACGACAGGGAGCGTGTGCTTGTCCTCCATCACCGGCCCTCGCGGCGGCCGTAGCGTCGCTCGAAGCGTTCGACGCGTCCCGCGGTGTCCAGGACACGGGCGGTGCCGGTGTAGAAGGGGTGGCTCGCCGAGGAGATCTCCACGTCGACAACCGGGTAGGTGTGGCCGTCCTCCCACTCGACGGTCCGGTCGCTGGTCAGGGTGGAGCGGGTCAGGAAGGCGAAGTCGGCGGTCTTGTCGCGGAAGACGACAGGACGGTAGGCGGGGTGGATTCCGGGCTTCATGGCGGTGTCCTGGTGGTTGAGGGTCGGGGGAGTGGTGGTGTCAGCGCTCTTCGCGGAAGTCGACGTGGCGGCGGACGAGCGGGTCGAACTTCCGCAGGACCAGCCGGTCGGGGTTGTTCCGCCGGTTCTTGCGGGTGACGTAGGTGTAACCCGTTCCCGCGGTGGAGCGGAGCTTGATGATCGGGCGTAGTTCGTTGCGAGCCATGCCGCTACTATATGGCAATGGTTTCCATTTTCAATATGGAGTCGACTCGATGAGAGGCAGGTAACTCCGTGTCCGCCCACTGTCAACTGACCGGCGCACAGCCGGGATTCGGCAACAAGATCTCCCACTCGCACCGGCGTACGTCGCGCCGGTTCGACCCGAACATCCAGCGGAAGCGCTACTGGCTGCCCGGCGAAGGGCGGCATGTGCGCCTGGTGCTGAGCGCCAGGGCGATCAAGGTGATCGACACCATCGGCATCGAGGCGGCGGTAGCCCGCATCCGGGCGAGGGGAGTGAAGGTCTGATGGCCAAGCAGAGCAAGATCGCGCAGAACGAGAAGCGCAAGGCGACCGTCGAGAAGTATGCAGCCCGGCGTGCGGAGTTGAAGGAGATCATCCGCAGGCCCGGCACCTCGGAGGCCGAGCGGCTCGCCGCGGTCGGGGAACTGCGCCGCCAGCCGCGCAACGCCAGTGCTACCCGGGTGCGCAACCGGGACAGTGTGGACGGCCGGCCGCGCGGTCACCTGCGGAAGTTCGGGCTGTCCCGGGTCCGGATGCGCGAACAGGCGCATGCCGGATTCCTTCCCGGAGTGACCAAGTCCTCCTGGTGAACCCTCGGTGTCGATGACGGGTGGTGGTGCGGCCGGGGCCGTGACGCCACCCGTCGCCGTTCCCTGGCCCGAAGCTGTCATGGCCGGTGAGGTGCCTTCGTGGGCGCGCGGGTGTCTCGCAGGGCCCGCGGGGGAGGGGTGGTGATGTTCGTTCGGGTTCTCCGGTGGCTCTGTCGGCGACCCGAAATGATTACCATCTCGTTCGAGGTGAGGGGTGATCACCGTTGTGGCGACGGGGCCCGGCCGCCCCGCCGACGGCGGGTACCGGGGACCCGTCGTCGAGGGTGGGCCACCCGGCCTGAAGGAACGCCAGGCGGTCTGCCTGGAGCCCCAGGCACTCTCCGCGGGCCGGTGTCCGGCTCCCTCGGCGCCGGCCCTCCCCGTGAGGTCGGCCGCTGCGTGCGCCGACTCCTGAGGGCTGACATGACCAGCAGTTGCACTACCCGCACCTAAGGGGCCATCTCATTTGGTTACACCGGTATTCCGTGGGTCATGGTGGGGATCGTTGAGCGGCTGGTGCCGGACGAGCTGTGGGAGTTGTTCCAGCGGGTGGTGCCGGAGGCGCCGTCGCGGCCGCAAGGTGGTGGCCGGCGGCGGCACGGTGACCGGGAGGTGCTGGCCGCGATCGTGTTCGTGGCCACGTCGGGCTGCACCTGGCAGCAGTTGCCTTCCGCGTCGTTCGGCCCGTCCGGGGCGACGGCCCACCGGCGGTTCTCGGAGTGGTCGAAGGCCAGGGTGTGGGCCAAGCTCCACCGCCTGGTCCTCGACGAACTCGGGGCTCGTGGCGAGCTGGACTGGTCGCGGTGCGCGATCGACTCGGTGAACATGCGAGCCCCGAAAAGGGGACCTGGCAGGTCCGAATCCTGTCGACCGGGGCAAGTACGGCTCGAAGATCCACCTGATCACGGAACGCTCCGGTCTGCCCATCTCCGTCGGAATCTCCGGGGCCAACCCGCATGACAACCAGGCCCTGATCCCTCTTGTGAAGGGCATCCCGCCGATCCGCTCGCGCTGTGGCCGACGGCGGCGCAAGCCTGGCAAGCTCCACGCCGACAAGGGCTACGACTACAACCACCTGCGACGATGGTTACGCGGGCGAGGCATTACCCACCGCATCTCCCGCAAGGGAGTTGAGTCCTCACAACGCCTGGGCCGCCACCGCTGGACCGTGGAACGCACGATGGCATGGCTCGCTGGATGCCGCCGCCTCCACCGCCGCTACGAGCGCAAAGCCGACCACTTCCTGGCCTTCACCAGCATCGCCTGCACCCTCATCTGCTAACGCAGACTCGCCAAATGAGATGGTCTCCAAGCGCTTGCTCAGCCTATGTCAGTCGAAGTTACTCATCGGTCACCCGGTCTGTCCAGAGTCCGAGTCTGATCCAGCGCCCTTCGGCGGAGTCGTGCACGTACGCCGGCCTCCCCCTGGTCCCGCTCGTGCGGAACGGCTTCCCGCCGTCCGTGATCCGCACCGTCCCCGTACGGCCCCCGGCGCTCCACTCCAGCTCCAGGTACCAGCGGCAGTCGCAGCCCGCCGTCCGCGCGGAGACCAGCAGCTCCTCGGGGTCGGAGGAGGTGACCTTGTACGGGAAGGAGACGGCCGGGATCTTCCGGACCTCGGCGCCGGAGGCGTCAAGGCCGTCGACGGGCCTCGCGAGCGGGCGGGGCCGGTCGAGGTCCACGGCGAAGTGGCGCGGGGTGACGGCGCCGCCACAGCCGTTGTCCATCCGGTACGCGTTCCACGGCAGCGGCGCGGCGCGGTCGACCACGCGCACGTGCAGGGCATGGAGGACGACGGCGTCGGACGGCGACCGGCCCTGGACCGTGATCCGCACCAGCGCCTCCCCGCCGTGCACGGCACCGTGCGTCCCGGCCCACGCCCCGGAGTCGGCCGCGACCGGCGGCAGGGCGACCGCGCGGGGGGCCCGGTCCACGAGGTAGGTGTGCCCGCAGCCGCCCTCCCAGAGCTGGGAACCGATGCTCCAGGTGAAGGGGAGGGGGGCCGCAGTCCGCCCCGGAGCGGTGGAAGCGGGAGCGGGGGCGGAAGTCGTACGGGTGGGGTGGCCGAGCAGGGTGGCGGCGAGGGCGAGCACGACGAGGGCGACGGCGGCGACGAGGAGGGGAGCGGGGGCGCCACGACGGGGGCGGGCGCGGGGCGCCTCCGGCGCGGACGGATCCGCGGCGGACGGGTCCGGGGCGGTCGGGTCCGGGGCGGTCGGGTCCGGGGCGGACGGGTCCGGCGCGGGGCCGGGGCCCGGTTCCGGCGCGGACGGTTCCGGGTTCGATTCCGGCGCGGCCGACACGGCCGGCACAGGCGTGGGCGCGGGCGAGGCCGCTCGGCGGCGGGCGCGGTCCGCCTCCGTCCAGGCCGCCTCCAGGGCCCGCCGTTCCTCCTGGTCCGCCCCGCACAGCAGGGCGAGGCGGTCGACCACGGCGAACTCCTCCGGGACGGTCGCGCCCGAGCAGTAGCGGTGGAGGGTGGACGCGCTGACGCTCAGCCGCCGGCCCAGCGCCTCGTAACTCCTCCCGTCCCGCGCCTTCAGCGCGCGCACGAGCCCCGCGAACTCCTCGACGGCGGCGTCCTTCGGCATTCCATCCCCCTCGACCCTGCGTCCCATCCTTCACGTCCTTGCACGTCAGCGGGGGTGGAATGGTTCCGGGACGGCTGGTGGGCGCGTGATCGTTGCATCCGGCGGGCGCCGGCCCCACGCTGGTTGAGCACTGACCGAACGAACGACCCGACGGGGGATCCACCACCATGAACAAGCTCCGCACCGCACTCGCCACCGCAGCCGCTGCCGCACTGGGCCTCGCGGCCCTCGCCACAGCCCCGGCGCAGGCCGCTGCCCAGCCCGCCTTCCTCGCTGCCTCCCAGATGCCGCCGTCGTCGACGCCGTGGACCGCCACCCAGGTCTTCACCGGCGTCCCGGAGAACGGCGGCGTCCTCTGCGCCCCGTACAAGATCCCGGCGCAGAACACCCGCTACCGCGAGTTCAGCACCGAGCTCGACACCAACGGCGTCCAGGTCACCACCGTCGCCCGTACCGAGGCCGACGCCGTGAAGCTGGTCGACACCCTCCGCGGGGCCCTCGCCGGCTGCGGCCCCCTGCTGGAGCAGCAGAACCCGGGCCTGCAGGCCGTCAGCGCCTCCCACGGCAAGCTCGCCGTCGAGGAGGGCGCCTGGGTCTACAGCCTGGACACCGCCGACCCGCAGATCGGCATCTCCGACATCCACCTGTTCTCCGTCGGCCGCGACGGCCGCACCGTCACCCTCGTCCGCTGGGGCCAGATGGGCGACCTCGAGGACGCCCCGCTGACCGCCTTCCGCACCACGACGAAGACCGCCGTCAACAAGCTCCACTGACCCGGGGGCTCCCCCGAGGGCTGACCACAGCTCGACAGCGGCGCGGCCGGAACCCGGGCGCGCCGCTGTCGTGCCCACCTGCTCCGCCGGCGGCGACCACTTCCTGGCCTTCACCAGCATCGCCCGCACCCTCATCTGCTACCGCAGACTCGCCAAATGAGATGGTCTCTAAGTGGTCGCCTCCGAAAGCGGCGTCGTGTGGGGCTGGTCAGATGTGTCGGAGGCTGCGACGTAGAGGCGCAGGCGCAGTCCAGAGCGTGGCGCCTCCGGGTCCTGGGGTCCTCAGACCGGGCGCTTGGCCATGACGACCACGCCCGGCCCGGTCTGCTCATCCGCAGGGAGCCGGAGTTCGGCGACCGGGTGCAGTCCGGCCTGCACGATCAGGTCCACGAGCTGCTCCGGCCGCCACTTGTGCGTGGTCCAGCGAACGGGCACTCCTCCGTAGGCTTCGGTGCGCACCGCATCCTCGTCACCGACGTGTGTGGCGGTGATGAAGTGCCCGCCCGGCTTCAGGGCGTGCGCGAAATGGGCGAGGACCTGCGGAAGGACATCGCGGGGGAGGTTGAACAGTGACCACCACCCGAGCACGCCGCCGAGCGAGGCTTCACCGAGGTCGAGCTCGGTGGCGGAGGCGACGCTGAAGCGGCATTGCGGATGAAGACGGCGCGCGTTCTCGATCATGCGGGGAGAGAGGTCTACCCCGGATACGTCGAGTCCGCGTTCGGCGAGGTAGCCAGTTACCGTGCCGGGGCCGCAACCGACGTCGAGGACGGGCCCAAGATCGCCCACGGTGTCGGCGAAGGCGTCGATCGACGCCTTGAGCCAGGGATGGCGACGGATATCACCCATGCCCGCCGTCACCACCATGTGGGCGTAGTTGTCGGCCACCTGGTCATAGGACTCACGGACGACGTCGAGATCGGCTGGGCGGTCAATATGGTGTGCGCGCATCAGCCAACAATAGGACGGTGGCGTTGTGTGATCCGGGGGCGTGGGTATGACGGTCATCCTGCCCGACGCGTCCTGGCACGGGCACGGCAGACTGCGGTCCCGGTGATCCACTTCTCCCGATCGGTCTGCCTGCCATGCCTGTTGCCTTCGCCCGTCCGATCGTCCTGACCAACGCCGAACGTGAGCGGTCGAAGAAGGCGGCCTACGGTCACAAGACCGCGTACCAGGCCCGGCAGCGGGCCGCGATCGTGCGGCACGCGGCCCGCGGGCGCCCCAATGCGCACATTGTTCGCGAGTCGGTCCTGCACCTGGACACCGTGCGCACCTGGCGCAACCGATTCGCCGACGGCCGGCTGCCTGCCCTGGCCGACCGCAGGCCTCGGGGCGCCCTGCGCGTTTCAGCGTTTCACCCCAGTGCAGGTCGCCGAGGCCAAGGCCCTGGTGCCAGCTCCCGGCCGAGACCGGGGGTCCCGTTGTCGCTGGTCGTGCCCGGAGCTGGCCACCGAGCTGACCGCGCGCCAGGTCACCGACAGCATCTCCGCGTCCACGGTACGCCGCTGGTTGCGCCAGGACGCGCTCAAGTCCGGCAGTACCGGTCCTGGATCTTCATCCGCGACCCGGACTTCCGCGCCAAGGCCCAGCGAGTTCTGGACCTGTACGCCCGCACCTTCGAAGGAGAACCCCTCGGCACGGACGAGTACGTCGTCTCCAGCGATGAGAAGACCTCGATCCAGGCCGCTGCCGTTGCCCTCCGACTTTGGCCCCGGACCAGGCCAGGGCGACGCGCGTCAAAAACACCTACGGGCGCGGCGGCGCCCTGGCCTACCTGGCCGCCTACGACGTCCACCGGCCCGAGTGCTCGGCCGCTGCGAACCGCGCACCGGCATCGACCCGTTCATGACCCTGGTCGTCCAGGTCATGACACGGGAACCCTACGCCAGCGCCAAACGTGTCTTCTGGGTCGTCGACAACGGCTCTTCCCACCGCGGCAAGAGGGCCGCCGAACGGCTGACGGCGGCGTTCCCGAATGCCGGCGATGACGCGACAGGGAGTTCGTATCTGCCTCACCACGGTGTACCGGGCGCTGTCCGCCGCGGACGAGGAGGGGCGGCTCGAAGCGCCGGGACGGCAGTGCGCGGCACCGGTAGGGCTCTGTCTGGAGTGCCGCGGCGACGACAGCCGTAAGGCGGCTCGTGAGGCCGGCGGTCTCACGCATGGGCCGTCAGGTGCCCCTGAACGAGGTGCACGCCCCGGCCTGGGTACGGGCCGGGGCGTGGGTACTGCCCGTCAGGTCGTGTCGTCGCGCGGAAGGCGGGCCGTCGACGGCGGGTCCGGCGGCGACCGCCGTGACACCTTCGATGATCTCTGTGCCTGCACGGCGCGAAGATCACCCGATCCGGATGCCGACCCCGAATTGTTGCTCGCCGCACGCTCGGAGACCGTAACGAGGCCGGTTTCCTAAGCCCCTACGCGTCAGTTGACCGACTCGCAGCCGCTGCGGTCACCTGTGATCTCCCGGTATCGCGGGAACTTCAGGTACTGACGACTCTGGGTGCCGTATATGCCGTCAGCGGTGATCTTCTCCTGCTGCTGGGCGGACGCAAGGGCACTGCGCGTGTTCGACCCGAACTCGCCGTCAGTCGCGAGGCTGAACCCGTAGCAGGAGTTGAGCGTGAACTGGAGCCACTCCACGCCGGATCCGCTGCTGCCGTAATCCATCCAGCAGTTGGCCGTTCTGCTGCCTCCACTCAGCTACGCCGGCCGAGTGATGGAGTAGCCGGGGGTGACACCGACCGATGTCACCTGATTGATATTGCACTGCCGGGCATAGGCAGCAGCTGCTGGGGAGGCGAAAGTTACGGCACTTCCGAGGAGGCTGGCGGTGAGGGCGCCGACTGCCATGGCGCCCTTGATCCGTCGGATCGAGTGGATACTCATGGAAATGCCTCTCGTGGATGGTGAGTCGTCCTGAGGCTGGTGCACAGTGACCCTCCGCATCCGGCCGAGCCGACAATGCGAACCGTAGGGTCGGCGGTGTTGAGCCAGTCGACCGCAGTGGCGCCGATCCACGCGGCGATCGCGAGGGTGCGCCTGTCATCGAGGACGGAGGGCTCGGCGGCATCGCTTGTCCGTCAACTGACGTCGCGGCGTATGCGGCCCGGTCCTCCGCGCGGATGCCCGCTGCCAGTGTTCATGGCCGACAGCCGAGGCAGGCCCGTCACGGGGTGCGAAACCCTCGGAAGGTCATCTGCCGGCGGGTTTTGAACCCGAGCCGTTCGTACAGCGCGATCGCGCCGGTGTTCGTCTCGGCCACATGCAGGAAGGGACGCTCGCCGCGAGCCACGATGCGGGTGACGAGCGCGCTGACCAGGCGTGAGGCGTGTCCTCGCCCACGTGCGTCGGGAACGGTGCAGACCGCGCTGATCTCGGTCCACCCCGGGGGCCGCAGGCGCTCACCCGCCATCGCCACCAGGGAGCCGTCGTCATGGACACCCAGATAGGCGCCGAGTTCGTGGGTTCGCGGCCAGAAGGGCCCCGGCTCCGTCCGTGCAATCAGGTCGAGCATCTCGGTCACGCTGTCCGCGCCCAGTTCGATCACATCGGCGTCGGATTCGGCACCAGGCGGGTCGGGGCGGGCACCGCCGGACCAGATCATCTGACGGCCCTCAAGACTGAAGACCGGCTCCCAACCCGGTGGTGGGACGACGGGACAGTTGAACATGTCGGCGAAGGCGCCTGGACCGAGCAACCCGGCAAGATCGGTCCAGCCCTCTGCGTTCCGGTCGGTGGACACAGAGGAGAAGGTCGCCACATCCGCGTGATAGGTGGCGGCCCGGCCGAGCCGTCGGGCGAGATGCGCGTGCTGGCCCCCAAGCGACTGCCCTACCGGGTCGTCGAGTACCGGGTCGTCGTCATTCGTCATCGTGCTGTTTCCGTTCCTGGTGGGCGGGATGGAGACGGGCCAGGCAGACCGGGCCGGCCTCATCAGCACCCCGAGTGCGGCATTCTGACGCAGCTCCGTCAACGACCCCAGCTGCCGGCTCAAGAACCGACTCCCTGCTATCGAACGCGACAACGCTGCTCTTGATCAACATATAAGCCGTCGGAACCCGGGCTGGACGGCTGGGGTCCGGCCACCAGGAATTGGAGGCGACTGCGGCCGTGACTCACGCAACCCAGCAATAGACACCGCCCGCCTGTCCTTCGGCGACACGGGCAAGACGCGTCAGATCGCCCGGGATCTCGCCGGCCAGGTCCACGCCGATGGCCTCCCCATCCCGCTCCCGCAGTTGAGACCACAGCCCCGCCACCTCGCTGATCTCGGGTTCCCCGGCAGCACGCAATGCTGAGAGCAAGCGGTCCGAGAGGGCGAAGACCATGCACCCGTCGTGGTCCTGGTCAGCGACAACTCGCGGCTCGTCGGCTTCGACGAGCTCCTCGAAACTGCTGCCGCTGAAGAGGCACTCCCACTCGAGCACGGCCTCCTCCGGGTCAAGTTTGCGCAGGACACCACCTCCGAGGCGTGGCCGGGTCCGTCTCGAAGCACGCGTGCGGCCACTACGTCATCAGGCGCTACGAAGAACCCCACCGAATTGCTCATCCGGGCATGATGCCGCACACCGCAGCATGCTCCGGCGCTCGGATCCGCTCCTGCGGTGCGCCGCCGTTGATGGTGACGCAGCTGTCCACACCAGCTGGCGGGCTGTACGCGCCGGGGACGGCGGGCGTGTCGTGGCACTCCGAACAGATCCCGGGCGAGGTACTCCGCTGCTGTTGTATTTCCTGGGCAAGGATGCCCGGCAAGGACGTCAGGAAGCCGCCCCACGGGCTGCCGGAAATGGCTGGCCGGACCCGTGTCCGTACGGAATGCTGCAGGCGTGATCGAGCGAGAAGCCGCGGTTCGGGCCGTCGAGGAACAACTGGAGCGCGACTGTCAGAGGTGGCGTGCCGGGGGTGCGGAGGCACTGCGTATGGCTGTGGTGGACGTCGAGGAGCACGAATTGGTGTGGACCGTCTCCTGGACGTCCGAGGAATACGAGCTGGCGAAATGGAAGGGGGCACACGTCATCGCGGTCGCCCCGGGCCGGCACGAGCAGTTCCTGCGCAAGCTCGGCGCCGATGAGTTCATCGACTACACCAGGCCGCGGGCCGCGGGCCGTAGGCCGCGGACGTGGTCAGTGGCGTGGATGTGGTGATCGACACCGTCGGTGGCCCGGACAGCTCACGCTTCCTGCCCGTGCTCAAGCGCGGCGACAGCATGCCTCCGGTGTTCTTCGCCCAGTACGACCCGGAAGAGACGGCGAGTCTGGGCATCACGGTCTCGAACATTCAGGTGCGTTTTAACGGCCCGCAGATCGCCGAGGTCGGGCGCCTGTTCGGCGAGGGCAAGCTCCAGGTCGGGGTGGACAGCACCTTCCCGTTGCCCGAGGCGGGCAGCGCCCACGCGCGAGCCGCGCGGGGCCACATCCAGGGCAAGATCGTGCTGACAGGCCCGGACAAGGGGTGTCGGCCCGGTCACCGGACGTGCGGCGGTGCTCGACTTCGTCCGCGACGGACACACGGCACAGACCGGAAGGGTGCGGCACCACCTGGGTAATGTCGTGGTCACGACGACGGCCGCCGCTACCGCTGAGGTGCGGGCCTACCCGGTGCGGACGAGGAACACCGGCAAGAGCATCCAGCTGATCTCGACCGGGCCTGCACGTTCGGTCTGCGCCGGTCCGAAGGCGGTGGCGGATCGCCGAGCTCACCCTGAGGCTGGACAGCGACCCATCCGGTTGGATCAACGACGAACAGTCAGACCCTCTGTAGGAGATGTTCAGCCGGTCGACGCGCTGTGGAACGCCAGCGGGTTCGGCCGCCCTCTGGCAGATCGAGCAGACAGCCGCCTGCGAGGTGCCGACGACCGTTGTGTTCGCCCCCTGGTCCCTCGGCTCCGGGATCGTGGACTTGACCAGGCGTTTTCGCGGACAGCGCCTGTGGCGGCAAGAGCTGTACGTCTCGTCACCGCTGACGGGACTGAGCCGGGTGCGGTTTTTGGGTCCGACCGTGACCATGGTTGTCGGGACTGCCGCCGGCACCGCTGTCGGTCGACCCGCCACCTGCACAGCCGTCGCCGTCCTGAGCCTGATCGCCGCCGCGGCCCTGGCCGCTCTCAGCCCTCCACCCCTGGTCGGCGGGGGAGAGCGCCCGCGTGAGCAGCTGCGCCTGCTCACACGTAGCCCTGTCGCACTGCCGTACGAAAGCAGGGTGTCGTGGAAGGCGCTCGTCCTGGGCCGCTCCAGGGCGAGGTCGCTACGGCGGCAGGGCCCGGACCGCGTGTCGCGGTCCGGGCCCTGCTTCGTTCGGTGCCGCCCCGTGGCGGCGGTGCCTCAGCTCTGTGTGGTGTCGTCGTCCGTGTGCCCGGCGCCCTCGGCCGAGCCTGCCTTCTCGCGCATCTTGCGCACCAGCTCCGCCTTCTGGTCGGCGGCACTCTGGCGGTCGAGGTTGCGGTGCGGCCCGTTGTTCTGCCGCTCGGCGCGGGACAGCCGCTTGCGCTGGCCGCCGCCCATGCCCACGGGGTTGTTGATGTTCTTGCTCACGGTCATGGGTTCTCCCGGAAATGATGTGAAGTGATCTGCGGATTCATCGGTGGGGGACGGTCGCGGCGACGTCGGGAGACGTCAGCAGGGACCCGTCACGCGCTCACTCGTGAACCGGCGTTTGGAAGAACATGACACAAGACGTTACCCGGTTCCGTCGGCCCCGCCCACCAAGATTCCTGTCTCCGGGCTTCGGCCGGGCCTCAGGTGAGGCCTGAGGCGGTCCTGCCGGTGGTCGCCGCGCACTCGGAACCCGCCGAGGACGGATCCCCACGCGACCCCGGCGCCGTACGGACCCCAGCACGGAGTGCGACGCCTTCGCCTCGTCGTTCCGGACCTTCGTCCCAGCCGCGAAGCCGGTGCCCTCGATACCCTGGCCCGGGACTCGTTCGCCCATCTTGCGGAGCACCATGGCCGGCCTGCCTGAATCGCACACCACCACACTCCACGACCAGCCGTTTCCCGAACTGCTCGGGTACCCGTGCGAGGTAGTGGTCAGCAGCGACGGACAGTGGATCGCGGGCAGTTCGGTGACGCACCGGTACAGCCGGGTCGCCGTGTACCGGGCCGCCGACCTGTCCTGCGCGCACCTGCTGACCTTCACGGAGGAGGCCGAGTCGATCGCCTTCCACCCCACACTGCCCCTCCTGGCCGTCGGCCTCGACAACGGCGACGAGTACGACCGCGCGGGAGGGCTCACCCTGCTCGAATGCGACACGGGCCACCGCGTCGACTTCCCCGACCCGACGTGGGGCATCGAGCCCGTCCGCTGGCTGGACGACCGCACCCTCGAACTCATCTTCTTCGCGTGGGACGACGGAGTCGACCACCTGACGGCCCGGGCGACGGTCGTACGGGAGAACTGGCGGGGTCTGACCTCTGACGCCCTCGACCTGACCGCACTCGACCGGACACCGCTCGACCTCGAGGACCCGGGGGCGTTCGGCGAAATATCGCCCGCGCAACCGCTGCTGCGCATGCTCGCCGAGCGGGCCGGGCGCAGCTACGACGCCCAGGGCGGGGTCCGGGCCGTGGCCGGGCTCGGCGACGGCCGCGTGCTCGCCACCCGCAAGCACGTGGCGGTGGAGTGCTGGGCCGAGGACGGATCGGCGCTGTGGAGCGTGCCCGCGCCCTCGGCGAGCGGCGGCACCCGGATCGAGGTGGCCTCGGACGAGCGGAGCGTCCGCGTGGCGGTCTCCGGTCCCGACGCCCGCGCTCGGACCGACTTCCTGCTCGTGGACATGGCCGACGGCACCGTTCTCGACCGGCACTCCATGCCGTTCTCGGCCGCGATGTCCGCCCGTACGGACGGGGCCTGGGCGATCCGGGACACGTACGACCGCAGTTTCGGGACGGAGCCACCCGCCCCGCCCAACACACGGATCTTCACCGCGGGGGGCAGCGACCTGATCAGCTCGCTCCACGTGCCGGACCGGTACGACCTCGTCCCGCTCCAGGCCCGCCGGTGCCCCGAGCTGCTGTACGGGCGAAGCGGCCGGAATGTGGTCGCGCTCGGCCCTGACGGAGCGGTCGAAACCCTGCTCTTCTCCGTCGACGCACCGCTCGGGCGGGTGGTGTACGTATCCGATGCCGTCGGCGCCGCTCTGCTGCACGGGCACAGGGAGGTCGTCCGCCGACGCTTCCCGTCCGGCGAGGCAGTCTGGCGCAAGCCGTTGGAATCCGAGGTCGTCGACCTCGACGCCCATGCCGGTGTCCTGCACGCCCTGTGCGCCGACGGCGGTCTCGTCTCCCTCGACGCGGCCGACGGGACGGTACTCCACCGACGTCCGCTGCCCCCGTACCAACCACTCTGTCTGCACGCGGCACCCGACGGCACGATCCTCGTCGGCACCACCTCGGGCCAGATCCTGCGGTGTCCAGCGATTCGCGTGCAGGGCCGGACGGCTGACCGGTAGCACGGGGCAGTACGCGGCCCACCGCACAGGCGACGACGACAAGGCTCCCACCGCACAGGCGGCGCCCGCGCACACACGGCGGGGGCCTCGTCCCCGGGCCGGAGCCCAGCACGCTCAGCACTTCACCGTGAAGCCGCCCGCGCGGGTGCCCTCTCAGCCGCGCAGACAGAATTCCTGGTCCGCCACCCACTGCCCGAACCAGTCGCTCAGCGGCACGCTGAAGCACCACTCGCGCCTGTTCGGGTCCGGCTCCGGCTCGACGGGCGCGGGCTTGTCCGGCTTCGGCGTCCCGCTCGGCGTGGGGTCCGGCGTGAGGGGCCCCTCCTCGCCCGGCCGCAGGGTCAGCATTTCGCGGTACACCCGGGAGGACTCGGGATTGTCGGCGCACTGCCACACACCGTGCGGGCAGTAGTCCGTGATCGTCTGGTACACCGGCTCGTGCTGCTCGAACCACTCCAGCATGCGGCGCATGTACTCGGGGTTGTCCCCGTTGCGGAACAGCCCCCACTCGGGGAACGAGATCGGCTTGCCGTGCTCCGCGGCGAAGTCGACCTGCTTCTGCAGGCCGTACGGTTCGTTCACCTGGTCGTCGAACGTACGGGCGGGAGGCTGGTCGTACGAGTCCATGCCGATGATGTCCACGACGTCGTCACCGGGATAGCACTCGGTCCAGGGAACGGCGTCCAGCCCCCGGCTCGGTGCGAAGTCGAAGCGGAACTCCTGACCGGGCACCGACCGCATCGTGGTCACGATGCGCTTCCAGTACGCCTTCCACGCGACGGGATCGGGACCGCAGCGGTGGGTGTACGTGGTCCCGTTCATCTCCCAGCCGAGCACGATCACCGTGTCCGGGACGCCCAGCAGGACCAGCCGGTCGGCCAGTTTGCGGAAGTGCTCGTCGAACTCCCCGGCGGCACCCGCCCGCAGCAGCCGGCGCACCTCGCCGTCCGGGACGCGCTCCTCGTTGCGTTCCAGCATCGGGGTGTTGAGCACGAACATCCGGTCCGCGGAAGCCCGCCGCCAGGCCCCCCACGAGGCGAGGAAGCCGGGGCTGCCCTCGATGTTCACCCACAGATCGCCCGGCAGATAGCTGTGCCCGACCCGCATCTCCGTCCCCCCGAGCCAGCGCGACAGCTGCGCCATCCGCCGCACGCCCTTGGGCCCGTAGTCCAGATAGGCCCCGACCGCCGTCGAGCCGTCCGGCACCGCCGGAGCGGGTGAGGAGCCCTTGTCCGCCGTGGAACCCGGAGCGTCCCGGTCCGCGACGACCGCGCCACCGACGAGAAGGCCGAGCACAGCCGTCCCGATTCCGAAGTTGATGAGACGGCGCTGTACGGGCACGGCTCCTCCTTGGATTGTGGCGTACCTCCGACCCTGTCGACCATAAAGAGAAAAGTTCAACAACGGGCTCTGCGAACACCCGTGAATAGACCATTCGCGACACGCGGGGAATCAGCCCCGGCCGTTCGGGTGAAGCCTTCCGAAGGTGAAAGGAAGAGAACGGACCCGGTTGTCGAAATTCGAGTCGACCAGCTCCGGTTCACCCACCGCCCGCACCGCGTCCGGGCGCATGAGGAGTTCCCGGAAGAGTGCCCTCATCTCCAGCCGCGCCAGATGCGCGCCCAGACAGTGATGCGGACCGCCCCCGCCGTACCCCAGGTGCGGATTGGGCGACCGGGTGATGTCGAACGTGTCGGGATCGGCGAACACCGAAGCGTCCCGGTTCGCCGAGGCGTAGAGGAGCATCACCTTCTCGCCGGGAAGGAGGACACGGCCGCCGAGCTCGTACTCGGCGGCGACCGTCCGGCGGAACTGGATGATCGGCGTCGAAAGACGGACGATCTCGTCCACCGCCCCATCGGCGTACCGGTCGAAGTCGGACTCCAGCAGGGCGCGCTGCTCCGGGTGGGCCGACAGCAGGACCATCCCGTGGGCGATCGCGTTGCGGGTCGTCTCCACCCCGGCCACGAGCAGCAGCGAGAAGAACGCGCCGAGCTGACGGGAGGACAGTGCCTGCCCGTCGACGTCCGCGCGGACCAGCGCCGAGATCACGTCGTCCTTCGGGCGGCGGCGGCGCTCCCGGGCGATCCGCGCCATCACGATCTGCATCCTGGCCAGGGACCGCAGACCGCGTCCGGGTACCCGAAGCCGGGCCCGGCCCCGGCGCTGGACCCCGACGTACTCCGACGCGTGGTCGATCTGCGCCGCGATCGCGGCGCGGTGGCGGCCGGGAATGCCCATCAGGTCGCAGATGACCTCGAACGGCATACGGGAGGGGGCCGACCGCATGAAGTCGCCGGGCCGCCCGGTCGCCACCTCGTCCACCAGACGCCGGGCGATCCCGTCGATGTTCTCCTCGGCGCCGGCGAGCAGCCGCGGGGTGAAGGCGCGGGAGATGGTCCGGCGCAGACCAGCGTGCTCGGCGCCGTCCATGTTCACCATGGAATTGCCGAACACGGCCTTGGCCCAGCCGGCCGGCTCCGGAGTGGTGACACCGGGCGCACTGGCGAACACCCGCGGCTGCCGGCTCGCCGCCCTCACGTCCTCGTACCGCACCAGCGCGTGGAACGGGGTGCGTGAACCCGTACGCGGGGTGAAACGCACCGGTGCGCCGAGCCCCCGCAACCGGGCGAACGCGGCCAGCCGCTCGGCCCTGGGCAGCCGCCAGAACGACGGGTCGGCCAGATCGGCGTCCACCGCCCCTCGTCCACGGTCCGTGGAAACCTGCGTCGGCGCGTTCATGCACAACCTCCGGGAGCTCGAACGGCCATGCTGGCGCGCCACGAGCCGCTGCGCGGCCGACGCGGCCGGACAGCCCCGAGAATTCCCACGGTCGCGTGACGCACGCCGACGAGAACCGTTCGCGCGTCATCTCGTTGCCCACTTCGACAGAGAAGACAACTCGGAAGAGTGGACGAGAGGCAGGTACACCACCATGGACCCGACCACAGGTGCGAGCGGCGAAACAGCGGGCGGCCGCGGGCCCGGCCGCCGCGCCGTGCTGCGCACCGCCTTCACCGCGACGGTGATCGCCGGCACGGGCGGGGCACTCGCCCCGGTCCTCCTCGGCGGCCCGGAGACCGGTCCCCCCGCTGCGCGCGACGCCACGCGGCCCGAGCGGTTCGCGGAGAGGTACAAGGGCCGGGAGATCCGCGGCGCGGCCACGGTCATGGTCCCGGCCGGCGGGCAGCCGCGGGCCGGTGAGGCCGGTGCCGTGGCCGCCGTGCCGGACGCCGAGGTCCGCATCGACGGCAGACCGCTGCACGTGATGCGGCGTGCCGACGGCAGTTACCTCAGCACGGTCAACCACTACGAGTCGTTCCCGACGCTGCTGGAGACGGCCCGCGCGGCCGTCGACGAGATCGGTCCCTCCCAGCTGTCCACAACCTCCCCGCACACCAACCGACCCTAAGGACGAGCACGGGTGTACAACCGCAAGGATCAGCGCAACCTCACACGTACGGAGAAGAAGCGCCTGGTCGCCGCGATCCTGGAGCTCAAACGCTCCGGACGCTACGACGAATTCGTCACGATGCACCGTCAGTACTACGTCACCGACGCCGAGGGCCGGCCGCGGGCCGCCCACATGACACCGTCCTTCTTCCCGTGGCACCGCAGGTACCTGCTGGAGTTCGAGAAGGCCCTGCGAGCCGTCGACCCCACGGTCTCGGTCCCGTACTGGGACTGGACCAGGGACAACACACCGTCCTCCTCGCTCTGGGCGGAGGACTTCCTCGGAGGCAACGGCAGATCCGGCGACCGTCAGGTCATGACGGGACCGTTCGCCTTCCGGCAGGGCAACTGGCGCATCGGCGGAGGAGTCACCGACGACCACTTCCTGCGCCGGAACTTCGGCCGGCCCTCCGCACCGGTCACCCTGCCCACCAAGGCGGAGGTTGACCGCGCGCTGAGCGACCCGGTCTACGACACCGCGCCCTGGAACAGCCTCAGCGTCACCGGCTTCCGGAACAGGATCGAGGGCTGGGGCATCAGAGGAACCCGGGGAGTCGCCAACCACAACCGGGTGCACCGCTGGATCGGCGGGTCGATGGCGGGCGCCGGGTCACCCGACGACCCGGTCTTCTGGCTGCACCACGCCTACATGGACCTGCTCTGGGCCCGCTGGCAGAAGGCGCACCCGCGCTCCCGCTACCTTCCCGCCCGCAAGCTCCCGGCCGACGACCCGCAACGGGACCGCGTCTTCGCCCGGGACCAGCCGATGCCCCCGTGGGACGTGGCGCCCTCGCAGCTCATGGACCACACCCGGATCTACCGCTACGTCTGAGACGGAGGCGTGCCCGCCCCGGAAACGGGCGGGCCTCCCCTCTCCGCGGGAGCGGGGAGGGGAGGCCCGGGCCGGACAGCTACGGAGATCAGTAGCCGTAGCCACCCTGCTTGTGGTGGTTGTCCGACACGTTCGCGCAGGTGTTGCCGAAGGCCGGGTTCAGCAGGGCGATGACGTTCACGGTGTTGCCGCAGACGTTGACCGGGATGTGAATGGGCACCTGCACGACGTTGCCCGATCCGACACCGGGGGAGTGGGCCGCGACGGCCTCGGCTCCGGCGTCGGCGGTAGCCAGGCCGGCACCGCCGGCGATCAGGGCACCGGTACCGGCCATGACGGCGGCCACCTTCGAGATACGCGACATAAGTTCTCCTTGGGAGGGTCGAAACCGGCCACAGAACGTGCGGCCGATCTGCCCTGACAACGCGGGAATCGACAGACGGTAACGGATCGGTCGAAAAGTCGTAATTCTTCGTCAGTTGCGGCCCGCCACCGGGAACCCGCTCAGCCGGCCGTGCCAGTCGCGCGCGGCGGGGAAACGCGTCTTCACGGTCTCCGCGGCCCTGTCCCGCACCGCCACCTGTGACTCCCGCAGCCGCAGCATCGGCTCCAGGGGTGAACGGGCCAGCAGCAGACGCTGATTGACGACCGGCTCCGGCTCCCAGTGGTTCTTGTACCGCTCCGAGCCGCGCAGCAGGCTCAGCACCCCGCAACCGCCGCTCGCCGCCTGCCCGGCCACCTCGCGCAGCAGCATCGAGGCAACGTCCACCTTCCTCTCCCTGAGCCGGGGGTCGGCGCCGTACAGATAGCCGCCCGTCAGCAGCGCGGACCGGAGTGCCAGATCGGCGGCCACCACCTCTCCGTCGAGCAGGAACTCCCGCAGCGAGGCCTCACCGTCGTGCACCATCCGGCGGGTGGAGCGCACCAGGTGCGCGCGGAAGCGGGGGCGCAGGTGCTCGGCGTTGATCCCGCGGCCACGCCACTGGAGTTCGTGCAGGCGCAGCAGGGTGTCGACCGCACCCGCCACCCGGTGCCCGGGCACCGCACGGCACTCGATGCCCGCGGCATCGGTCTTGCGCAGCTTGGCCCGGGCCCGCTGCGCACGCGAGCCCGGCATCCGCTCGATCAGGGAGGCGATCGGCACGGCCGGCAGTTCCATGCAGGTCGAGTCGGTGAGCCTGCTCCGGGCCCCGGACCACAGCCCGAACAGCGACTGGACCGAGGCGTCGGGCCGTACCTCCCGCAGATCGATGACGGTGTGCACGGCGGCCCGGTCGAGTCCACGCTCCAGGGCGGTGACGGCGTCGTCGGCGCACTCACCGTCGACGAGGATGTCGAAGAAGTCGGAGATCGCACCGCCCATGGCCACCAGCAGGGGCATCGGCCGGTGCGCGAGCATCAGGGGCGCCGCGCCGATCAGCCGGTCCCCGCGACGGGCCAGGACCACCCGGAGCCGCCCCGGGACTCCGTAGGACAGCCACCAGGAATGGAGCCAGGCATGGCTCTGGAACGGGGTCGCGGTCGGGCAGCGGCGGTGCAGCGCGTCCCATTCCCCGGCGAGTGCGGAGAACTCCCGCAGATCCCGGCAGAGGGTGACGGAGAGCCGGCCGGTTCGGGCTGAGGTCATCGGACGAGCTCCCGTTCATCGGCCGGGGCCGCCTGGGCGGGGCCCGGGACCTGGGCGGTGACGTCCCGTCGCCCCGGACGGGGCCGGACGAGGAGGACCAGTCCGCCGATCAGACCGCCCGCGCTCGCACCCACGGCCGTGCCGAGCGGAACGGAGGGGGAGACCGGCTCGACCGGGCTCACGGCGTGCGAGAACTTGATCAGTTTCACCCCGGTGTCCTTGGCGACGTGCCCGCTGCTGACGACCACGGCCTCGGTCACCGCGTCGGCGATGTCGGCGGCCCGGCGCGGATCGTCCGACGTACCGGTGATGGCGATCATCGGCGAGTCGGGGGAGGTCTCGGACCGCACATGGGTGCGCAGCTCGCGCACCGGCTCCCCAGCGGCACCACGGGCGTAGTTCAGGGTCGCGTCGCTGGTGGCCAGCCGGCCGTACGACTGCGCGTACCCCAGTGCCGCCGCCGGGTCGACGCCCTTGCCCGCGGTCACCATGGCGTAGCTGGTGGACGCGTACTCGGGCTGGGCGAGCAGCCCGTAGGACAGCCCGCACGCCGTCCCGATCAGGACGCAGGCGGGCAGGGGCCACCAACGGGGCGGTACGAACGCGGGGCGGAGCCTGCGCAGGCGTCGGCCGGGTTCGGTCGGCTGCGGCTCGGGCGAGTCGGTCATGAGTGGGCTCTCTCGGTCGAGGGGGCTGTGTCGAGGGCGTGTGCGTAGACGTTCAGGAGGCGCGCGCCACTGAGCCGGATGTCGTAGCGGTCCACGGCCGGTGGGGGCGGCAGCCTGCGGATGCCGCTCGCCATCCGGTGGCGCAGCACGGTCGTCAACTCACCGACGGGATCGGTGAGGGAGCCGAGGCGGACGGTGTCCGGAGCGAGGCCGGTGGGCAGGTCGTCGACGGCGGGACACGCACCGTGGACGACGGGCAGTCCGGCGGCCAGTGCCTCGACGACGGCCAGGCCGAAGGTCTCCTCACGGGACGCCGAGACGAAGGTGTCCATGGCCCACAGCACCGGGGGAATGCCGGGCGCGTCGCCCCCCGCCCCGCAGCCCCCGAGGAAGCGGACACGGTCCGCGATCCCCGACCGGGTGGCGAGGGCGCGCAGCGCACCGGCCTCCGGCCCCTCCCCGGCCAGCACGAGCCAGGCACCGGGGAGAGCCGCGACGGCGCGGATCAGCAGGTCGAAGCGCTTTCCGGGTACGAGCCTGCCCACGCCCCCGACCACGAAGGCGTCGCCGGGAATGCCGAGGAGCGCACGCGTCGCGGCCCGTTGGGCGTGGTCGAAGCGGAAGGCCGCCCCATCGATTCCGTTGGTCACCGTGTGGATCCGTGCGGCCGGTACGCCCCAGTCGCGCAGCCGGCCGGCGACGGTGCCGGAGACGGCCACCGTCGCCGCTCCGAGCCGCTCGGTGCGCAGGTAGAGTGCCCGGGTGCCACGGGTGAGCGGGCGCCCCTCGATCTCCGAACGCCCCAGCGAATGCTCCGTCGCCACCGAGGTGGTCCCCGCGAGCCGCGCCGCGATCCGGCCGTACACACAGGCCCGGTACAGGTGCGTGTGCACGAGGTCGTAGGCCCCCCGGCGGATGAGCCGGGTCAGCCTGGGCACGGCGCTGAGGTCCCGGTTTCCGTTCATCGCGAGGTTCCGCACCCGGACGCCGTCGGCACGCAGTCCCTCGGCGACCGCCCCCGGATTGGTGAGCGTCACGACGTCACAGCGCACCGGCAGATGACGCAGCAGCAGCCGCAGCTGCTGCTCGGCCCCGCCGATGCCGAGGCCGGTGATGATGTGCAGGACCTTCACCGCTCCTCACCCCCCGCCCGGCCGACGGGAGCGGCGGCGCTCCGGTGGCGCAGCCGGTGCCGGACGGCCTTCGCGCGGAGCCGGGCGCCCCGGTCGGCATGACTGACATGCGTACGGGGCAGGGCCAGCGGCCCCAGCAGCGGGCCGGGGGCGAGGGCGCAGCCGTACGCGTACCCGGCGTCGCGCACCGACGCGACCACCCGCCGGTCGGCGGTGCCGTACGGGTAGCAGAAGCCCGCCGGTCCGGTGCCGGTGAGACGACGGATCGCCTCCCGGCTGCCGTGCGTCTCCTCACGCAGCTCGTCGTCGGCCAGCGCCGTCAGATCCAGGTGACGCATACCGTGCGAGCCGATCTCCATCCCCGCCCCGGCGAGCGCGCGGATACCCTCCTCGGTGAGCAGCGGCTTCCGAGGGCCGAGCGGATCCCAGTCGTTGGAACCGCCCGTCCGGCCGGGCAGGACGAACACCGTCGCCGAGCAGCCGTGCCGGAGCAGCACCGGCAGCGCCTCGTGGAGGAAGTCGGCGTACCCGTCGTCGAAGGTCAGCCCGACCAGCCCGCGCCGTCCGGCGGCGTGTGCCCGCAGCAGCGCGGTGACACCCACCCCGGTGAGACCCCGGCGGCGCAGCCAGGTCAGCTGCTCGTCCAGACGGTCGGCGGAGACGGTGATGCCGTACGGATCGTCCGTCGGGTCGGTCACCGAGTGGTAGGTGAGGATCCAGGGACGGTTTCGGCGGGTGTACGGGACGGCACGGGGCGTGGAGGTGTCAGCGGCCATGGGAGAACCTCTGTCGGATGAGGGCCAGCAGATGGACGGCTTCGGGAGCTCTGAGCGCGAGTCCGGTGAGAAGGAACGCCGTGGGTACGAGGAAGCAGCCGGCTGCCACGCTGAGCACCGGACCTTCCGTCAGGGAGGAGGCGAGGTAACCCGTGGTCCCGGCGACCGCCGCGGCCGCCGCGGGCCGGCCGAGCGCGAGCGCCACGGCACCGGCCCGGACGGCCACCGCACGCGAGCCCAGTCCCAGGAGCATCAGCACCGCGGCCGTGCTGATGCCGATCGCGTTGGCCGCCGCGATGCCGTCGACACCGAACGGTCCGGCCAGCACCAGCCCCGCACCGACGGTGACCAGCAAACCCACACCCATGGCACGGAGCGGGTACCAGGTGGGCGTCCCCGTCGAGAAGTACGGCCGGCACAGGGCTCCGACCAGGGTGTGGCCGAGCAGGCCGAGCGCGTAGACGCGCATGACCCCGGCGGTCGCCGCGGTGTCCGCGGCGTCGAACGCGCCGTGCTGGAAGAGGACTTCGACGATCCGGGGGGCATACCCCAGCACCATCGCGGTGCCCAGCAGCACCACCGTGCCGGCCAGCGCGAGGTCGCGTTCCACCCGTCGCCGGGCACCCTCCCGGTCCCCGGCCGCCATGGCCCTGGCGACCACCGGGAAGGTCACCGTGCAGATCATCATGGACAGCACCATCGGCAGCTGCGCGACCTTCTGCGCGTAGTTGAGGTGGGAGATCGCCCCGTCGGACAGCGACGAGGCGAGGAACCGCTCCACGAGCACCTGCGCCTGACGGCTCACCACGAACAGCACCACGGGCGCGAGGGCGGAGGCGCCGAGCAGCGCGGGCACCCCCGGCCGTGCTCCCCGCCACCGCGGCCCGCGCGGCTTGCGCCGCGGCACCAGTCGCACGAACGTCGGCAACTGGGTGAGGATCATCAGCACACTGCCGACGGCGACCCCGGCCGCCGCCGCGCGCACCCCCCAGAGGGAATGCATCGTGAGCGTCATCCCGATGATGCCGATGTTGTACGCGATGTAGACACCGGCCGGCGCCAGGAAACGGCCGTGCGCCCGCAGCGCCGCGCTGAAGTACCCCGTGACGCCGAAGGTGAGCACGGTGACGGCCGTCAGCCGCGTGCAGTCCACGGCGAGCGAGGGATCGTCGAGTCCCGGCGCCAGGACACCCACGACCCACGGGGCACCGAGGGCGAGCAGCACGCCCGCGCAGGCCAGGGCGGCGAACAGCCGGGGAAAGGTGCCGGCGACGAGCGCGCGGACGGGATCGTCCGGAAGATCGCCGGCCGCGCGCCGCGTCAGTGCATGGCTGAAGGCGGGGACCAGCAGCAACGCCATCCCGTCCTCGATCAGCAGCGTGGCGGCCATCTCCGGCACGGTCCACGCGATCAGGAACGCGTCGCTGTCATGACTGGCCCCGAACAGCTGGGCGATGGCCTGGTCCCGCGCGAGCCCCAGCAGGGCCGCGATCACCGTGAGACCGGCGGCGCCCGCCGCGGCCCGGGCGAGGAACCCGCCGGGCCGCGGCGGAACGACAGGCGTGGGAGTTCCGGGAACCGCTGCCTGCCCGGCCGTTCCCGTCACGGTCCCGGTCACGCGGCGGTCGCCCTCTCCCGGCCGGCCAGCGCCCACCACGCGGCCAGACCGAGCACGATGCCGGTGAGCACGGTGGAGGGGCCGCCGATGTCCGCGTACAGGAAGTCGACGGTCTGCCAGGTCATCAGCCCGACGGCGGCGAGACCGCAGTCGACGGCCGCCTCCCGCCGCCGCGAGCGGGCGAGCACGAGCCTGCGCACCCCGCCGACCAACAGCGCCGCCCAGGAGCCCACCAGAGCGGTGAAGCCGATGAGGCCCTGCTCGCTCAGGACGAGCAGGAACATGTTGTGGGGGGACAGCAGCGGCTGCTTCACGAAGTCCTGTCCGGCGCCCGCGGTGTCACTGCCGGCCGAGAGACCGATCGAGGCGTGTCCGTCCCGGTGGGCCGGGAAGCCCTTGAGCCCGACGCCCGTCGCGGGCTGCTCGCGCCACATCCCCGCGGCCGCGGCCCACATGGTGTAGCGGTCGTTGACCGACCGGTCGGGTGCGCTGGTCACCTCGGTGATGCTGGTGAGCCGCTGCGAGATCATCTCGGACCCCACGCCGAGACCGCCGACGAGGACGACCCCGGCGGCGACCAGCACGGCCAGCGCGCGCACGGCCTGCCGGACCCCGGCCGCCACGATCACGGCCAGGGCCCCCGCCGCCGTCGCGATCCAGGCCCCCCGGCTGAAGGACAGGGTGAGCGGAACGACCAGCAGGGCGGCCGTCACCGGGGCACCGATCCGCAGCCAGCGGGGCGCGCCCGAAGGGGCGCGGAGGGCGTACGCCGTGGCGGCGAGCAGTCCGTAGCCGACGACCGTGGCCATCCCCATCACATCACCGGCGCCGAAGGTGCCGACGGCCCGGACGTCCTCACCCATGTACGAGGCCCCGGACCCGGTGGCGTACTGGTGCGCGCCCGTCGCGCCCTGGACGAGGGCGAGCAGTACGAGCGAACCCGTGATGATCCGGAACCCCCGGGCGTCCCTGACCAGCAGAAGGACGGCGGCGGGCACCAGGACGAAGATCTGGAGGTACCGGACGAAGCCCGGCAGCGCGGCCATCGGGTCCGCCGCGGTCACCGTGGCCACGGCGATGCCCGCGGCCGGCAGACCGAGGACGAACGCCCCGGCCCGGGTGAGCGGACGGGCCCGCAGGAACAGCAGGCGCGCCAGGCAGACGAGCACGGCCACGCCCGAGAGCAGATCGGCCGGAGGGACGCCGTACACGGTGCCGGCCCCCGTCCCGTCGGCGGGCACGGCCAGCAGCAGCACGGTGCCGACCAGGGGGAGCAGCGGCCATCCGCCGCCCCACCGGCGCGGGAACGGATACGCCGGAGCGGAAGGTACGGGCGCCGGCGCGGAACGTACGGCGGGGGCCGCGGGAGCCGCGGTCACGGTGAGTGTCACTGTTCAACTGCCTCCGAGCCGGAACAGCGAACCGGCCGTGCGCGCGAGGACGCACACGTCCTGCCAGAGCGACCAGGTCTCGATATAGCGGTTGTCGAAGCGGGCACGGTCCTCGATCGAGGTGTCCCCGCGCAGACCGTGCACCTGGGCGAGCCCCGTGATGCCGACCGGCATCCGGTGCCGGGCCCGGTAGCCGGGGTGGATCCGGCTGAACTGCTGCACGAAGTAAGGGCGTTCGGGACGCGGCCCCACCAGGCTCATGTCGCCGCGCACCACGTTCCACAGTTGCGGCAGCTCGTCCAGCGAGGTCCGGCGCAGCGTCCTGCCGACGCGGCTCATACGCCCGTCGTCCGACACGTTCCACCGGGTGGCGGACTCGTGCGCGTCGGCCGGGCGCAGGGTGCGGAACTTCAGCAGGACGAACGGCCGTCCGTGCCGGCCGATGCGCTCCTGGTGGAAGATCACGCCCGGGCCGTCGCACACGCGTACGGCGAGTGCGCAGACGGCCATCACCGGGGCGGCCGCGACCAGGGCGACCATGGCGAGAACGGCGTCCATCGCACGCTTCACCCGGTGCGCGACCGGCCGACGGGGACCTCCGTGCAGCGGGTGGGCGGCGAAGCCCCACAGGTGGTCCGGCCGGTCCTGCCGGGACACCGAGGGACCGGCGAGGGGCGTTCCCTGATCGGTGATCAGCCATACCCGGCAGCCGTGCCGCACGAACAGCTCGACGAGCGCCGCCCCGTCGGGCGCCGACTCGGGCGGAACCGTGAAGACGGCGTGCCGCACGGAGTTCTGGATGACGGCCCGGGCGATGTCCTGCGCATCCGCGAGGACGGGCAGGACCGGCAGTGCCGCCGCCCCGGCCGGGGATTCGGGGCCGTCGTCCGCGGGGCCGCCGGAGCCCACCCGGCCGACCGGCCGGAGCCCGTACTCCGGGTGCTCCTGGAGCACGGCCGTGACCCGGTCGGCCGCCGGGCCCTCGCCCATCACAAGGGTGGACTGCGGATTCCGGGCGGCCGACCGGAGCCGGGTCCGGTGGACAGCGGCGCGCCCCGCGCAGCTCAGCAACGTCTGGGCGCCCGCCGCGAGGGCCAGCGCCGTCCAGCCCATGCCGTAGCGGGGGTCGTACGCGCCGAGCACCTCGGCGGTGGCGTACCACTGCACCAGCGCCAGGCCGCAGAGCGCGGGCAGTTCCGCCAGGACGGACGGGGACAGCCCGATCCGGTACAGGCCCCGGTAGGCGTTCAGGAGCAGCTGGGCGGCGGCCTGCAGGAGGAGGACGCCCGGTGGCCAGGGCACCGGGGCCACCAGGGCGAGGGCAAGGCCCAGCGCCAGCCCGTCCGCGGCCACGAGGCCGGTGACGGGTGCCCGTCCTCGGCGGCTCCCGGCGGCCCGCAGGGACCGCGTGCGACCGTCCCCGCCACGCGGGGGGCGGATCGCGGAAGCCGCACGGCGTACGGCTGTCGCCTGGGCGGATCGGGGGACCGGTGCACTCTCCGTCGTCATCGCTCGGTGCGCTTCCTCGTCGTGGGGCGGGACTGGCCGGCAAGTTCCCGGTAGAGGCGCAGGACCGCGTCCGCGGTCTTCGCCACGTCGAAGACCGACCGGGTGTGCCGCTCTGCCGTGCGGCCCAGCTCCGTCCGCAGCGCCGGATCGGCCAGCAGGGCGGTGAGCGCCGCAGCGAGGGCCGCGGGATCCTCGGGCGGCACGAGGCAGTGGGGTGCGTGGCCCGGCGGCAGGCTCTCCCTGGCGCCGTTGACGTCGGACAACAGGACGGGCCGGCCGCAGGCCATGGCCTCCAGCGGGGCCAGCGCCATGCCCTCCCAGCGCGAGGGGAGCACGAGCACGTCGGCCGCGTGGATCCACGGCCGTACGTCCCGGCTCGCCCCCGCGAACACCACCCCGGGAGGTGCGGTGCGCCGCAGTTCGTCCCCGTACGGCCCGTCGCCGACCAGGACGAGCCGCGCGTCCCCGAGGGGGGACCGGGCCCAGGCCCGCAGCAGGACGTCCTGGCCCTTCTGCCGGCTCAGCCGTCCTACGCACACGACCAGGGGTGCGTCGGCGGGGACACCCTCCAGCAGGGCCAGGCCGGCGCGGGCAGCCGCCTGACCACCGCCGGGCCGGAAGCGGCCGAGGTCGATGCCGTTGTGGATCACCGACCAGCGGGCGGCGATGCCCGCCCGCTGACCCGCCCGGCGTTCGGACTCGCTGACGCAGAGGATGCGGTCGCTCCACCGGGCCCCGAACCGCTCCCAGGCCATCGCCATCCCGGCCGCGCGGCCCTCCAGGGCATCGAACGACCAGGCGTGCGGCTGGAACACGGTCGGGACCCGGCCCCGGACCGCGAGCCGCCCCGCGAGCCCCGCCTTGGCACTGTGGGCGTGGATCACATCGGGAGCGCAGGCGCGGACCAGCCGGCCCACGGTGGCGATCTCACGTCCCAGCCGGGGGCCCGGAACACGCTCCGCGGGCCAGACGTGGACACGCGCCCCGGCGTCGGCCGCCTCCGACGCCAGCGACCCGCCGGGCGGACAGGCGACCACAGGCCGCAGCCCTGCCCGGACCTGCGCGGCGACGAGGTCCGTCACGACCCGTGCGACGCCCCCCTCCACCGGCTGGACCAAATGAAGGACCGTCAGGCGACTTTCCTCGGTGCAACTCTTCTGCAGCACGCACGGCTCTCTTCTCATATGCCCCCGGAGAGCCGGATCGGGTGAACACCGGCGGCCAGAATTCCGGAGGCAGAGATCAAGTGGGTAAAACCGAAGTGCACTTTGGCAGATAGTGCGTGCGAAAACACGTATGACTCGCGCATCTGTCCGCACGGATTACCTCCGGACGGGGATTGCGGGATGATTTCCGATGTGCTGCGGCGTGTCAGATGCCGGTCTCCGTATTTGTTCCGAACCGTGCCGCATGATGAAAAGGCCCGTACGCATTCGCCTGGTGCGAGCGCTCCGCAACTCGTCGCGGAAGCACGCACGACGAATCCGGCGGTCGGTAAAGCGCGGGTAATGGCCGCAGGGTCGGGTGCGCCCTTCGCGGCTTTCGGTTCCCGTCCCCGCCGACAGTCGCCTTCCCACCGTCGGCGGCGCCCCTGCCCGCGCCGTCGCTGCGCGGGCCTCCGCGTGAACCGGCCAATCATGGCGAAAGTGCCGGGTGTACGCCGGACTCCGGATGTACTGCTGGTCCGTCCGCCCGACCGGGGTGTGGCCGCGGGAACGGCATCAGGTACAACTCGTGATGATCGTCCGCCCGTCGGCGGCCCCCGTACAGCCGGGCCCACCGGCGAACACAGAGGAGAAGCGATGGTTCACGAACGGGCCGGTCAGCCGGCGCAGCCCGGAGATCTGGTCGACGTGGCACGGCTGGTGACTGCCTATTACACCGTCCGACCCGACCCGTCCCAGCCCGGCCAGCGCGTCGCCTTCGGCACCTCGGGGCACCGTGGCTCCGCCCTGTCGGCGGCCTTCAACGACGACCACATCGCCGCCACCACGCAGGCCATCTGCGAGTACCGGACCCGGCAGGGCACCGACGGGCCGCTGTTCCTCGGCGCCGACACCCACGCGCTGTCCGAACCCGCCCGGGTCACCGCGCTGGAGGTGCTCGCCGCCAACGGGGCCACCGTCCTGATCGACACCGACGACGGCTACACGCCCACCCCGGCCGTCTCGCACGCCATCCTGACGTACAACCGGGACCGCGCCACCGGACTCGCCGACGGCATCGTGGTCACGCCCTCGCACAATCCGCCCGCCGACGGCGGCTTCAAGTACAACCCGGCACACGGCGGTCCGGCCGGCTCGGACGCCACCTCCTGGATCCAGGACCGGGCCAACGCCCTGATCGAGGACGGGCTGAAGGGGGTACGGCGGATGCCCCACGACCGGGCGCTCGCCGCCGACACCACCGGCCGGTACGACTTCCTGACCGCCTATGTCGACGACCTCCCGGCCGTCCTCGACCTGGACGCCGTACGCGATGCGGGGATCCGGATCGGCGCCGACCCCCTCGGCGGCGCGTCGGTCGCCTACTGGGGCCGGATCGCCGAGCGCCACCGGCTCGACCTCACCGTGGTCAACCCGCTCGCCGACCCCACCTGGCGGTTCATGACGCTGGACTGGGACGGGAAGATCCGCATGGACTGCTCCTCGCCGTACGCCATGGCCTCCCTGATCGAACAGCGCGACGCGTACACCATCGCCACCGGCAACGACGCGGACGCCGACCGGCACGGCATCGTCACCCCCGACGGCGGGCTGATGAACCCCAACCACTACCTGGCCGTCGCCATCCGCTACCTCTACTCGCACCGCGAGGGCTGGCCGGCCGGTACCGGCATCGGGAAGACCCTGGTCTCCTCCTCCATGATCGACCGGGTCGCCGCGGACCTCGGCCGGCACCTGGTGGAGGTTCCGGTGGGATTCAAGTGGTTCGTCGACGGGCTCTTCGGCGGCACCCTCGGCTTCGGCGGCGAGGAGTCGGCCGGGGCGTCGTTCCTGCGCCGTGACGGCCGGGTGTGGACCACCGACAAGGACGGCATCCTGCTGGCGCTGCTGGCCTCGGAGATCACCGCCGTCACGGGTTCCACACCCTCCCAGCACTACGGCGAGCTCACCGCACGGTTCGGCGACCCCGCCTACGCCCGGGTCGACGCCCCCGCGACACGCGAGGAGAAGGCGGTACTGGCCCGGCTCTCCCCGGAACAGGTCACCGCGGACACGCTGGCCGGCGAGCCCATCACGGCGGTCCTCACGGAGGCACCCGGCAACGGCGCCGCGATCGGAGGCCTCAAGGTCTGCACCGACAGCGCCTGGTTCGCCGCCCGCCCCTCCGGCACCGAGGACGTCTACAAGGTGTACGCGGAGAGCTTCCAGGGCGCCGGACACCTGGCCAGGGTCCAGGACGAGGCCCGTGCCCTGGTCGCCGAGGCGCTGGGCGCCACGGCCTGAGCGGACCTCCGGGCGGACCCCGGCGCCAGGGGTCCGCCACCGGCCCGGACCTGACATGCCGTCACGCGTCGGGAACGGTGTGCTGGACCTGCCGGAGGAACGTGGCGTTGTCCGGGGTCCTGCGGACCCTGTCCAGCAGCGCTTCGAGCATCGAGTGGCTGTCCCGGGTCCGCAGCGCGCGCCGCAGCCCCCGTACGGCGGTCAGCTCCGCCGCCGACAGCAGGAGTTCCTCACGGCGGGTGCCCGAGGGCGTGATGTCGACGGCGGGGAAGACGCGCCTGTCGGCGAGTGTGCGGTCGAGGCGGAGTTCCATGTTGCCGGTGCTCTTGAGCTCCTCGAAGAAGTAGTCGTCGGCCCGGGAGCCGGTGTCCACCAGCGCGGTCGCCAGGATGGTCAGCGAACCGCCCTCCTCGGTGAGCCGGGCCGCGCCGAACAGCTTCTTGGGCCCGGTGAGAGCCGCGGCGTCGACACCCCCGCTCAGGGTGCGCCCGCCGGCCCCGGCAGCGTTGTTGTGGGCCCGGCACAGCCGCGTGAGGGAGTCGAGGAGGATCACGACGTCCCGGCCCTGCTCGACGAGCCGCTTGGCGCGTTCCACGGCGAGGTCCGCGAGCGCGATGTGCTCCTTCGCGGGCCGGTCGAACGTGGAGGCGTACACCTCGCCCCGGACGGAACGGCGCATGTCCGTGACCTCTTCCGGGCGTTCGTCCAAAAGCACCACCATCAGATGGCACTCGGGGTGGTTGACGGCGACGGCCGCGGCGAGCTGCTGCAGCAGCACGGTCTTCCCGGTCTTGGGCGGAGCGACGATCAGCCCGCGCTGCCCCTTGCCGACGGGGGACACCAGGTCGACGATGCGCGGGGCCGGTCCACCGTTCGGGGTCTCCAGGCGCAGGCGCTCCCGGGGGTGCAGCGGAGTGAGGTCGCGGAAGTGCGGACGGCCCCGGAGCTCCCGCACCGCACGGCCGTTCACGGAGTCGACATGGGACAGGGCGCGGGGGCGCTCGCAGGTGCCCTCCACGACATCGCCCTTGCGCAGGCCGTGCTGCCGGACCAGGGCGGGCGACACCTGGATGTCGCCGGGGGAGGGATGGCCGCCGTCGGTGCGCAGTACGCCGTGTCCGTTGTTCGTGGTGTCGAGGACGCCGGCGGTGCGGACGGGGCTGCCCTGCTGGGCGACGGGGCGTTCGAGTGTGCTGGTCATGGGTGGGTCCTTTCGCGGACATGGCGAATGAGAGGTCCGGCGAAGCGAAGGCGGCAGAGAACACGCCTCGTACGACGGGCTGGATGAGCCCGGACCGGACAGAGGAAGCTGGATCGCCGGTCATCGAAGGACGGGCGCCACAGCGGGAGAGAGAGGAAACAGCACCGGCGCCCGAAGAAGGGGGCGTACACATGTGCTGAACGGACCGTAGCACGCGAGAACGGATACGGGAAGGGGACCAGTCCTGCTACCGCGCCGCGGCCGACCCGGACCAGATCTGCTGGACCGTGCGGTAGTCCGTCACCACGATCCCCTCCTGCCGCACGATCTCGCGCGCCTCCGGCGACGTCAGGAAGGCGTGGTCCGTGCTGCGCACCCGCCATCCGCCGTCGATCGCGCGGGCTTCCGCGTCACCCAGCCCCGGGTGCACCGCCCACTCGCTCAGCCCGGGCGGGAGGGACCGCAGCAGCTCGGCGTAGCGTGCCGCCTTGCCGTCGAGGTCCAGCGAGAAACTGTCCAGGAAGTCATGGTCCGTGACCGGCCTGCCCAGCCGCAGCATCTTCTTCCTGGCCGGCGGGAGCCAGATCCGTACCGCCAGGCCGTACTCCCCGGCCAGGGCCACGGTCAGGTCGAGGATGTCCTCGCGCCCGCCGTCCGCCAGACAGTGCCAGTCGAGGTGGGTCGGCCGGAGGCCGGTTTCCATGACGGCGTCGATCTGCGCGCGGAACTCGCGCTCGACCTCCTCCGGGCGGGCC
Organism: Streptomyces sp. NPDC058637; assembly: GCF_042717325.1. Lineage (NCBI taxonomy): Bacteria > Bacillati > Actinomycetota > Actinomycetes > Kitasatosporales > Streptomycetaceae > Streptomyces > Streptomyces sp. NPDC058637. The sequence continues at coordinate 18,922 of NZ_JBHXRD010000003.1, read as the reverse complement.
CGGCCTAGCAGTTCGGGGATGCCCGCAGGCGTGAAGAGCTCACCCGCGTCGTCCAGCAGCGAGGGAACCACGTCCCGCGCGCTCAGCGGCCCCCACCGGTGGTCCGTCGAGTCGCGGACCAGCGTGAGGTGGATCCCGAACGGGATCTGAGGCCGTTCACGGAGCAGACGCATGCCGTGCGACGCCCACGGGCACGGCACCATGAGGCTGCACGAGGCCGCGACACCGTCCTCGATCGACGCGATGACCGCCGAGTTGACCGCGTGGTACATCCCGAAATCATCGCAGTTGACGATGAGCACCCGGGTATCGGGCGCGAACCCCAGCAGCTCACCGGAGACGGTCGTGGGTGCGGGGTCGTCGGTCACCGCACCCACTATGCGTGAACGGCGCTCAGCCGTCCTCCGGATTCTTTCCGCCGACCGGTTCCGGCGCACCCGCCGCATCGCCCCGGAATGCCTTGAGGATCTGCTCCGCGGCCAGTGAAGCCGTCAACTCGCCCCCGCGTACCCGCTGTTCGAGACCTGGAGTGAGGGCGCGCACCGCCGCGTGACTGCGCAGGCTGTCCAGCAGCTCGTCGCGGACCATCGTCCACGTCCAGTCCACCTGCTGCTCCCGGCGCTTGGCCGTGAGCCGCCCGGTGGAGTCCAGCAGCGTACGGTGCTGCTCCAGCCGCTCCCAGAGCTCGTCCAGACCGGTCGACTCCCGGGCGCTGCAGGTGAGCACCGGAGGAGTCCACGCCGCGTCCACCGGATGCATCAGCCGCAGCGCACCCGCCAGTTCACGAGCGGCGGAACGCGCGTCGCGCTCGTGCGGGCCGTCCGCCTTGTTGACCGCGATGGCGTCGGCCAGCTCCAGGACGCCCTTCTTGATGCCCTGCAGCTGGTCGCCGGTACGCGCCAGGGTGAGCAGCAGGAACGTGTCGACCATGTTCGCGACCGCCGTCTCCGACTGCCCGACGCCGACCGTCTCCACCAGCACCACGTCGTAACCCGCCGCCTCCATCACGACCATGGACTCGCGGGTCGCCCTGGCCACCCCACCGAGCGTCCCGGCCGTGGGGGAGGGGCGGACGAACGCCCGGGCGTCCACGGCCAGCCGCTCCATCCGGGTCTTGTCGCCCAGGATGGAACCGCCCGTACGGCTGGACGACGGATCCACCGCCAGCACCGCGACCCGGTGCCCGAGCCCCGTCAGCAGGGTCCCGAGCGCGTCGATGAACGTGGACTTCCCCACGCCCGGCACCCCGCTGATCCCGATGCGTCTGGCCCGCCCCGAATGCGGCAGCAGCTCGCCCAGCAACCGCTGGGCCAGCACCCGGTGATCGGAACGGGTCGACTCGACGAGAGTGATCGCGCGGGCCACGAAGGCACGCTTCCCGTCGAGCACACCCTTGACGTACGCGTCGATGTCGATGTCTCGCGCCATCCTTCAGCGGCTCACAGCTCGTGGCCCAGCGCGGCACCGAGCCGCGTGACCAGGTCGTGCGCGGCGTCCGGGATCACGGTGCCGGGCGGGAAGACCGCCGCGGCCCCCGCCTCGTGCAGCGCCTCGACGTCCTGCGGGGGAATCACCCCACCCACCACGATCATGATGTCCTCCCGGCCCTCCGCCGCCAGCTCCGCGCGGAGTGCCGGTACGAGTGTGAGGTGCCCGGCGGCCAGCGACGAGACGCCGACGATGTGCACGTCCGCCTCTACGGCCTGGCGGGCGACCTCGGCCGGGGTCTGGAACAGGGGGCCGACGTCGACGTCGAAGCCCAGGTCGGCGAAGGCGGTGGCGATGACCTTCTGGCCGCGGTCGTGGCCGTCCTGGCCCATCTTGGCTACCAGGATGCGAGGCCGCCGCCCCTCCGCCTCCTCGAAGGTGTCGACCAGGGTGCGGGTGCGGTCCACGGAGGGGGACTCTCCTGCCTCTTTGCGGTAGACCCCGGAGATCGTACGGATCTGGCCCGCGTGCCTGCCGTACACCTTCTCCAGGGCGTCCGAGATCTCGCCGACCGTGGCCATCGCGCGGGCCGCGTCGACCGCCAGGGCCAGCAGATTGCCTTCGAGCCCGGGACCGGGGTCCCGCTCGGCCGCCGCCGTCAGCGCGCGCAGGGCGTCCTGGCAGACCGCCTCGTCGCGCTCCTCGCGCAGTCGGCGCAGCTTCTCGATCTGCTGGGTGCGTACCGAGGAGTTGTCGACCTTGAGGACGTCGATCTTCTCGTCGGTCTCCACCCGGTACTTGTTGACACCGATCACCGGCTGCCGCCCCGAGTCGATGCGGGCCTGGGTGCGGGCCGCGGCCTCCTCGATGCGGAGCTTCGGGATGCCCGCGTCGATGGCCTTCGACATGCCGCCCGCCTGCTCCACCTCCTGGATGTGCTGCCAGGCACGTCGCGCCAGGTCGTACGTCAGCTTCTCCACGTAGGCGCTGCCGCCCCATGGGTCGATGACACGCGTGGTGCCGGACTCCTGCTGGAGGAGCAGTTGGGTGTTGCGGGCGATGCGCGCGGAGAAGTCGGTGGGCAGGGCGAGCGCCTCGTCGAGGGCGTTGGTGTGCAGTGACTGGGTGTGGCCCTGGGTGGCGGCCATGGCCTCGACGCAGGTGCGGGTCACGTTGTTGAACACGTCCTGCGCGGTGAGCGACCAGCCGGATGTCTGCGAATGGGTGCGCAGGGAGAGGGACTTGTCGTTCTTCGGATCGAACTCCTTGACGAGCTTCGCCCAGAGGAGCCGGGCCGCCCGTAGTTTCGCGATCTCCATGAAAAAGTTCATGCCGATCGCCCAGAAGAACGAGAGCCGTGGTGCGAACGCGTCCACGTCCAGGCCCGCGGCCTGTCCGGCCCGCAGGTACTCCACACCGTCGGCGAGGGTGTAGGCGAGCTCCAGGTCGGCCGTCGCGCCGGCTTCCTGGATGTGGTAGCCGGAGATGGAGATGGAGTTGTAGCGCGGCATCTTCTGCGAGGTGAACGCGAAGATGTCGGAGATGATCCGCATGGAGGGGCCGGGCGGATAGATGTAGGTGTTGCGGACCATGAACTCCTTGAGGATGTCGTTCTGGATGGTCCCGGCCAGCTTCTCGGGCGCGACGCCCTGTTCCTCGGCGGCCACGATGTACAGGGCGAGTACGGGCAGCACGGCCCCGTTCATCGTCATGGACACCGACATCCGGTCCAGCGGGATGCCGTCGAAGAGCTGGCGCATGTCGTAGATCGAGTCGATCGCCACGCCCGCCATGCCCACATCGCCGGTCACCCGGGGGTGGTCGCTGTCGTAGCCGCGGTGGGTGGGCAGGTCGAAGGCGACGGACAGGCCCTTCTGCCCGGCGGCGAGGTTGCGCCGGTAGAAGGCGTTGGACTCCTCGGCGGTCGAGAAGCCCGCGTACTGCCGGATCGTCCACGGCTGGTTGACGTACATCGTGGGATACGGGCCGCGCAGGTACGGGGCGATGCCCGGGCGCGTGTCCAGGAAGTCCAGGCCCTCCAGGTCCTGCCCGGTGTACAGCGGCTTGACCTCGATACCCTCCGGCGTCTCCCAGAGCAGCTCGTCCTCCAACGCGCCGGACGACTCCTTCACCGCGGCACTCCACCGGTCGGCGGATCCGTCGGCCGCGGTCCCCGCGGACAGAGGGACGTCGGAGAAGTCCGGTACCGGGTTGCCCGCCACGGGGGACTCGGAGGCCTCTGAGGTCACATCGGTCTGCGAGGTCACAGGGGTCTGAGGGGTCTGCATCACGCCACTCCCATACGGTCGAGTGCGGAGGAGAGGAAGGCGACCACGTCGCAGCCGGCGAACACATAGGCGTCGACACCGCTGTACCCACCCGGCCGGCCCGCGAGGAGGACCTGCTCGGCGCCGGCGGACCGGAGCTCCTCGGCGACGGCCTCCGCCTGTTCGGCGTAGAACGCGTCCCCGGAGCACAGGCAGGCGATCGTCGCCCCGGTGGCGGCGAAGGCGCCGCCCGCGGTCGACACGTCCACGGAAGCCGGATCGTGGACGGGCTCGATCCCGCCCGCGCGGAAGAGATTCGCCGCGAAGGACGCCCGCCCCGTGTGCACCGCGGCGGGCCCCAGGGCCGCGAGGAACACCTTCGGGCGGCTGCCCGTGGTCGCCAGATGGCGGTCCGACCTGGCCCGCAGCGCCTCGAACGCCTCGTCGCGGCGCACCTTCGGCAGACCGCCCGAGGGCCCGGCGGGCGCGGACTCGCGCTCCACGGACCGCTCGTCCAGATTCGGGAACTCGCTGACCCCGGTCACCGGCTCCCTGCGCCGCGCCAGGTCCTTGCCGCGCGCGGCCCAGGTGGCCGCGAGCCGTTCCCCGACCATTCCGGAGCGCAGCGCGGCGGCCTGACCGCCCGCCCGCTCCACCTCCTGGAAGAAGGACCAGGCGGCGGCGGCCAGTTCATCGGTCAGCCGCTCCACGTACCAGGAGCCGCCCGCCGGGTCGATGACCCGGGCCAGATGCGACTCCTCCATCAGGATCGTCGACGTGTTGCGCGCGATCCGCCGGGCGAACGCGTCCGGCAGCCCCAGAGCGTGATCGAACGGCAGTACGGTGACGGAGTCGGCCCCGCCGACACCCGCACCCAGGCAGGCCAGCGTCGTCCGCAGCATGTTCACCCACGGATCGCGGCGGGTCATCATCACCGACGAGGTCACCGCGTGCTGGTGCTGCGCACCCGACGCCCTCGCCCCGCACACCTCGGCCACCCGGGCCCACAGACGCCGTGCGGCGCGCAGTTTGGCGATCGTCAGGAACTGGTCGGCCGTCGCCGCGTAGCGGAACTCCATCTGGTGGCACGCCTCTTCGGCGGAGAGTCCCGCCGCGGTCAGCGCCCGCAGATAGGCGACGCCCGTCGCCAGCGAGAGCCCCAGCTCCTGTGCGGCCGAACCGCCCGCCTCGTGGTACGGCAGCGCGTCCACGGTCAGGGCGCGCAGCCCCGGGTACTCGCGCCCGCACACCCGCGCCCAGTGGACGGCGGCCGTCAGGTCCGGCTCCGTGCCGGTACGGGCCGTCCGCCCGAGCGGGTCCGCCCCGAGGCTGCCGCGTACCGCGCCCTTCGCCACTCCGCGTGTCTCGTGGAGGGCCAGCAGGGCGCGCACCGCGGGTTCGAAGTCGTCGCCCGCGTCGAGGGCGACGGGTGCCAGATCGAGGTACACGCCGTCCAGCGCACGGGCGAGGCCCGAGGCGGGGACCCCGCCGGGCCCGCCCACGGCGAGCCAGAGCGAGGTGACGCCGTTCTCCAGATCGCCGAGCAGCGCCTCGTTCAGGCGTACGGGATCCGTCAGGGCGTGGTGTTGTCGTACGTCCCAGCCGGCCACGGTGTTCCCCACGGCCCTGTTGCCCCGGACGAAGGGGGCGAAGCCGGGGAATCCGGGGTCGGCTGAGGTGTCGTCGGAGGTGTAGAGGGGCCGGGCGGTGAGCCCGTCCCCGAGCGCGGTGGACAGCGCTTCCTCGGCGGCCGTGCCCGTGACGTCCTTGCCCGACTTGCGCAGTACACCTTCGACAAGGCTCTGCCACTGGTCGTGGGAGGGGTCAGGGAAATCGGCGGCCAGAGAGAGCCCGTCAGCAGGCAGGACCGTCATGCTCAGATGCTAGGGCAGCACTTTTGGAGGCAGCAGTAGAACCTGCTGTGACCTTGCACTCTCCGGAACGCACGCGATCCTGTGAGTAAGGGGGTGAAGTTCGCTTGGTCATAGTTCTTCACAGTGCGTCACTTAATGACCGAAGTTATGCTTTTGGCGACCCAGCACCGTGAGGGAAAGGACGCGCCATGGCCGTGGGACCCGTGGAGTACCTCGTCGTCACTTTTCCCGGCGGCCGGTTCGCCGACGTGATCGCACCCGTCCTGGCCGACGCGGTCGCGTCGCAGGCGGTGCGCATTCTGGCCCTCACCTTCGCGCGGAAGGGCGAGGGCGGCGCCCTGGAGCGTGTGGAGCAGCGGGTGCTCGACCCCGCGGGGCTTGTGTCGTTCCAGCCGCCGGAGGGCGAGACGGCCGGACTCCCGGACATCATGGACGTCGACGCGCTCGGACGCATGCCGGAGGGCGGTTCCGCGGCGCTGATCGTCTGGGAGGACCTCTGGTCGGTGCCGCTCGCCCGGGCGGCCCGCACGGCGGGCGGGGAGCTCGTGGCGCACGCTCGTGTCCCGGCAGACGGTGGGGACGACATCATTACGCTCCTGGAGCGGCTCGCCGAGCTGAGGGCGCAGGATGTCCTGACCGACGCCGAGTTCGCGGCGCAGAAGGCCAGGATCCTCACCGACTGACACCCGGGCCGATACCACCGTCGGCACCCGGCGTTTTCCTTTGTCGATTTTCATGCTCCGTGCGACGTTGATCCTGACCTGTGCAGTTCGTCGGGAAAGAGGCAGTTCATCGTGCAGACCGCCCGGGCCGTCCCGGCCGCCACCGTCGTCAACCTGCGCGATCTGGGCGGTATCGCCCTGGGGCGCGACCGCCGCCTGCGACAGGGAATCCTTCTGCGCTCGGGCCAGCTGAGCGAATTCGACCCGGAGCACGACATGGCGGTGGCCGCACTCGGCATCCGCACCGTCGTCGACCTCCGCACCGCGGACGAACGCAAGTGGGCGCCCGACCGGCTGCCCCCGGGCGCCAGACTGTTCGTCGCCGACGTCCTCGGCGACGACCCGGGCGTCGCCCCGGCCCGGCTCAGGGCGCTGCTCTGCGACCCGGACGGAGCAGCGGCCGTACTCGGCGGCGGCAGGGCGGAGGAACTGTTCGCCCAGACCTACCGGAAGATGGTTCTGTCGCCGGGCGCGGCGGCCGCGTACCGGGCCTTCGTGGAGACGGCCGCGGACCCGCGGGCGCGACCGCTGCTCTTCCACTGCGCCACCGGCAAGGACCGCACGGGCTGGGCCGCCGCGCTCCTCCTGCTCGTCGCGGGCGCGCCCCGTGACGTCGTACGGGCGGAGTTCCTGGCGGTGAACCGCGCGGTCAGGGCCGCATTCGGACCCCTGGTGCGGCGCTTCCTCGACGAGGGCGGCGACCCGGCCATCGCGACCGCGGTCATCGATGCCCGGCCCCGCTATCTGGAGGCCGCCCTCGACGCCATGGACGAGCGCTGGGGCGGGCTCGACGGCTATCTGCGCGACGGGCTGCGGCTGCCTCCGGCGGTGGTGGAGCGGTTGCGCGCCGACCTGACCGTACCGGTCTGACATACGGTGCGGCCCGGTGCGACGTCCTCGAAGGACAACGCACCGGGCCGCCGTTCCGGGGTCCCGCTCAGATCCGCAGGAGCTGTTCGCCGACGTCACGGTACTGCTGCAGGGCAACCCGCAGTTCCTCCGTCCGGGCCTCGGCGTCCCCCGTCCGCCAGCTGGAACGCAGGACATGCCTGCGGTCCTCCAGCGCCTCGGTCAGCTCGGCCACGATCCGGTCGAAGGTGCTCTCGGCCTCCTCGACCGCGTGGCGCGGACTCTCGACGAAGTCGGAGACGGCCTGGCGCATACGCCGGGTCAGCTCGTCCTGCTCCTCGGCCGGCAGCAGCGGCAGACCCGCCGAGGTGACCTCGGGGCGTGCGGCCGGCCGGTCGGCGGACGCGGGCGGCGCACCCGCATCGCCGGGACCCCGGTTCCTCGCCTGGTGCCCGTCGGGGCCGGGTGCCGCGAGCTGTGTCCCGTCGGTCCCGTGCGACAGGTCGTGCGGCTGGTCCGGGATCGGGCGAGGTGCCTCGGTGTGCCGCCTCTCCGTCGCGGTCCGGGGTGCCTCGATGGGAGAGCTCCCGGTGTGTTCGGTGCGGTGCGTCATGCCGTGGTCCTTCCGTCGGTCCGCTGCCGGTCCGGGCGGACCGGCTCGTCGGGCGCGTGCCCGAGCAGTACGTCGAAGAGGTCGCGGGACTCGATCAGCGCCTTGCGCATCTCCTCCGTGCCGCCCCGGCCGCGTACTGCCGTGTGCACCTTGCGGTACCCGTCGACCTGCTCCGCGTGGTGCACGGAGAGGGCGGCGGTCTGCTCCTCGAAGCCGGTGCCGTCCGGGAAGCCCCGGTCGCGGGCCAGCCGTGCCAGCAGGGCGTCGGCCTCGGCGAGCGCCTCGGCGGGTGAGTCGATGAACTGCTCCTGCACGGCGGCCCAGCGGCCGGCGTAGGCCTCGCGCGCCTCCTGGGAAAGAGGCCGCTCCCGCAGATGGCCGTGCAGCTTCACGCGCTCGGCGAGCTCCTGCTCGGCGGCCTTCCTGTCGCCGTCATGGCGGGCGACGGTGCGGTCGTACTCGGGTCCGAAGCGGCGCCGCAGCCCGTGGCCGCCACCCGTGCGGGCACGGACGAGGAAGTAGCCGAGCCCTGCCACCAGGACGACGGCGACGATGATGATCACCACGGTCGTCATGACAGGCGCTCCTTCCGGTTCGTGGTCGGTGCGTCGAGCTGTCCCACTCTCGTCATCCCCTTCCGGACGGGCCCGGCCGATGTGCCGGGCGGTGCGCACGCTGACGTGTACCCACCTGACGGAGTTCATGCGGACGGGCCCGCCCGGTACCGTGGAAGCGCCGGACCGGGCCCGGACCCGGAGTCCCGCCGGACGCGTTCCGAGAGGGGCACACGGTGACCGAGCGCAAGCCCGCGGGCGTCAGCTTCGAATCGTGGGTGGACAAACAGATCCGCGAGGCCGAACAGCGCGGCGATTTCTCCGCGTTGCCGGGCTTCGGCAAACCACTCGCCGGCCTCGAACGGCCCTACGACGAGACGTGGTGGATCAAGGCCAGGATGCGGCGGGAGGGGCTCTCGGTGCTCCCGCCGTCGCTGACGCTCCGCAAGGAGGCGGAGGACGCCGGAAAAGCAGCCGCCGCGGCGAGGACGGAGGCCGAGGTCCGGCGCATCCTGGCCGAGGTCAACGAGAAGATCCGGAAGGCGCTCGTCATGCCACCCGAGGGCCCGCCGTTGAACCTCAGGCCCTTCGACGTCGAGGCGGCCGTGGGGGAGTGGCGGGAGCGGCGCGGCCGGGGCTGAACCGGATCCCGCAGGCCGGATCCCCGGGGGCCCGCGGCCCCGTGCACGGGGCCCGTACAGGTGCGTGATACTCGCTGTATGAGCGTTACGTACCGGCGTGGCAGGTCCGCCGCCCCCGCAGGGGTCCGCATCCGGCGGGCCGTCGCGCGGGACGCCAGGCGGCTCACCCGTCTGGTCACCACCTCACGCGCCTACGAGGGTCCCTACGCGCCGATGGTCGCCGGGTACCGGGTCGGCCCGGACTACATCGAGACGCACCGGGTCTTCGTCGCCGTGGGCGAGGAGGGCCGTGTGCTCGGTTTCTACGCACTGGTCGTCTCCCCGCCCGAACTCGACCTGATGTTCGTCGGCGACGACGCCCAGGGGCTGGGGATCGGGCGCCTCCTCGTCGCTCACCTGCGGGACGAGGCGCGCCGCGCGGGGCTGAGCGAGGTGCGCGTCGTCGCGCATCCCCCGGCCGAAGGCTTCTACCTCGGTGTGGGTGCGGAGCGCACCGGTACGGTGGCGGCCCGCCCGCCCGCGGTGATGTGGGACCGGCCCGAACTGACCCTCCCGGTCGCGAGCCCCTGACGGGAGTGACCCCCGCCGGAATAGCGGCAGGGGTCACTCCGGCGCCTTGTCGGCAGCCTCCGCTACGACCAGCCGCCGTACGGGCGGGTGATGAGCTCCATCCCGTGACCGTTCGGGTCGGGGAAGTAGATCCCCCGTCCACCGTCGTTGTGGTTGATCTCGCCGGGGAGCTTCCGGTGCGGATCGGCGTAGTACGCGATCCCCTGCGCCGTGATCCGCTCGAACGCCGTATCGAACTCCGCCTCGGAAATGAGGAACGCGTAGTGCTGCGCGGTGATCGATTCGGCGGGAATGACCGCGAAGTCCAGCGTCACGCCGTTCGCGAGGACGAGCGGAATGAAGGGGCCCCATTCCCGTCCGGCTTCCAGGCCCAGGATGTGCGCCAGGAACTCGGCGGACTCACGGTTGTCCCGGCAGTGAATGATGGTGTGGTTCAACTCGACTGACACTGTGGAATGCCTCCAGCGGGCATCTCACGGGCTACCTCCACGCCTCACCCGGCCGGTGACCGACGCGCGATGCCGTGAGGAGGATCCTAGGCGAGCGCTCACGGTGCGTCGAGGGTCCGGCCCGCGATCGCCCGGTGCCGGTGGTCCCACGGCCACGCCCGCACCGGCCTGGCCTGGTCAATTCCGAGGTGGGTGGGTGCCACCACGGGCGGAACGGGCGGGTGCTTCGCCCGCCCGGCGCGGCCGTACCGCCCGAAAAGGTCCCGGACCGCGATTTTCCGGACGCGGCCCTCATGCGCTTTCCCGCCGGAAGGATTCGTGGAGCCGGTACGGGGCACCAGAACCATCCACTCGACGTGGTGGAGGCAGTGATGGGACACATATCGGCGGGCGGGCCCGACAACGGCCGGGAACGCGACGCGAAAGCGGCCAGAAGTGGTCGTGAGGAGACCAAGGAGGAGCGGGCGGACCGGCAGTGGACGGAACTGCTCCAGGAGCTGCGGGTCGCCCAGACCGGCGTGCAGATCCTGTTCGGCTTCCTGCTCGCGGTGGTCTTCCAGCCACGGTTCGCCGAGCTCTCCACCACCGACCGGAACATCTACGTCGTCACCGTCATGCTGGGGTCGGCCACGGCCGCCGCCTTGATCGGGCCGGTGTCGTACCACCGGCTGCTCACCGGCCGGCGGATGAAGCCGCAGACCGTGACCTGGGCCTCGCACCTGACGAAGCTCGGACTCGGTCTGCTCTTCTGCACGATGTGCTCCGTCCTGCTGCTCATAATGCGGGTGGCGCTCCACAACGCCCTGGCGCTGTGGCTGGTGGGCGCGATGGCGCTGTGGTTCATGGCCTGCTGGTTCCTCTTCCCGCTGTGGGCCATCGCCAGGGGGCCGAAGCGGGGCAACGGCAGCCGGTCACCGGGCGACGGGGACTCCGGTCAGGCCGGATGACCCGTTCAGTCGTCGCCGTCCGCGGGGCTGCGTACGTCCGTCACGGTGAAGAGCCCGCCGTCCGGGTCGCGCAGCGTCGCCTCGCTGCCGGGGGGCACGGCGCGCCGCTCCATGACCGTGCCCCCGTGCTCCTCCGCGAGGCGGACGGTCGCCGCCACGTCGTCGACCGGGAACTGCACCTGCCAGTGCGGGCGCACCATCGGATCGGGCGCGGCCTCGACGGCCCCGGAGCTGATCCGGGCCAGCGGCCTGCCGTCGCACCGCACGAGCACCTCTTCCTTGACGTACGAGACCTCGCAACAGCCGGGCGCCCCGCTCTCCCAGCCGAGGACCTCGCCGTAGAAGATCGCGGCGTCGAAGGCGTTCCTGGTGCGCAGCCTGAGCCAGGCGTGCGCCCGGTGCCCGGACGGTGCCAGGGAGGCCGCGCGCCCCGTCCACTCCCAGACGCCGAACGACGCGCCTTCCCGGTCGGCGGCCAGCACGGCTCGCCCCTTGCCGATGGCCAGCGGGCCCACTGCCACCGTGCCGCTGCGCTCACGGATGCGGGCCGAGGCCTCGTCGGCGTCCCGGACCGCGAAGTACGGCATCCAGGCCACGGCCACCTGGTAGGCGGAGGCGACCGCACCGATGCCCGCCACGGGCACACCGCCCGAGCGGGCCATGGCGTAGTCCTCGCCCAGTGGTCCGGTGCGGAACGTCCAGCCGAGGACGGCGCCGTAGAAGCGCTGTGCGGCCCCCAGCTCCTGGGTCACCAGGTGGACCCAGCACGGCGCGGTGGCGCCGGTCAGCGGCGCCGGTTCGCTTGCGGTCATGGTGGCACTGCCTTATCGGTTCTGCGGCATGACTTCTTCGGTGCCGCGGGGCCAGCCCCAGCCTCACGGGCACCGGCCGGTCCCGCAACACACGGCCTCCCCGTCGGCGGAGCGACGGGGAGGCCGTGGCAGGCTGCGCCCCGCGGACCGGGGCGAAATCACCTCAGTCCCGCGGGCGGTCGGTCTCGGGCGGGATCACCTCGTTGCCACGGTCGCCGAGCTCGTACGGTGACAGGCCCCGGCCGTCCTCGGGGAAGCGGTCCGAGCCGTGCACGTCCTTCTGCCGGATCTCCGTCCGATGATCCGGGCGGTGCGGCTGCTCCTCGGGGCGCGGGGGTGGCAGCTCCCGGTCCCGGCGCCGCATGCCCCACCAGAACGAGCCGATCAGCAGGACCACCACGGCTAGTCCTGCGATGCCGATAACGACCCCGATGGTGCCGGGCCCGGCGAGGGTGACGGCGAGAGAATCCCTGGCTCCGTTTGTTACGTCCATGCATGGCGCATACCCCGGAGGGCCGTTAACAGACAGTTGAGGGAAGTAATTCATATTTTGTGACGGTGTCCCGGCGAAAGAGTTTCACGCGGCTCGAACCGGCTACACGATCATGACACGGCAGGCCGGCCCGTTCGGCACCTGCCCCCGCGGGGCGAGCCCGCTCGTGTCGCCGTCGCGAGGCCGCGGGGTGAGCCTGGAATGAATCCCTGGACCACCGGAGGGACGTCCGGAGTACCCGATTCGCTCGGCCGCCACCCGCTTCACCCGAACGAGTGCACTGTCCGACCCGTTCGTGACGACCCGCACCGGCAGCGGTATGGCCCTCCACGAAGTCGAAAGGAATCACTGTGAACAGCACGGACACACAGACACAGGAACACCGGGAGAGCGGCGACGTCGTGGTCGCGGTGACCGGCTGCCCGAAGGAGGACGCGCGGACCGTCTTCGACGTGCTGCGCCGGGCCTTCGTCTCCGACCGCCCGGCGAGCGACACACCGCAGGACGCGTCGACGACGCGCCCGACCGTGTGGACGGCGACCGTCGACGTGTCCGAGACGCTGGCCGATGCCCGGCCCACACGGCTGTCCGCACCCGTGACGGTCGAGGCGCAAGGCGGCTACTGGGCGGTCGACCGCCTCCGTCAGCACCTGGCGGACACCTTCGCCGTCCAGGTCGTGGGAACGGCCGCAGGAGACCAGGAACAGGAGATCCGGCTGCGACTGGAAAGCCGCGGCCCCGCCTGATGCCCGCACCATCCGAGACCGGAAGGCACCAGCTCCATGGACCCGATCCCCGGGAATGACGACGCGGACACCGGACAGGGCCCGCCTCCGGGCACCCGCTCGGCCCTCACCCTCCACATCAACGGCACCGCACGAACGCTGACGCTCGACCACCGCACCACCGTGCTGGACGCGCTGCGCGAACACCTCGGGCTCACCGGTGCGAAGAAGGGCTGCGACCACGGCCAGTGCGGTGCCTGCACCGTGCTCGTCGACGGCCGGCGCGCCAACAGCTGCCTGCTGCTCGCCGTCGCCCAGGAGGGTGCCCGCATCACCACGGTCGAAGGGCTGGCCGACGGCGACCGGCTGCACCCCCTGCAGGCGGCCTTCCTGGAGAGGGACGCCCTGCAGTGCGGCTACTGCACGCCCGGGCAGCTCTGTTCGGCGGTCGGCATGCTCGGCGAGGTGGCGGACGGATTCCCCTCCCACGTCACCCCGCCCACCGCGACCGCCCCCGACGGGCCGGCCGCCCTCGGGGCGGAGGAGATCCGCGAACGGATGAGCGGCAACCTCTGCCGGTGCGGCGCGTACCCCCACATCGTCCGGGCGATCGAGGACGTGGCGCCGTGAAACCCTTCGCCTACCTGCGCCCCGGCTCCGTGGCCGAGGCCGTCCGCGCCTGTGCCGAGCACCCCGGGGCCCGGTTCCTCGGCGGTGGCACCAACCTCGTCGACCTGATGAAGCTCGGGGTGGAGTCGCCCGGTCTGCTCGTCGACGTCAGCCGGCTCCCGCTCGACCGGGTGACACGGACGGACGACGGGGGGCTCCGGATCGGCGCGACCGTACGCAACAGCGACCTCGCCGCCCATCCCGGCGTACGGACCGACTATCCCGCCCTCTCGCAGGCGCTGCTCGCCGGTGCCTCCGGCCAGCTCCGCAACACCGCCACCACCGGCGGGAACCTGCTCCAGCGCACCCGGTGCCCGTACTTCCAGGACATCTCCAAGCCCTGCAACAAACGCCTGCCCGGCTCCGGCTGCCCGGCCCGGGAGGGCGCCCACCGCGATCTCGCGGTGCTCGGCCACTCGCAGGACTGCGTCGCCACCAACCCCTCGGACATGGCGGTCGCCCTGTCGGCCCTCGACGCCACGGTCCTGCTGCACGGGCCCGAGGGCGAACGGACGGTGCCCGTCACCGGATTCCACCGGCTGCCGGGCGGCAACCCCGACCAGGACACCGTGATCAGGCCGGGTGAGCTGATCACCGAAGTGGTGCTGCCGCCGCGTCAGGACGGTGCCGTCTCCCTGTACCGCAAGGCCCGCGACCGCGCCTCGTACGCCTTCGCACTGGCCTCCGTCGCCGCTGTGATGACCGTCCGCGACGGCCGTGTCGAACAGGTGTCCCTCGCCTTCGGGGGGCTCGCCCACCAACCGTGGCGCGCCCGGGCGGCGGAGGCCGTGCTGCGGGACGCACCCGCGACCGACGAGACCTTCGCCCGGGCGGTGGACACCGAACTCGAAGCCGCCAGGCCCTTGCGGGACAACGGATTCAAGGTGGCCCTGGCCCGCAACCTGGCGATCGGGGCCCTGACACGCCTCACCGCCCGGACAGCACCGCCCCGCTGAGCCGCCCTGCCCGCACTTCGACGAACCGAGGACTGCCGCCATGAGCCACGCACCCCAGCCGCCCGGCGCCCCCGTCGTCCGCAGGGAGGGCCGGGACAAGGTCACCGGCACGGCCCGGTACGCCGCGGAGCACACCCCGCCCGGCTGCCTGTACGGCTGGATCGTCCCCGCCACCGTCCCGAGCGGGCACGTCACCGCGACCCGCACCGCCGACGCCCTCGCCCTGCCGGGCGTGCACACCGTCCTGACCCCGGACAACGCGCCGCGCCTGAAGGAACCCGACGACCTGATCCTCTCCGTCCTCCAGGACGACCGGGTTCCGCACCGGGGCTGGCCCGTCGCCCTCGTCCTGGGCGAGACCCTGGAAGCCGCCAGGGCCGGTGCGGCGGCCGTCCGGGTCGAGTACAGGACAACCGGCCACGACGTGATCCTCACCGGGGACCACCCCGGCCTCTACACGCCCGAGCAGGCCAACGGCGGCCACCCGGCGGTCCGCGAACGCGGCGACGCCGACGCCGCGTTCGCCGCCTCACCGGCACGGATCGACGTCACGTACACCCTGGGAGGCCTGCACAACCACCCCATGGAACCGCATGCCTCCACCGCTCGGTGGGCCGACGGACACCTGACCGTCCACGACTCCAGCCAGGGCTCCACCACGGTGCGCGACAGCCTCGCCCGGGCACTGGGGATCGAACGGGACCGCATCACCGTCATCTCCGAGCACGTGGGCGGCGGCTTCGGTTCCAAGGGCACCCCGCGCCCCCAGGCCGTGCTGGCCGCGATGGCCGCGGGTCACACCGGGCGCCCGGTCCAGCTCGCGCTGCCCCGCCGGTACATGGCGGCGATCGTCGGCCACCGCGCGCCCACGGTGCAGCGGGTGCGACTGGGCGCCGACCGCGACGGCGTACTCGCCTCCGTCTCCCACGAGATCGTCACGCACACCTCGAAGGTCAAGGAGTTCGTCGAGCAGGCCGCCGTACCGGCCCGCGTCATGTACGCCTCGCCCCACAGCCGCACCGTGCACCGCGTGACCGCCCTCGACGTGCCCAGCCCTTCCTGGATGCGCGCACCGGGCGAGGCGTCGGGAATGTACGCCCTGGAATCCGCCATGGACGAGCTGGCCTGCGCCCTGGGGATCGACCCGGTCGAACTGCGCCTGCGCAACGAACCGGTGGCCGAACCCGACAGCGGACGCCCGTTCAGCAGCCGCAACCTCGCGGCCTGCCTGACCGAAGGCGCCCGGCGGTTCGGCTGGTACGACCGGGACCCGGACCCAGGGGTCCGCCGGGAGGGACCGTGGCTGCTCGGTACCGGGGTCGCCTCGGCGACGTACCCCGTACTCGTCTCGAAGTCCGCCGCCTCCGCGCACGCAGCGCCGGACGGCTCGTTCCGCATCGGGGTGAACGCCACCGACATCGGCACCGGCGCCCGCACCGTCCTGGCCCAGATCGCGGCCTCGGCACTGAGCACCTCGCCGGAGAACGTCCACATCGACATCGGCGACAGCGACCTGCCCGCGGCCCCCGTGGCCGGCGGCTCCTCCGGCACGGCGTCCTGGGGATCGGCGGTGCACAAGGCGGCCACCGCCCTGGTGGCCAGGCTCGGCGGCCGTACCGGGCCGGTCCCGCCGGAGGGCGTCACCGTCACGGCGGACACGGAACAGGAGACGGCGGAGGAGTCCCCCTACGCGCGGCACGCTTTCGGTGCCCACTTCGCCGAGGTGGCGGTCGACTCCCTCACCGGCGAGGTGCGGGTGCGTCGGCTGCTCGGGGTGTTCGCCGCCGGCCACATCCTCAACTCCCGCACGGCACGCTCCCAGTTCGTCGGAGGCATGGTGATGGGACTCGGCATGGCCCTCACCGAGGGCAGCACCATGGACCCGGTCTTCGGGGACTTCACCGAGAGCGACCTGGCCTCCTACCACGTGCCGACGTGCGCCGACGTACCCGACATCCAGGCGCACTGGATCGACGAGGACGACCCCCACCTCAACCCGATGGGCAGCAAGGGCATCGGTGAGATCGGCATCGTCGGTACGGCGGCCGCCATCGGGAACGCCGTGCGGCACGCCACCGGCGTGCGGCTGCGCGCCCTCCCGCTCACCCCGGACAGACTGCTGCCCCACCTGGTGTGACCCAGGGTGTGCGGCCCCCTCGGTTGCGCAACCGGCCCCCTCGGGTCACTCTGATGAGTGACCCAGATGTGACAGCCGCTCACGCTTCGCGTTCGGGGGTCGTTGGTTCAAACGGGGTGAAGCACGTGGGCCTCGCGGTGAGGAGCCTCGACGATGACCGTTCCACTCGACCGGCACTATCTGGTCGAACTACAGGTGTCGGCAGAGCGCATTTCCCAGCTGCGGCGCATAGTCGCCGCGCACCTTCGGCACTGGAGTCTCGATCTGCACGTCCGGCCGGTCTGCCGGGCGGCGGAGGAGCTCCTGACCAATGTCCAGCGGCACGTCGGCGCCGACAACAAGTGCGTCGTCGAACTCCGCTGGACCGGCCGGCACCTGACGGTGTCCGTGGCCGACAACGATTCCCGGATGCCCCGGCTGCTCAGCGGCGGTGGCGGCGGTCTCAGCCGCGTCATGGCGCTCAGCGACAGCTGGGGCACCTGCCGGACCACCGACGGCAAGGTCGTCTGGTTCACGCGCTACGCGGAGACGCCCTGCACCACCGGACTGCTGCCGCGTACGCCCCTCCCCGGAGGCCGTACGTTCCTCGGCGGGCCCGTTCCCGCCCTCGTGTGACGAGCGGTCCGGCGCCAGGCCGGTGCGGACGGCGTGCCCCGCGCACGCATGATCCGCGCCGGCCGGGTACGTGGGGCAGGGGGCCGCGTCGCGCGGCAGGGCGTGGCGTGTAACGGTCGATCAACCGATGCAAGGAGGCCATGTCATGCCCATCGCGACGGTGAATCCCGCGAACGGCGAGACGCTCAGGACATTCGAGGCACTGGACGCGCGGGAGACCGAGCGCAGGCTCGCCGCCGCCCACCGGGCGTTCCACAGCTACCGCACGACGGACTTCGCCGAGCGGGCCCGGCTGCTGAACCGGGCCGCGGACCTCCTCGACGAGGACCGGCAGGAGATCGCGCGCACCATGACCACCGAAATGGGCAAGCCCGTCACGGCGGCCCGCGCGGAGGCCGCGAAGTGCGCGAAGGCGATGCGCTGGTACGCGGCCGAAGCGGAGCGCCTGCTCGCCGACGAGCACCCCGCGGACGCCGACGTCAAGGACTCCGGGGCGTCCCGGGCCTACGTCCACCACCGCCCGCTGGGCGTCGTCCTGGCGGTGATGCCGTGGAACTTCCCGCTCTGGCAGGTCATGCGATTCGCCGCGCCCGCACTCATGGCGGGCAACACCGGACTGCTCAAGCACGCCTCGAACGTGCCGCAGACCGCCCTGTACATCGAGGACTTGTTCACCAGGGCGGGATTCCCCGACGGCTGCTTCCAGACGCTGCTCGTCGGTTCGGGCGCGGTCGAGGCGATCCTGCGCGACCCCCGGGTCGCCGCGGCGACGCTCACCGGCAGCGAACCGGCAGGCCGGGCGGTCGCCTCCGTGGCGGGTGACGAGGTGAAGAAGACCGTGCTGGAGCTGGGCGGCAGCGACCCGTTCGTCGTCCTGCCGTCGGCGGACGTCGCCAAGGCCGCGGAGACCGCGGTGACCGCCCGGGTGCAGAACAACGGACAGTCCTGCATCGCCGCGAAGCGCTTCATCGTGCACGCGGACGTGTACGACGCGTTCGCCGAGCGGTTCACCGCGGGGATGCGCGCCCTGACCGTCGGCGACCCGCTGGAGGACGCCACCGACGTGGGGCCGCTCGCCAGCGAACAGGGCCGCGCCGATCTGGAGGAGCTCGTCGACGACGCCGTACGCCAGGGCGCCACCGCGCTGTGCGGGGGAGGCAGGCCCGAGGGGCTGGGCGGCGGCCTGGACCGGGGCTGGTTCTACACGCCGACCGTCCTCGCCGGGATCACCCCCGGTATGCGCATCCACCGCGAGGAGACCTTCGGCCCGGTCGCGACGCTGTACCGGGTGGCGGATCTCGACGAGGCGCTGGACCTCGCCAACGACACCCCCTTCGGGCTCAGCTCCAACGTCTGGACGCGCGACCGGGCGGAGACGGCACGGTGCGTGCGCGACCTGGAGGCGGGCGGTGTCTTCTTCAACGGCATGACCGCCTCGCACCCCGCACTGCCCTTCGGCGGGGTGAAGCGCTCCGGCTACGGGCGTGAGCTCGCCGGACACGGCATCCGGGAGTTCTGCAACGCCACCACCGTCTGGTACGGCCCCGAGTAGGACACCCCGTCTCACGGACGTACCGCGGCCGGCCCGCACGGAGCGGGCC